>NZ_CP026112.1:600457-900686 GCF_002902925.1 Paraburkholderia terrae | reverse complement strand
CTGCTTTGCCGCAGCAGGTCGACGGGATTGCGGTGCATATGGCCGATCGCGCGGTGGCTGGAGCGTTTTGCGTGTTCGCGGGCCGCGCGCCCGCTGGCTTCCCGTTCCGCGATGGTGCTGGCCTTCATGCTTTTCTCCGTTCTTGTGAAACAGCTTGCATCGGGGCGCACTGCAACCGCGTGCCGCCAGGGCGCATCGTGACGTTGACCGCTTCGGGCTGGCGTGGATGGATCGTTCGAGGCGAGGCGCGACGCGCGCATCGCCGATTTGCGCAAAAGGTGCCGGACCGCAAACGTCCATCGGATCGACTGTATTAAATCCTGCGGCGAACGGGTGCGCAAGTCCGCGTGCCGCCAAAGCGCACCGGCAGAAGAACAGACGAGAAGGGAAGAGGCGATGGCGCAGGGCGCGCCATCGCATTGCCGCGTCAGAAGAAGCGCGGCGGCTGGAGAATCAGGGCGATGCGCACTGCCGGCGACGGCAGCGCTGCAAGGCTCGTGCGGGCGGCCTCGGCGCGCTCGTTAAAGGCGACGCGCGCGGCGCCCGACAGCGGCGCGACGAACTGATGTGCCGTCAGCGTCAGGGGATCGACGGGATGGTCATCTTTGCGCACTTCGAAGTGCAGATGCGGCCCGGTTGCCGTGCCCGTGCGGCCGACATAGCCGATCACCTGGCCCTGCTCGATACGCTGACCGACCTTCAGCGCGCCCGCGAACAGCGAAAGATGCGCGTAGTAGGTCGAATAGCCGTCCTCGTGACGCAGAACGATGTGTTTGCCATAACCACGGCCGTTGACGGCCATTTCGACGGTGCCCGCGGCTGCCGCGTAGATCGGCGTGCCGGCAGGCGCGGCCAGATCAACGCCTGTGTGAAAGCGCGGCTCGCCAAAGACGGGATGAATACGCATGCCGAACGGCGAGCTTACGCGCCGGTAGTCCAGCGGCATCGCGAACGGCTCGCTCGCGATCAGCTCGCCGTCGAGCGTGTAGTACGCGCCTTGCGATGCGCCGGGCGTGGTGAACCAAAGGGCCTCGTACGCGCGGCCATTCAGGCGGACTTCGAGCGAAGCAATGCGCGATGCGCCCGATTCGCCCGTTGCGTCCATCACGATCCGGTATTCGTCGCCCGTCTGCGCAGGCGCATCGACATCCACGCGGCCAGCAAAGATCCGGCCAATCTGTGCGACGACCGTCGCCGGAAAACCCGCTTGTGCGAGCGACTCGCGCAGCGTGGTGCCGATCGGGCCGGCGCTCAAGCGAGGCTCATCGTTGGCCATTCCGAAGCCGGTGGCGTCGCCGAATGGCGTCGTCGCCTGGGCGAGGTCGCCAAATGCGCCCTCGGGCGTCACGCGGCCCGACCATTCGTGGCCATCGTCGGAACGGTCATGCGCAACGGGTACGCACATTGTCGGCGTGGTGGCGCAGACCGTGCCGAGCACCAGTTCGTTCGACGGTACACGCACGGTGATCGATGCCGTCGAGTATGCGGGCGCGAGCGTGGCCCCGTCGTCCGGGTGGGCGATGGCCGGCGCCGACAATACATCGTCGGCGGGATGGGCAATGGATTCGGCCAGCGCGCGATCGGCGTCGCGCGACGAAGCCCCTACGGCATTGAACGAAGTGGCGGGTTGCGCGCCCGGCAATGTCATCTCGTGTGCAAGTGCATGATGGCGCTGCTGCTTGTGAGCGGAACCATGCTTGTGCGCCTTCGGAGCGGCCACGGCGGTGGACGTGCCAGGCACGACCGAAGCGCCGATCCACAATGCCGAAAAAGCGGCCACGCTCGAAAGCGTCTTGCGTTTGACGGACAGCGGACGAACCGCTGCCGTAGAGATGCCCTGCCTGCGCGCGAGGAATGATCGTAGATGCTTCACGTCGGGTTCTCGCGTTGGAATCAAAGGGCGGCGGGCATGAGCGGCTGTACCGGGAAGGCACGGCTACGGCGCGTGGCGAGGCGAAGACGGATCGATCGATCCCGCGACCGGCTGGTCGCTCCATCGCGCCGCGCAGCCCGACAAGTGATCTTTTGAGTTTAGGGAACGGAGGACGCGGGCTGAATCGCCTAATTCTTAATTTTCTTAAAACTTTCTTAGGTTGAATGCGTTTGCATTCAGAAAAGCGAGCCGTCGTCCGTTGCGGACGACGGCTTCAGGCTACAGCCGCTCGTTACAGCAAGCCGCGCAGATAGGCATCCCATTCGCCGATGCGCCTGTCCCACGAATAGAAGCGCGTGAAATATTCGACCTGTTGCGCGCGCAAGTACTCGTCTTCCGCTTTGCGCAGCCGGACAGTTTCGATTGCATCGTCGAGCACGGCGGCGAAGCGCTGCGCGTGTACCTGCAGGTTTTCAGTGAACGGATAGAGCCTCGCGAAGTTCGCACAGGTTTCCGGCAAGCCGCCGTATGCCGCGCAGACCGTGAAGCAGCCCGCCGACATGGCTTCGATGGCTGCGATGCAACTCGTCTCCGGCTCGATGTTCGGGTACGCGAAGATGTCGCATTCGCTCAGCGCCTTGCGCACGACGGCATTTGGCTGCGCGCCGTGATAGCGGATACGCGGATGCGCGCGGCATCGCTCGAACAGCGGCTGATAGGGCGCGTCGCGCTCCGTCCAGTCGTAGATGCTGAAGCTTGAAAAGACGTCCAGCTCGATGTCGGGATGACGCGCAGCGAGATATTCGAAGACGGGAACGAGGATTTCGAGGCCGCGATCGGGCGTCGTGTGATAGATCAGACGGATGCGCTCGGTGCGTCGCGGAAGATAGGCGCCGAATGGCTCGATTGCGTTTTGCAACACGCTCATCTCCGCGTAAGGCACGCCAGGAATCATCTGATAAAGCGCCGCCTGATAATGCGACACACACACAATGCCCGCAAACGCCGCGCGATTTTCAGCCTGTTCCAGGAAACTGGATTCTTCGCGGCTTGGTTTGTCGTGCAACCAGAGAATGCGCTTACGGTCGGGGTCGAGTTCGCGCACGCGGGAGGGAATGATTTGAAACTGCCGCACCAGTTCCGGGTCGAGTCGAGCATGAAGCGCTCGTAGCATCAATTCTGTGCCGCCACGCGCGCGCACGCTCAGTTCGTTGGTTTCCATGTTCATGCGTCGGGTCCGCTGCACGTCAGCATTCGCCGCCAATCGCCGTCAACGGACTCGCCGCAATCGACGCGCCGAAATCGCCGTGCCACGTGTAGAGGCCCTGATGCGACAGCTTCGATTGCGTATCGACGAATACCTGCCCGCCGATATCGCGCCAACGCCGGCAGAACGCATAGTCTTCCGACAGATAACGGCCCGTGGAAGGCTCGACCATCACATCGAAGAAGCGGTAGCAGAGATCGTAGAGCGGCGAATCCGGCGGACCGTCGGGCACGTACTTCAGTTCGGGCAGGCGCGCGATCATTGTTTCAAGCGCGCTGCGCTTGATGCACATGAAGCCCGTCGGCGCTTCGCTGACTTCGAGAAAGCCGTCACCGTCGATCGCCGGCGAGACGCCGTCGTGTGCGTTCACGGGATAACGCAGATAGCGCGCGGCAAAGGTTTCCTGCGTGAGTCCGCCGGGCAGCACGCCAGGCCAGTCGAAACGTTTGAGCGGATACACGCCCGCCACGACATCACGATCGGCAAGCAGCAGCCGCAACACCTGATCGACGGAAAAGCCGATGTCCGCGTCGATCCAGAACAGATGCGTGTAGCCCGGATCAAGCAGGAATTCCGCGACGGCCTCGTTGCGCGCGCGGGTAATGAGGCTTTCGCCTGAACGGATTCGCACCGAGCCCTGCATGCCCGTCTGCCACATCGCGTTATTGAGCGCGAGCAGGCTATTTGCATAGTTCGCCATGACGTTGCCGCCGTAGCATGGCGTCATGAAAAGCGGTTTCATCGATTGAAGTGCGGACGAGTCAAGCATGGAGGGTCTCTTTGTCTGGATGAAAATGAGCGTCGATGAGTATCGCGGACTATCCAAAAAAAGACTGTAAGAACACTCTTAATGCGATAAGACACGCACTTTATTGAGATAGCGGGCTGGCACATTGCTGCCGCTCAAAAGACTCGCCGCGAACGCAGCTGAATCGCCGCTAAACAGTCTCCCGTCAGGGTTCTGATCCCGCCGCGCACATATTGACCGTGGCCAATTGTTCGACCGCTTGTGATTTCGATCCCACGCAGCGGCGGTATTTTTAGGACACGTCTCATATTCGCGCTCAGGTCCGCGCGACACACTCTCGGGTTTCGACTTTCATCCCGCAGCGGCACGCCCGCTGCGCCTTTGCCGTGAACCCCCTTCTGCTCAAACGATCCAGCATCGCCTGCTTCGCGCTCCTCAGCTCCGCGTGCTCCTTCTTCGTGCCCCGCTCCACCGCGTCGACCTCGACGACGCCTGCGGACAACGCGCTCGTCATCGCCTCCGCCCGCGACTTCGCGTACATGCCCGCGCGCGATGGCCACGTCACCTTCGACCGCATCGCCAACACGGCGACGACGTCGATCCTCTTGAAGAAAGGTGTCGAGTCGGTGGTGCGCGACGCCGTCGTGTCCGCATGGCGCAAGTCGGGCGTCGCCGTGACGACGCACGATAAGCTGGTGCTGAGCGGCCGAATCGATGTGTTGTCGGTGGACGATGCGCGGCCGCGGGCCACGTGGACCATGACCATCTGCTACTTCGTCACCAATGCGTCGACGAAGCAGACTGTCTATGTGAAGAGCAATACCGTCCATCTGTTCCGGCAGAAGTTCACGAACCCCGCACTCGCACTCGACGACGTCGTGAAAATCAGCGTTGATACGATCGTCAGAGATCCCTCGTTTCATCAGGCGCTTCAGCCCGTCGAATAACAGGCGCGCGCTCCTCCGCGCTGGCGCCGCAGGGTTGCGGCGCAATTTCCTTCCGCTGCGGCATGTCCGCAGCCAGCATTTCGCTACAATCGGATATTCCCCATCTGAATTCGCCGCCGCGCGCGCCATGCGAACCAACGCCGCGCGGCGGCCCGTCCGAGCGAGCCGTCATGTCTCTCACCGCCTGGCTGTTTTTTCTTCCCGCGTGCTTCGCGATCAACATGGCGCCCGGGCCCAACAATCTGCTGTCGATCAACGTCGCCGCCCGGCACGGCTTCATGACGGCATTCGTCGCCGGCAGCGGGCGGCTGGTCGCGTTTGCGGGCATGCTGGTGCTCGCTGCAACGGGACTTGCCGTCGTACTGCACGCATCCGAATTGTTCTTCCTCGCGATCAAACTGGTGGGCGCCGCCTATCTGATCTGGCTTGCTATCCAGCTGTGGCGCAGCGACGCCGGACCGATGGACGCGCTGAAACAGGACGACGCATCGCTGTGGCGCATCGCGCGCCAGGAATGCTTTGTCGCGGCGGGCAATCCGAAGGCGATTCTGGTGTTCACCGCTTTCCTGCCGCAATTCGTCGATATTTCGAAGCCGATGCTGCCGCAGTTCGCCGTGCTCGGCGCGAGCTTTCTCGTGCTCGAATGGTTCGCGATCGCGCTGTATTCGTGGGCGGGCATGTATCTCGGCAAATGGCTGACGCGCGCCACCGTGCGCCGCTGGTTCAACCGCTGCTGCGGCGCATTTCTCGGCGCGATCGGCGTGAGCTTTCTGCTGGTGCGGCGCTCGAGTTGAATCTTCGCCGCGGCGCTTAAAAAAAACGGATCGGACGCAATACGTCCGATCCGTTTTTTATTGCCGCGCCGCGATCAATGTTCGAGCGCGAGCCAGATCGACTTCGGTTCCGTAAAGTTTTCGATCGCGACATCGCCGTGTTCGCGGCCAAAGCCCGAATCACCCGAGCCGCCCCACGGCAGGCGCACGTCGGTATAGCCGTAGGTGTTGATCCACACTGTGCCCGCCTTCAGCGCATGCGCGACGCGATGCACGCGGCCGATATCCGCGCTCCACACGCCCGCCGCGAGGCTGTACGCGGTGCCGTTCGCGATGCGCACGGCGTGCTCTTCGTCGTTGAAGCGCACGACGCTTGCCACTGGCCCGAAGATTTCCTCCTGCGAGATGCGCATTTCGTGCTCGACGTTCGCGAACACCGTCGGCTCGACGAAGAAGCCCTTCTGCCCGATGCGCGCGCCGCCCGTCACAAGTGACGCACCTTCGTTGCGACCGATGTCCACGTAATCGAGCACCGTCTTCATCTGCGCGGCCGACACGAGCGGGCCCATGGTCGTTTCCCGCTCGGACGGATCGCCGACCTTGAGCGCTTTCGCGCGCGCCGCGAGGCGCTCGACCACTTCGTCGTAGACATCGCGATGCGCCAGAATGCGCGAGCCCGCCGAACACACCTGCCCCGTGTTGAAGAAAATGCCCGAGGCGGCCGCGCGGACCGCGTTGTCGATATTCGCATCGGCGAAAATCACGTTCGCCGATTTGCCGCCGAGTTCCAGCGTCACGCGCTTGAAGTTGCTCGCTGCGCCTTGCAAAATCCCGCGCCCGACGGACGGCGAACCCGTGAACGTCACCTTGTCGATGCCCGGATGCGCGACAATCGCATCGCCGACCACGCGCCCCTTGCCCGTCACGATGTTCAGCACGCCAGGCGGCACGCCCGCCTCCAGCGCAAGCTCACCGATGCGCAGCGCGGACAGCGGCGTAATCTCCGCGGGCTTCACGACCATCGTGCAGCCGCATGCGAGCGCGGGCGCGATCTTCCACATGCCGATCATCAGCGGGAAATTCCACGGCACGATCGCGCCGACCACGCCGACGGGCTCGCGCACCGTGTAGGTCAGCGCGTCGGGACGCACGGGCACGACCTGGCCGTTGATCTTGTCGCACCAGCCGGCGTAGTACGCGAGCGTGTCGATGGCGGCGGGCACGTCCTGGCGCTTGACGGCGGCGAGCGGCTTGCCCGCGTCGAGGCTTTCCAGCGCAACGATTTCGTCCTGCCGTTCGCGAAGCAGTTCGGAGAAGCGCATCAGGATGCGGCCGCGCTCGGCGGCGCGCATGCCGTTCCACACTTTCAGCGCGGCGCGTGCGGCCTTGACGGCCGTATCGACATCCTGCGCGCTGCCTTGCGCGACGAGCGCTATCGGCTCTTCAGTCGCGGGGTTGATGTTGACGGTGTATTCGCCGGTGCCGGGCGGCAGCCGCTTGCCGTCGATGAGAAGATCGTAGCGTCTGAGGTCGGTTTCAGTGTCCATCTCGTACTCCTTGCGATTGCGATATAGCTTCTTCGCGAACCGTTGGCTGAACCGCCCGCACCCTCGCGCTTATGAAGCACGCATCAGCGCCTCATCGGGTACGCACGGCATCGGTTCGTGTGTGGCTCCTTTTATGGCTGGATTGATAGATGCTGCACCAGGCGTCGCGGACGCGCCAGCATGGTCGGGCAATTCCTTGCCGGCGAACAGCGCCCAGACGGCTTCGGCATTCGGTCGCAACGAGCGGTTGCGGCGGCGCACCAGCATCGTCGTCACGGACACCTCAGGCACGAGCGGAAGCGCGACGAGCGACGCCGGCAGCGCGGCGGAATGTTGGTCCACGGGCAATACGCCAATGCCGAGACCGAGTTCGATCATGCGCAACGCCGCGGCGAGATGCCCGCATTCGTTGGCGCGCGCCGCATCGATACGATGCATGTTCAATGCCCGCTCTGTCACGTTGCGCGTGCCCGCTTCCGCATTCAACGTGACGAGCTGTGTGACAGTCCTGGTATTGCGCAGCGCTTCCCAGTGCAGCGCGGCACCGGAGGCGAGCGGATGCGCCTGCGGCAGCACCGCGCACAACGGCGTCGAGACGAGCGGCTGCGTGTGAAAGGCATCGGCGCCCGCGACGTGCGCGTCGCACAGTACGCCGAAGTCAACTTCGCCCTGCTCGATGGCGGCGAGCACGGCATGTTGAGGCTGTTCCTTCGCGGTGACGATCAGGTCGGGGAAGATCGCGGCGCTGCGCGCGAGCCGCTCGGGCAGCCAGCCCGACGACGTCACGGGATCGCATGCGACCACCACGACGCCCGTGTGCTCCTCGTGCGCGGCACGCTCTTCGCGCAACGTCAGTTCGATTTCCTCGATCAGGCGCCCGATGCGCCGTTCGAGCCTTGAACCCGCTGTCGTCAGTTCGACCTGCCGCGTGGTGCGATCGAAGAGGCGCAATGCAATCGCCTCTTCGAGTTCACGCACGCACCGGCTCACGGCCGACTGGGTCAGATCGAACTCGCGCGCCGCGCGGGTGAAACTCCGCTGACGCGCGACGGCGACGAACACCTTCAATTGCTGCAACGATACGTTCATGTGTTCAGGTCGCCAGGTTGAAGTGAAACGTGTTTATTCGCCCGTCTGTTCCGGCCAGTGACGCAGGGCCGGTCCGTTTGCCGCCAGTTCCGGCTCGCGTTCGTGAGACGCCTCGTTCGATGTCGCAATCCAGCGCGCACGCATCGGTGCGAGCACGAATTTCGCCGACACGCCCGCCGCAATCGTGATGACGGCCGAGACGATGAACACCAGGTTCCAGCCGCCCGTCGCCGCGAGCACGGAAGCGATCGGCACGATCAGCGATGCCGTGCCCTTCGCGGTATAGAGCGTGCCCGCATTCGCCGCCGCGTACTTGCTGCCGAACGTGTCCGCGCAGATGGCCGGGAAGATCGAGAAGATTTCGCCCCAGAACAGGAAGATCAGCGCCGCGAACGTCATAAACGCATACGGGTTCTGCCCATACTCCATCAGCCCGAGCAGCGCGAGCCCTTCGCCGATGAAGATCGCGAACATCGTGTTTTCACGGCCGAACTTGTCGGAGATGAAGCCGCACAGCGGACGCGTGAAGCCGTTGCAGACGTTGTCGATAGAGAGCGTCATCGTCAGCAGCGGCAGCGTGGCGCCGAACAGCGTCATCGGCAGTTTCGCGAGGCCCCAGTCCTTCGCGATCGGACCGAGCTGCGCGGTCGCCATCAGGCCGCCTGCGGCAACTGCAACGAACGAGGCATAGATCACCCAGAACACAGGCGACTTGATCATCTGGCCCGGCGTGTAGTCCTGCTTGGTGACCGCGAACTTGCGTTTGGCGGGCGGTGCCTTTGCGCCATCAGGCTTTCTCAGCAACAGCGCGAGCACGAAAATGCACACGCCCTGCAGGATGCCGAAGAACATGAACGTGTGCTCGTAGCCCGTGCGCGTGATCATGTTTGCAATAGGAATCACCGTGACGGCCGCGCCTGCGCCGAAGCCCGCTGCCGTCAAACCAGCGGCGAGACCGCGCTTGTCCGGGAACCACTTCAATGCGTTGCCGACGCACGTGCCGTACACGCCACCCGCGCCGATACCGGCGATCACGGATGCGGCGTACAACTCCGGCAACGTCGTCGCATAGGAGTTCATCACCCACGCGAGGCCCGCGCAGATCGCGCCGCCCGCGACGACGGGACGCGGACCGAAACGGTCGACCAGCCACCCTTCCACCGGCACCAGCCACGTCTCGGTCAGAATGAAGATCGAGAACGCCAGCTGAACTTCAGCCTGCCCCCAATGATGCTTTGTGCTCATCGGTGTGACGAACAGCGTCCACGCGTACTGAAGGTTGGCGACGAGCGCCATACACAGGATGCCAAATGCTAGTTGCCACCACCGGTTGCGCCAGAACGCAACGGGAGCTTGCTGAGAAATGCTGTTCATGTGCCTGTCTCCGCTATCTATTTAGGGCAGCCGGCCAAAGCGCCGGTCTGTATGCATGCCACCTTATAGTTGTGTCCCCAAACGGGCTGCTTCGGGGTATTGCGCAATGCCAATTCCACTACTTCTTTTCTAAAAAAACCTTTAAGCCGATTTACCGTCTGCTTTATTCGCCTGTTAAAAGTACCTGTCACCGGCTCTTGTATTTGTCGCATCGGAGCCTTGTTTTAAGCGTTAACCCGATGCTTGTGCTGCGAATCGTCCATTACAGAATCCATGCTAGGGTCAATGCTGAATTACTGATAATTAAAGTTTGTTACCATGAGGATTCACCTTCGCTTATACATCCGCCATGACAATGCGTAACGCGACCCTCCGCCAGCTGAAAGTCTTCGAAACAGTGGCGCGGCATCTGAGCTTCTCGCGCGCGGCGGAGGAACTGCATCTCACGCAGCCCGCCGTTTCCACCCAGGTCAGGCAGCTCGAAGAGCACGCCGGCTTGCCGCTTTTCGAGCAGCTCGGCAAGAAGATCTACATGACGCCGGCGGGCACCGAAATGCTTCACTACAGCCGCGCGATCATTCAGCAATTTCATGAAGTCGACGAAGCGATGGGCCAGCTCAAGGGCATATCGGGCGGCAAGCTGAACGTCGCCGTGATCAGCGCGGGCGACTACTTCTTTCCGCGCCTGCTTGCCGAGTTCACGCGTCGATACGCGGGTGTCGAGTTGAATCTTGCCGTACACAACCGCGAAGAACTGCTGCATCAGCTGTCGACCAATCAGACCGATCTCGCGGTGATGGTGCGTCCGCCGCAGGAAATGGATGCGATCAACGAAGTGTTCGCGCCGCATCCGTATGTGATCGTCGCGGCGCCCACGCATCCTCTTGCCAACAAGCGCAACATCAAGATCAGCCAGCTTGCGAGCGAGGCCTTCGTGGTGCGCGAACGCGGCTCGGACACGTGGAATTCGATGGAAGAAGGCTTTGCGGGACGCCTCACGAACCTGAAGATCGCGATGGAAATCAAGAGCACCGAGACCATCAAGCAGGCCGTGATCGCGGGCATGGGTATCGCGTTTCTGTCCGCCCATACGATCAGCCTCGAATTGCAGGTCGGGCATCTCGTCGTGCTGGATGTCGAAGGCTTTCCGGTGATGCTCAACTGGTACGTCGTGCATCGCAAGAACAAGCGGCTGCCGCCCGTTGCCGTGGCGTTCAAGCGCTTTCTGATGGAAGAAGGCGCGGCCCTGATCGAGCAGATTACGCGCGTGAATCAACTTGCCGTCCATAAGTGACGCGCTATGGATAGCCAATAAAACTTTAACTATTGCGGATTCATTGCGGCTCCTATGCTTCTGACGAGCCTCGTCACTCGACACAGGAGCATTGCGATGAATCAGTCTGCCGATCTGCACAATGAAGCGCTGCTGAGCGCCTACAACGCCGCGTTCAGCGATCTGGGCCTGCGGTTTCGCTGGAGCCAGGCCACGCTCGATTTCTTCGACGATGTCAGCAATGAAATGGCGCGCATTACCGCCTATATCGAGCGCTTTCAATCGCATCTGCTCAACGCCTATGAAGCCGACTTTCTCGCGCAGCTGATCTTCGACCGGAAGAGCCAGTTCTATCGCGAGTCCGTCGCTCAATGACGCAGGGTTGCAGTTCATCGATGACTCTCTCCGTCGGCTGTGCTTCGTGAATCTGACGATTCGCGAAGCGCGGCCGTCCTGTGTTTTGTTCAGTGACTTTTCAGTGACTTCAGTGACGCTTGACCTGATAACGTTGGCGGCTGCGCACGCGCATCGCAGCGTGCGTCATATGCAGGCTCCTCGCAGCTGACAGGCAGCGCGCCTGCGTGCGGCGCGGATTGCTCGTCCATGTCCAGCGCTGCATGAAATCGTCGGCGGCTTGCATGCGCGCAGGGTCGCCGTCCCACGCGACGCGCAACGACACTTCACGCCGCGCCAACATGCCGCAATGCGCAGGCGCGCGCGCATCGTGCGCGTGCGTGGTCAGCATCACATGCGCGCCCAGCGCAGCCGCCAGCAGGCTCACAGCAAATAGAGCCGCGATGCCCGGCAGTTGCGCCGGCTCGTTGACAAAAGCGTAACCAAGCCAGATACACAATCCCATCGCCAGCAGATCGACGATCTTGTCGCCCGCCGCGACTTGCCGCATGTTCCGCCCGCGATGCGTGAGCCGGTTGACGAATGCGGTCGACGCGATCGCCAGCAGCAATGCGCCTGAAAACACGAACACATACAGCTCCAGGCGCTCGAGTCCCGACCACGCGATGAAGCCCGCACCTTCCGGCATGTCATCTCCTTGCGTCGCGCATACGCGCGTGTTCCGCTTGTTCGTTTTGTGCTTCGCTCAGATCGCGCCAGCTGTTCTGAGCGCTTCGATCTGTTCACGCGAATAGCCGAGTTCGGCCATCACTTCGTCCGTGTGCTCGCCGAGCAGCGGCGAGCGCGTCACGTCCGTCGGGCTGTCCGACAGCTTGATCGGGTTGCCCACCGTCAGATACTTGCCGCGAACCGGATGATCGACCTCGACGATCGTGCCCGTCTTGCGCAGCGAGTCGTCTTCCGCGATCTCCTTCATCGACAGGATCGGGCCGCACGGAATGTCGTACTTGTTCAGGATTTCCATGGCCTCGAACTTGGTCTTCGTCATCGTCCAGCGTTCGATCTCGGCGAAGATTTCCTTCAGGCGCGGCAGGCGTGCGGTCGGCGTCGCGTACTCGGGGTCGGTAGCCCACTCTTCCTTGCCGATCACGTTGCAGATCTTCACCCACACGGGTGCCTGCGTGATGAAGTAGATGTACGCGTTCGGGTCGTGCTCCCAGCCCTTGCACTTCAAAATCCAGCCCGGCTGCCCGCCGCCCGACGCATTGCCCGCACGCGGCACCGCCTCACCGAATGTACCGTTCGGATACTGCGGATATTCCTTCATGACACCCGTGCGTTCCAGCCGCTGCTGGTCGCGCAGCTTCACGCGACACAGGTTCAGCACGCCGTCCTGCATCGCCGCGAGCACCTTCTGGCCGCGGCCCGTCATGGTGCGCTGATAGAGCGCCGTCACGATGCCCAGTGCCAGATGCAGGCCCGTGCCGCTGTCGCCGATCTGTGCGCCCGTTACCACCGGCGGGCCGTCATCGAAGCCCGTCGTCGAGGCCGAGCCGCCCACGCACTGCGCGACGTTCTCGTAGACCTTGCAGTCTTCATACGGCCCGGGACCAAAGCCCTTGACCGACGCGACGATCATCTTCGGGTTCAGCTCCTGGATGCGCCCCCACGTAAAACCCATGCGGTCCAGCGCGCCCGGCGCGAAGTTCTCCACCAGCACGTCGCACTTCTGGATCAGCGCCTCGAGCACGAGCTTGCCTTCGGGATTCTTCGTGTCGATGGTGACCGAGCGCTTGTTGTGGTTGAGCATCGTGAAATACAGGCTGTCGGCATCGGGGATGTCGCGCAGCTGTTCGCGCGTGATGTCGCCTGCGCCCGCGCGCTCTACCTTGATCACGTCTGCGCCGAACCACGCGAGCAACTGCGTGCAGGTCGGGCCTGATTGCACGTGGGTGAAATCGAGAATGCGCACACCGTCGAGTGCCTTGCCCATGTTGTGTCCCCTCCGAGCACTTGACGCTCTGTTTTCGATCGTCCGTGTTCTATACGGTATGTGATATATCTAATCGCTGCAAGCGCTTTCACCTTCGTAAGCAGAATCCTTGAGAAACGATAAAAGCCTTGCGAAACAAGGCGAAGACGCCAAATTTCGCATTAAGGACTCGCTTCACAAAGGGAAAACCCCGATCCATTTATCTGCTTGAGCATCTCTGATATATCACATACCATATTTCTACCCTGAGCCGACCGCCCTTTCAATTGACGCCACGGAGCGTCGAATCCACTCAGCGAGGAGACAGGTGAACATTCACGAATATCAGGCGAAGGAACTGCTGAAGGGCTATGGCGTCGCCGTGCCGAATGGGCGCGTCGCGTTCACGCCTCAGGAGGCGGAGGACGCGGCGCTTGCGCTCGGCGGCTCGGTGTGGGTCGTGAAATCGCAGATTCATGCGGGCGGGCGCGGCGCAGGCCGTTTCGCCGACGATCCGAACGGCAAAGGCGGCGTACGCGTCGTCAAGTCAGTCAGCGATGTCGGTCTCGATGCGGCGCAGATGCTGTCGCACGTGCTCGTCACGAAGCAGACGGGGCCGGCGGGACGCGAAGTGAAGCGCGTCTATGTCGAGGAAGGCTGCGCGATCGAACGCGAGTTGTATCTCGGCATGCTGATCGACCGCAGCACGTCGCGCATCACGGTGATGGCTTCGACGGAAGGCGGCATGGAGATCGAGGAAGTCGCCGCACGCACGCCCGAAAAAATCCTGAAAGTCGCAATCGATCCCGCGACGGGTCTGCAACCGTTCCACGCGCGCCAGATCGCGTTCGGCCTCGGGCTGACGGGCAAGCAGATCAAGTCGGCGACGCAGTTCATCGCGAACGCGTATCGCGCGTTCGTCGAACTGGATGCGTCGATTGTCGAGATCAATCCGCTCGTCGTCACGCAGCAAGGCGACGTGATCGCGCTCGACGCGAAGATCAATTTCGACGACAACGCCCTCTTCCGCCATCCGTCCATCGAAGCGCTGCGCGACGAAGCGGAAGAAGACGCCGCCGAACTGGAAGCCGCGAAGCATGGCCTCAACTACGTGACGCTCGACGGCAACATCGGCTGCATGGTGAACGGCGCGGGCCTCGCGATGGCGACGATGGACATCATCAAGCTCTATGGCGGCGAGCCGGCGAACTTTCTCGACGTGGGCGGCGGCGCAACCAAAGAACGCGTCGCGACCGCGTTCCGCCTGATTCTGCGCGATCCCAAAGTGGAAGGGATTCTGGTCAACATCTTCGGCGGCATCATGCGTTGTGACGTGATTGCCGAAGGCGTCGTGAGCGCCGCGCGCGAAGTGGACTTGCGCGTGCCGCTCGTCGTGCGGCTGGAAGGCACGAACGTCGAACTCGGCAAGCAGATCCTGCGCGACTCGGGCCTGCCGATTCTCTCGGCCGATCATCTCGCCGACGCAGCGAGCAAGGTGGTCGCCGCAGTGAAGGAAAACAACGCGACGGAGGCGAACTGACATGGCCGTACTGATCGATCGCAACACGAAAGTGATTTGCCAGGGCTTCACGGGATCGCAAGGCACGTTTCACTCCGAGCAGGCGCTCGCCTACGGCACGCTGATGGTTGGCGGCGTCACGCCCGGCAAGGGCGGCGCGGCGCATCTCGGGTTGCCCGTGTTCGACACCGTCGCCGATGCCGTCGATGCAACGGGCGCGAACGCGTCCGTGATCTACGTGCCGCCGCCCATGGCCGCTGACGCGATTCTCGAAGCCGTCGATGCGGAGATTCCCCTCGTCGTCTGTATCACCGAGGGCATTCCCGTGATCGACATGGTGCGCGTGAAGCGCGCGCTCGCGGGGTCGGCAACGCGCCTGATCGGGCCGAACTGTCCGGGCGTCATCACGCCGGGCCAATGCAAGATCGGCATCATGCCGGGGCACATTCATCGTCCGGGCAAGATCGGCGTGGTGTCGCGCTCCGGCACGCTGACCTACGAAGCCGTCGCGCAAACCACGGCGGCAGGCCTCGGGCAGACCACGTGCATCGGCATTGGCGGCGATCCCGTCAACGGCACGAACTTCATCGATTGCCTGGAGATGTTCCTCGCCGACGACGACACGCAAGGCATCATCATGATCGGCGAAATCGGCGGCTCGGCTGAAGAGGACGCGGCGCAGTTTCTGAAGGATTCAGGCTCGAAGAAACCGGTAGTTGGTTTCATTGCAGGAACGAGCGCGCCGCCCGGACGCCGGATGGGGCATGCGGGCGCGATCATCTCGGGCGGCAAGGGCACGGCGGGCGCGAAGATCGACGCGATGCGCTCGGCGGGCATTCACGTCGCGCAGTCGCCGGCGGCGCTCGGCGAGACGATGCTCAAAGCCATGCAGTCATGATGTGAAAAAGGCCAGCGGACTATCAGTTCCGCTGGCCTTTGGATACATCGAGCAGCAAACGCTCAGTCGAGAAAATCGCAATTCGCTTCGACGAAAGCCGCCAGTCCCAGCGAGTGATCGCGCACGAGACGCTCGGCGAGTTCGGTGTCGCGCTTTTCCAGTGCCTCGATGATGCGCAGATGATCGACGATCGAGCGCGACGCGCGGTCGCTCTGCGAGATCGTCATGCGACGGATCGCGCGCACGTGGATAAAGATGTTCTTGATCGTGTCGAGAATGATCTGCGACTTCGACAGCTGAACGATGGACTGATGGAACGCGATGTTCGCGTCCGAATACTCGGCGATATGTTCGGCCGGCGTCGAATCACGGAACTGATCGAACATGTGCCGCAGCCGCGCAATTTCCTCGTCGGTTGCGTGCAGCGTGGCGAGACGCGCGGCCATGCTTTCCAGCGCGGCCCACATCTGGATCATCTCGACGATCTCACGCTTGCTCTTGCGCACAATATAGATGCCGCGCCTCGGCACCATGCGCAGAAAACCTTCCTGCTCCAGCAGCGTCATCGCCTCGCGCACGGGCGTACGGCTCACGCCCAGCGATTCGCTCAGCGCGCGCTCGTCGAGGCGAATCTCTTCACTTGACGCGTAAATGTCGGCATCCGCGATGGCCTGACGCAATAACGCGTAGGCCTGATCGCGGAGGCTGGCGCTGTTGCCGATGGGCTGCAGCGCCAGAGGCAGGTTCAGTGCGGGTGTGGACACTGCTTAGTTCGACGAGCCGACCGCGTTCATCGCGGCTTCGACACGCGCGCGGTACGGCGTAGCTTCACGCACGGTAGCGGCTTCAAGACCGACATAACGCCCGTGCTTCGATGCCAGTTCGGCGACATGCTGCGGAATCCACTTGGTCAGCAGCACGGTTGCGGCCGAACCCAGGCCCACGACAGCCACGGCGAAGAATGCAAGCGATACGAAATCCATTTGATGCTCCCGTCATTGAGTGATTCGATGACTCAATCATATGCTGCGTCGCGGAAAAAATCAAGTATGTTGTATGTGGTATATCAGATACAGTTGTTCAGCGGCCGCAACAATGCCAACGTAGCACGCCGGGCCCGGAACCGCGATGGCTGGCCGTCCCAGCCGATACTGTGCTTTTTCGTCCGCTGCAAACTGTACTTCTAGAAGCGTTTGTCAGTACCAAAACGACGTCCAACGCTATTCCAAAAAGCCACGCGCGAGCCTTTCTATGTGCGTACGCAGCAACTGGCGCGTCCAAATCGATTCGGCCCCGAAATGAATACCGGCGCGTGGCGCGTCAAGCGGTCACCTGCGGCAGCATGTCGCTTGAAATCGCTGTATCCCGCTGCGCACAACGGTCCCGGCGGTTTTCATATGCATTTAATTCTCATATTGCCAAGCTGATCGCGGGCACCTATCGTCTCGCCATTGCCGAATTTGGCCTCCAGGTAGCACGTTTCTAAATATGTTGCAGCCCAGCATATCTTCCGAAATTTGCGCTACCTCAAGTTTTGGCAATAGCAACCGATAACCAGACGTTTAGCCCGATCGGAGACCGACCATGAGCAGCATCACTGAGCCCGGCGGTAACGCCAGCTCGCCATCATTCTTTTCAAAACAGGCAACGATCGCCCAACCTGGCTTTTCCCGCTGGATGGTGCCGCCTGCCGCCCTCGCCGTGCATCTGTGCATCGGCCAGGCCTATGCGTTCTCCGTTTTCAACGGGCCGCTCACCAAAGTCATCGGCATCACGCAGTCCACGCCGGACGACTGGTCGCTGACCACGCTCGGCTGGATCTTCTCGCTCGCGATCGTCTGCCTCGGCTTGTCGGCGGCGTTCGCCGGCAAGTGGCTCGAAAAAGTCGGTCCGCGCCGCACGATGTTCACGGCCGCATGCTGCTTCGGCGGCGGCTTCATCGTCTCGGCGATCGGCGTGTGGACGCACCAGATCGCGCTGCTGTATCTCGGCTATGGCGTGATCGGCGGAATCGGGCTCGGGCTCGGCTACGTGTCGCCCGTGTCGACGCTGATCCGCTGGTTCCCGGACCGCCGCGGCATGGCGACGGGCATGGCGATCATGGGCTTCGGCGGCGGCGCGATGATCGCCGCCCCGCTGTCCGTCGCGCTGATGAACCACTTCAAGAGCGCGACGAGCATCGGCGTGGCTGAAACGTTCATCGTGCTGGGCATCGCGTACTTCATCTCGATGTCGATCGGCGCACTCGCGATCCGCGTGCCGCCCGTCGACTGGAAGCCGGCCGGCTGGACGCCGCCCGTCGAGACGAAGCAGAAGATGATCACGCGCAATCACGTGCATATCGACCAGGCACTGAAGACGCCCCAGTTCTATCTGATCTGGCTGGTGCTGTTCCTGAACGTGACGGCGGGCATCGGCATTCTCGGCCAGGCTTCCGTGATGATCCAGGAAAGCTTCAAGGACACGGTGAGCGCCGCTGCTGCTGCGGGCTTCGTCGGCCTGCTGTCGCTCTTCAACATGGGCGGCCGCTTCGTGTGGGCGTCGGCGTCGGATTACGTTGGCCGCAAGAACACGTATTTCATCTTCTTCGCGCTGGGCGCCGTGCTGTACTGGCTCGTGCCGAGCTTCGCGTCGACGGGCAACATCGCGCTGTTCGTGCTGTGCTACTGCGTGATCCTGTCGATGTACGGCGGCGGCTTCTCGACCGTGCCGGCCTATCTCGCGGACATGTTCGGCACGGCGTTCGTCGGCGGCATTCACGGGCGTCTGCTGACGGCGTGGGCGGCAGCGGGCGTCGCGGGCCCCGTGCTCGTCAACTACATCCGTGCCTATCAGGTCGCGCATGGCGTGGCGAAAGCGGACGCGTACACGATGACCGTCCACATCATGACCGTGCTGCTCGTGATCGGCTTCATCTGCAACCTGCTCGTCAAGCACGTTCACGACAAGCATCACATGACGGACGCGCAACTCGCGGCCGCCAAATAAGGTCAGACAAAGGAGAAACACAATGTCGACGCAAACGCCTCATCCGACGAACAAGGGCCTGCTCGCCGTGTTCTGGGTGTATGTGCTGATTCCGCTGACGTGGGGCGTGGTGAACACGCTGCTGCAGGCGATGAAGCTGTTCGGCTGAGCCGATTTCAGCACCGCAGTTTGAAGAAGGCCGGGCATCGCTGCCCGGCCTTTTTTATTGCGCTAGCGCTTCTGCGCGTCCGCGGTTCAGGCGGGCGCAAGCTGCATCGGGAACGTGATCTCGAACGTCGTGCCGACGCCGCGTTGTGAATCGAAGCGCAATTCACCGTCGAGCATGCGTGACAACTCCTTGACGATAGCGAGGCCGAGACCCGCGCCGGGCACGTCGTCGTCATTGGCGCGCTCGAACTCCTTGAACACGCGATCGCGATCCGATGCGCCGATGCCCACCCCCGTATCCGACACGCGCAGACACCATGCGTCGTTGCCGCGCGCCCTGATTTCCAGCGTCACCTCGCCTGCCTTCGTGTACTTCGACGCATTCGTCATCAGATTGATCGCGATCTGCTTGAGCTTGAGGCGGTTCGACTGCACGGACGCCAGTTGCCCGTCGAACGATGCATTCAGCTTGAGCCCTTTCTCGCGGATCGCCGGGCCGCACGAAGCGACCAGTTCTTCGAACAGCGCGTGCAGATCGACGGTTTCGACAGCGGCCTGATTCGTGTCGCCGAGCACGACCGAATACTCGACCAGTTCATCGACCAGCACCTTCATGTCGGCGGCCTGCCGGTTCGCGAGCGCAAGCGCGGCCTCGGTTTTTGCCGGCGCGCGCGCGACGAGCTGCAACGCCATGGAAAACACATTGAGAAAGTTTCGCAGATCATGCACGACGCTGCGCGTGATCTGCATGCGCGACTCGTACAGTTCGCCGACCAGTTTCTGCTTGAGAAGCAGTTCGTGATTGGCGCGTTCGAGCCGCCCCGTATACTCGTCGATCTTGCGATCGCGTTCCGTGACGACTTCACGTATCGACGTCAGCGTGACGAAGCTGACGGCCTCGTCGATGAAATAGCGCGCACGTTCTTCGTGACGCCGCGTAAAGGCGGGATGCGTCTCCGCGTACTGGACGACCGCGCCCATCAGCACCTGGCGGAACAGATCGAGCTCGCGCACGAGTTCGTCGATGCGGTAGCCCTGCTTCCAGCGCATCTTGCCGTGCAGCTTCGCCTTGCGCTCGATTTCGGGCTCGACCTCTTCGAGGTCCTGCTGATCCAGCGCGCTGCACATGGAATCGAGAATGTCGGGTACGTGGTCCGTCAATTGCTCGTTGGTCAGACGGTCGGGTTCCGTCAGCTCGACATCGCTGAACACGGCCTTCAGCCAGCGTTCAGTCAGCTCGACCTCGTTATTGCGGACGTGCGCGGCGAATGCGCCGAGCGGTCGTGATTGCGTCGTGGCCATGGTTGTCGCTCGCGTCTCGCTGAATGCGCCATGCTGCGATATCGAACGGCTGCGATGCGGTGTCCCGCAGCCTCTCCCATGTCGGCTTCGCGCCAACGACGTTCATCGTACTACGACTTCAGGCGATAGCCCGTTTTGAATATCCACGCGATCACTGCAAGGAAGATGCAAAGAAACAGCGCGGTCATGCCGAGACTGATGCCGACGCTGACATCCGCGAGCCCGAAGAAGCTCCAGCGAAAGCCGCTGACCAGATAGACGATCGGATTGAACAGCGTGACGATTTTCCACGCGGGCGGCAGCATCGCGACCGAGTAGAAACTACCGCCGAGAAACGTCAGCGGCGTGATGATGAGCAGCGGCACGAGTTGCAGCTTCTCGAAGTTGTCGGCCCAAATACCTATGATAAAGCCGAGCAAACTGAAGGTAACGGCCGTCAGCACGAGAAACGCGATCATCCAGACGGGATGCTGCACCTGCAACGGCACGAACAGCCCCGCCGTGGCCAGAATGATCAGACCGAGAATGATCGACTTGGTCGCCGCCGCGCCGACATAGCTGATCACGATCTCCAGATACGACACGGGTGCCGACAGCAGTTCGTAAATGGTGCCGGTGAAGCGCGGAAAATAGATACCGAACGACGCGTTGGAAATGCTCTGCGACAACAGCGACAGCATGATGAGCCCCGGCACGATGAACGAACCGTAGCTGATGCCCTCCACTTCGCGGATGCGCGAGCCGATCGCCGAGCCGAACACGATGAAATAGAGCGACGTCGAAATGACGGGCGCGATCACGCTCTGCATCAGGGTGCGCCCGGTGCGCGCCATTTCGAAGCGGTAGATTGCGCGGATGGCATGGATGTTCATCGCACGCTCTCCTCTTGTTGTTGCTTGTGTACGAGACTCACGAAGATGTCTTCGAGCGAGCTTTGTGTGGTGTGCAGGTCCTTGAAGCGGATACCCGCTTCGCTGAGATCGTTGAGCAGCGCGACGATGCTGCTGCTCTTCTCGCGTTCGGCGTCGTACGTGTAGATCAGTTCGCCGTTGTCGTTCGCAAGCTCCAGCCCATAGTCCGCGAGCGACGCTGGAATGCTCGCGAGCGGCGTTTCGAGTTGCAGCGTCAACTGCTTCTTGCCGAGCTTGCGCATCAACTCCACTTTGTCTTCGACGAGCATGATCTGGCCACCGTTGATCACACCGATGCGGTCGGCCATCTCTTCCGCTTCTTCGATGTAATGCGTGGTGAGGATGATCGTCACGCCGTTCGCGCTCAGCGAGCGCACCAGCTTCCACATATCGCGGCGCAGTTCGACGTCGACGCCCGCCGTCGGCTCGTCGAGAAACAGGATGCGCGGCTCGTGCGACAACGCCTTGGCGATCAGCACGCGCCGCTTCATGCCGCCCGACAACTGGATGATGCGGCTATTGCGCTTCTCCCACAGCGAGAGATCGCGCAGCACCTGTTCGATATGCGCCGGATTCTTCGGCTTGCCGAACAGGCCACGGCTGAACGAGACCGTCGCCCAGACGGTTTCGAAGGCATCCGTGGTCAGTTCCTGCGGTACAAGCCCGATTAGCGAGCGCGCGGCCCGGTAGTCGTTGCGGATATCGCGGCCGTCGACGGTCACGGTGCCTTCCGTCGCATTGACGATGCCGCAGATGATGCTGATGAGCGTGGTCTTGCCCGCGCCGTTCGGCCCAAGCAATGCAAAGATTTCGCCTTGGCGAATGGACAGGTCGATACGCTTGAGGGCCTGGAAACCCGACGCGTATGTCTTCGACAGATTCGAGACCGAGATGATGGGTAGCATAGACGCGAACGATAGCAGATACCGCCCCGCCACGCCGTTACTCTGCCCGATTTGACGTTCCAGCGCCGCCCACGCGCGCGGATTCGTCAAGCGGCGTCGTCTTCCTGACTTTCGATCACCATCCGCGCTTCGACGCGCACGGGGACGCGCGTCAACGCTGCGCCAAGGCAAGGCCCATCGACGCACACGCCGTCCTCGAAGCGGAACATCGCGCTGTGATGCGCGCACATCAGATGCTCGCTGTCATAGGTCCAGAAAGTGTCCGGCTCGTAGTTGAGCGGGATCGAGAAGTGCGGGCATACATTACGATAGGCCCACGCGCGATCGCCGCGGCGCAGCACGACAATGGCAGCCTCGCCCCCTTCGGCAGACGCGATCTGCCTGCCACCGCCATCGGGGATGTCATCGAGCGGACACAATGCCATTGCCGTCATCATCATGCCGCTCCGCCTGAACGCGTCAGCACGAAGTCGCGTTGCACGTCGAAGAACGGGCTCGGCAAGTCCCATTCCTTCGCGTCGGCGCGGCTCTCGTTCGTCAGGTACTCGACCACGAGCGAGGGCTTCACGCCGAACACCGCATCCGAATCGACATACGGGTCGTCGGAACTGAACAGCGCCGTGGTGAGCGTGTCGTAGCCGGGCGCCTGAATCAGGAAATGCACATGCGCGGGCCGCATCGGATGACGGCCGAGCGCGAGCAGCATCTGGCCGACGGGACCGTCCGTCGGAATCGGATAGGGCGTCGGCTTGATCGAACGGAACGCGTATTCGCCGTTCGGTCCCGAGCGGAAGCGGCCGCGCAGATTGCTCTCCGGCTGGTCCGGGTCCTGTCCTTCGTACATGCCGTTATTGGCCGTCTCCCACACTTCGATCAACGCATTCGGCACGGGCTGGCCCGACTCGTCGATCAGCCGCCCGCGAAACAGTGCCGGCTCGCCTTCCGTGCGGGCGATGTTCGCGCCGAACGCTTCGTCGTGCGCGCCTTCGCGATAGAACGGACCGAGCAGGCTGTGCTCCGTGGCAGCCGATTCCGTCACGTCGTGCTGACGATGAATCGCGTCGAGCATGATCGACAGGCCGAGCGTGTCCGACAGCAGAATGAACTCCTGGCGAATGCCGTCACACTTCTTGCCCGTCTGCGTGAGGAACTCGATGCCGCGCCGCCATTCGTCGCCCGTCAGCTGCACTTCTTCGGCAAACGCGTGTACGTGTTTGATTAACGCCGTCATGATCTCTTTCAGGCGCGCGTCGGCGCAGCCCGAAAGCGTGGCGAGCACGATGTCGGTTGTGGGGTGAACTGCGGAATTGCCGTGTGTCTCTCTCATGATGTCCTCACGCTCTTTTGGCGCTGGTTGCGTTGTTCATTGCTTCAGGAATATAGCGCCTGCGCTATGTGGGCCTGCGTCCTTCGTAAGCATTTTCCAGCAACGCGCGAAGCGGCTCGCGCTCCACCGCGCGCGGATTCCAGTAAGGGCTCTTCAGCGCGAGATCGAGCGCGACATCGATATCGCCTTCCTTCATGCCGATGTCCTTCAGCGCGATCGGCGCGCCGTTGTCGAGCGCGAGATCGAACACGGCTTGCGCGGCATCGTCCGCATGCAGGGCGCGCGCGATACGCTGCATCGCGTGCGGCGCCGCCGCGCGGTTGTACGCGAGCGCATGCGGCAAAACGATCGTGTGCGTCTCGGCATGCGGCAGATTGAACGTGCCGCCAAGCGTATGACACAGCTTGTGATGCAGCGACATGCCGACACTGCCCAACACCGCGCCGCACAGCCATGCGCCATAGAGACACGCGGCGCGCGCATCGAGATCGTCAGGCGTCTTCATCACGCGCGGCAAGCCGTCGCCCAACGCGCGTATGCCCTCTTCCGCCATCAGGCTCATGATGGGATTCGCGTCCTGCGCGTAGAGACCTTCGGCGGCATGTGCAATCGCGTTGATGCCGCTCGTCAACGAAAGCGCGGGCGGCAGTGATATGGTCAAAGATGGATCGTAGATGACCGTCTTCGGCAACACCCGCAAGTCACGGCCTGTCTTCTTCACGCCGCCTTCCGTGAGGCCGTAGATCGGCGTCATTTCCGAACCCGCGTAAGTGGTCGGAATCGCGATGATGGGCAGCGACGTTTCGAGCGCAATTGCCTTGCCGAGGCCCGTCGTCGAACCGCCGCCGATGGCGATCGCGCAATCGGCGCCGACACGTGCCGCGTAGTCGCGCGCTGCACGCGCCGTTTCGACGGGTACGTGCATCACGGCTTCGGCATACACACCCGCCGCGCGCGGCCCGATGCGTTCCGCGAGTTGCTCGGCCTGTGCGCGCTGCTGCGGCGTCGACAGCACGATGGCGCGTTGCGCGCCGAGCAATTCGATCTCGCGGCCCAGATGATCCAGACTGCCGACGCCGAATACGACGCGCGAAGGCAAGCCCTGATAGACGAACGGTTCCATGACGTTAGCGTTCCAGCACGGTTTCAGCACAATTCAGCGCGGATAATAAGGCGGGATCTGCGCATCGACATTGATCCACACCGACTTGGCCTGAGTGTACTCGCGCATCGCTTCGAAGCCCATTTCGCGCCCATAGCCGCTCGCGCCGACGCCGCCGAACGGCGAACCCGGGCTCACGCGCTTGTAGCAGTTGACCCACACCATGCCGCTATGAATTTCGCGTGCAATCAGATGCGCGCGTTGCAGGTCGCGCGTCCACAGTCCTGCACCGAGGCCATATTCCGTGCCGTTCGCAATGGCGAGCGCTTCTTCGTCGGTGCGGAACGTCGTCACGCTCATGAACGGGCCGAACACTTCTTCCTGCGATACACGATCAGTCGGCTTCGCTTCGACGATGGTCGGCTCGACATAGCAGCCGTTGGCGAGCGCCGCGTTGTCCGGCGACTTGCCGCCCGACAGCACGCGTCCGCCCTGCTCGCGCGCGATATCGACATACGACAGCACGCGATCGCGATGCTGGCGCGAAGTCAGCGGGCCCATTTCCGTCAACGGGTCGAGCGGATCGCCGATACGGATCGAACGCGCGAGTGCGACGAACTTCTCCAGCACTTCATCCGCGATCGATTCATGCACGATCATCCGCGACGCGGCGATGCACGCCTGCCCTTGATTATGGAAAATGCCGAACGCGGAGCCTTGCACGACGGCATCGATATTCGCGTCGCTGAACACGACGTTCGCGCCCTTGCCGCCCAGTTCGAGCTGCACCTTCTTCAGATTGCCGCTCGACGCTTGCACGATCTTGCGCCCCACAGCCGTCGAGCCGGTGAACGCAACCTTGCCGATCTCCGGATGCTCGGCGATGTACTGGCCCGCCACATGCCCAAGCCCCGGCAGAATATTGACGACACCCGGCGGAAAGCCAACCTCGGCCATCAGCTCGGCAATCGCGAGACTCGAAAGCGGCGTGAGTTCGGCGGGCTTCATGATTACGCAGTTGCCCGCTGCGAGCGCGGGCGCCATCTTCCAGCTGGTGAACATCAGCGGAAAATTCCACGGCACCACCTGCCCGACGATGCCGACCGGCTCGCGCGTCAAGTAGTTCAGAAAACCCTGCTCGACGGGAATCACCGAGCCTTCGAACTTGTCGGCCATGCCGCCGAAATAGCGGAACGTCGCCGCCGTGCGCGGCACGTCGAGATTGCGCGTGTCGCGGATCGGATGACCGGTGTCGATCGATTCGAGGCGCGCGAGCCGGTCCGCATTCGCTTCGATCGCATCGGCGAGCTTCAGCAGCAGACGTCCGCGCTCGGCGCCCGCCATGTTGCTCCACTTCGGGAACGCCGCTTTCGCCGCAGCGACGGCGCGATCGACGTCGGCGCGATTCGCCATCGCAACGTCGGCGATCACCGAGTTGTCGTGAGGGTTGAGCGTCGCGAGTGTTTCGCCCGAGAGCGATGGCACGAAGCGGCCGTCGATGAAGAGTTGCGTTTGCATGTCAGTCCTGCTCGATGAGGCGTTTGGGCGTGAGCGTCCCCGCGGCGCCGGCTATCCGGCGCCGTGTATCGGAGACCACCAAAGGAAGTGCTTAAAGCTGAATCGGATACGGCGGCAGTTCACCGCTCTCGTAGCGCTTCGGTAGATCGGGCGTCGCGTTCTCCCACACCAGCAACATCGAACGCTTCTGCGAATAGCCCTTGTGGCGGATATCGGCGGGCATCGCGGCAATGTCGCCCGCGTTCATCGTGATGCGCGCACGCGGCTCGCCCGTATCTTTGTCGGCGACATCCCAGATGATCTGATCCGACAGTTGCAGGAACCACTCGACGCGATCGTTGCCATGAAACACGGGCAGCACGAATTCTTCCGTCGTCGGGCAAAACAGGCTCTGCTTGCACACCGACGTCACCGACGGATTCCACGTCACATCCGAGCGCGACAGATACTTGAACAGACTGAACGCATGGAGTTCCTTCTCGAAACCGGGCGCAGCGTGAATCTCCGGCTCGTCCTGCGCGACATCGGCGAATTGTCGATTGATGGGGAAATCGTCGCGCAGCGGCGAATCGCCTTCCAGTCCCGGCATGCGCTTCGTCGCGATGCGCGTGCGTTCGATCGCCGCGATGTTGTCGCCATGCTTCGCGCCGAATGCGGAACCCGTCTCTTCGGGCGCGGCGAACGGGTCGAAGCCTTCGTTGACCCAGTCCCGCAGAATCGCCTTGAAGGTCGCCATGATGACGGGCGTATCGAACTGCTGCGTATGATCGACGGCGGCGTCACGGAAGCTCGCGTTATACGCGCCCGCATACATGTCGACCTTGCCGTAGTGATTGCGCGTGCCGATCACTTCGTCGAAATTTACCCAACCGTAGAAGAAGCCCCACGCGACGTCGCGCATCATCGCGCGCAGGAAGTCGTCGGCGTGCATCTGATGCGAGCGCTGCTCGCCTTTCGCGGGCCACTTGACGGTGACGAAGTAGGCGTCGCGTGAAAACTCGAAATCGCCGAGGCGGAACGTGCGATACCCCGTGGCGGCATCCGGCTCGCCCGCGCTGACGTTTTGCAGCGTATTGACTGTGCTCATGACCGACTCCAGAAAAAGGTTGTGCGTTACTGAATGCAGATGTCTTTCCACTTCTCGACCGAATAGCGGCCCAGAATGGTCTGCACGAGCAGCACGCCTTGTCCTGCCGTCTCGAAGCGATACGCGGCGCCCGCGGGCAACAGCGCCTGATGGCCGCGGCGCAGCCGCACGAAGCCCATGCTCTTTCCTGAAGGCGTGCCGTCGAGCCGCACACTGCCCTCGGTTTGCGCATCGACGAGCGGACCGTCCGAAGGCTTGATGAAATGCACGTCGATCTCGCCGTCCATCACGACGCAGAACTCGTCGTGCGATGCCGTGAACCACGGCGACGTACCTTCCGCGCGCAGCGTTTCGATCACGTACTTGAGGTTCTTGCCGACCACGATCTTCTCGTACGGCGCGGCATGGCTCGCGACTTCGAACACATTCGACATTGCGTAGTGCTCGGGCTTGCCCTTGATAATTTCGATGGAGCCTTTTCGGTAGTTGTCGAGACTCCCCAACCAGGTCTGCTGCATGTCTGCCTCCTTGAATCTGCGTTGATTCTGTCGGCCACGGCTTGCGTGGTCTTGCGTGATTCCATGGACGCAAGAGTAAGTGCCGGGAGGCGCAACAGCAATGATCCGAGGTTCGGCAAATCAGAACGCTGGGTGCGGGCAGATGACCCCAGGGAAATTACCTGGCGTGGTCGTTCAGACCTGCGGGGCGGCCCGCGTGGCCCGCGCGGCTCGTGTGGCGCTCACTGGTCGGCGAGTTCTTCGCCGACGCTCTTCGTATCTTCATCGTCGGGTGCGATGCCGAGCGCCTTGTCCCATTGCGGCTCGCGCAGATAACGCCCGCGCAGGAAGTCGACGAACGCCTTCACCTTCGCCGTCGAGCGATGCGACGCGGGGTACACGGCCGACAGCCACAGCGGCGGCGCAGCGTAATCGGGCAGCACGCGCTCCAGACGGCGTTCGAGCAGATCGGCGGCGGCGACCATCGTCGGCAAATAGACGACGCCCGCGCCCGCCCGCGCGAATTCGAGCAGCAAGTGGACGCTATTGGTTTTCAGCACCGGATTCAGCGCGATTTCGAAGCACTCGTTGCCCTTCATCAGCGGCCACTTGTCGCCCCACGGGTAGTACGAGTAACGCGCGAAATCATGCCGCAGCAGGTCGAGCGGCGTTTCGATCACGGGCTCTTCCTTCAGGTAGCCGGGTGCTGCGCACAGCACGCCGCGCACGGGAAAGAGCCGCCGTTCGACGAGCAGGTTCGACGCGGGTGGATAGATCTGCAACGCGAGATCGAAGCCTTCCTGCACGGGGTCGATCACGCGGTCGTTGACGGTCACGACGAACTCGATGCGCGGATGCGCCTCGCGAAACTCGATCAGCGCGCGCGAGAAATGGCCGAGCGCGAAACCCGGCAACACATGGACATTGAGCGTGCCCGACAGCGACTCGTGCTGCGCGGCCGAGCGGCCGGACAGATCGTGGACCTTGTTGACGAGTTCGGCGCATTCCCGGTAATACGTCTCGCCGATCTCCGACAGACGCACCGCGCGCGTCGAACGATGAAAGAGCGGCACGCCGAAGTGCTCCTCGAGCTGCTTCACGCGCGACGTGACGACGGATTTCGCCACGCCCAGCTGGCGCGCGGCGCTCGCGAAGCTCTGGGCCTCGGCGGCCCGCACGAACGCTTCCATCGACATGAACAGATCCATGCTGTCTCCTGTGCAACGCCTGCTGAATGACGGACCGTTCTCTGCTGCATGGCATGAAGAAGGCCGTTTCCGTTAATACGGTGAGTGTACGTTTTTTCGCGCGCCGCATCGCGATGCGCGGCGAATCAGGATGCCGCGTAAAAACGGCAATCCCGCCGTGCAGTTTGTACAGAACACTGTGCAGCGCAACAGCGTGCATCCTGGCGGCCAGCCTTGCTGCACCGCGAACGCGGACGAATCCCAAAACCTGGAACAACCGTTGCTTTACAAGGCGAAAGCCATTGCCCTGCCGCGAGGTCCGGGCGGCTGCAATCATGCGGACATGGAGGGTTCATGCGTCTGTCGATTCTGATCAATACATCCGACCCGACCGTCAATCACGACTACGCGGTGTTGTGGCTCGACACGATCAACCACGCGTGGACGTCGCAGGATCGTCGCGGCGTCGAGTTGCCGTCGTCGGGCGAGGTGCGCGAGGACGGGCACGTCATGTCGCTGTGCGCGCGCGGCAGCGAAGCGCCGCTCGTCACGCTGTACGGCGTGCGCGTCGACCGGCATGGGAACGTGACGTCGGCACAAGGCCAGGCGACGTGGGTCTCGCACTCACGGCCCGACGCCGTCGCGGGCTTCTGGCGCTTGCAGGCCGTCGAGCGTGAGGGCTCGCCTTCGATGCGCCGTTAGCCGCTTTTCTCCTCGCTCGAAAAAACGCCGTTGCGGCACGATGGCAGCAACGGCGTTTCTACGCCTGCTCGTGCGTCGCTTTCTTCACGCAGGCACGGTCTCAGCCATCTGCCGACGCGCCCATACGCGATGCTGCCCCACCGCTTCGATGAACGGCTTCAACAGCGCATCGACCTTGCCGTCGTCACCGATGAACACGCCATCGCCTTTCTCGGGCAGATGGGCCGCGCTCAATACGTCCTTGCCCGCGCCCGTTGCCGCGATCGCCTTCAGATGCCGGAACGCTTCGAGCACGAAGTGGCGCGCGTCGCCCGATTGCGCGAGCGCCTTTGTGCCCTGCGCGCCGCCTACGACCACGACGCCATCGAACATGATCGACGGCATGCCGGAGATCGTCGCATCAGGGTTCATGCCGTCGATGGGCGCGAGTGTCGGCGCGACCAGCAACGGCGTCGCGCCCTGCGACTTCAGCGCCGCCTGCACGCTCTTGATGGCGGCGCCGTCGCTGCCCGGCGCGGCGAGCACCGCGATCTTGCGTGTCTTGATGCCTGGCACGCCGCGGTTCAGCAGGCTCAACGCTGGCGAAGGCTTTTGCTTGCCTGCTGCCCGCGCGCCGTTGGCAGGCTTCGGCAGGCCGAGACCCTCCGCCACCGTCGCGGCGAGATCCGCATCGAAGTTCGCGAGAATCTCGTTGACCACGCGCGCGCGAATCTCCGGCTTCGTCACCTTGCCCAGCTCGAACTGATACGCGAGTGCGATATGTTCTTTCTCGACGTCGCTCATGCTTTGATAGAACAGCGCGGCCTGTGAGAAATGATCGGCGAACGATTCGCTGCGCACGCGGATCTTCGTGCCTTCCATTGGCTCGGCATAGCTTTCGAAACCGCCATCCTTTGCAGCGGGATCGGTTTCCTTGGGCCATGCGTCGCTCACCGAATTCGGCTCGTACGAGGCCTGGCCTACGTTGATCGTCTGCCTGTGCATGCCGTCGCGCTGGTTGTTGATGTTCGGGCTGACGGGCCGATTGATGGGAATCTCGTGGAAGTTCGGTCCGCCAAGCCGGCTGATCTGCGTATCCGTGTACGAGAACAATCGCCCTTGCAGCAGCGGGTCGTTGCTGAAATCGATGCCCGGCACGACATGACCCGGATGGAAAGCAACCTGCTCGGTTTCGGCGAAGAAGTTGTCCGGATTACGGTTCAACGTCATCTTGCCGATGATCTTCACGGGCACGATCTCCTCAGGCACGAGCTTGGTCGGGTCGAGCAGATCGAAGCCGAACGAATCCTGATCTTTTTCTTCGATGATCTGCACGCCCAGCTCGAACTCCGGATAGTCGCCACACTCGATCGCTTCCCACAAATCACGCCGGTGGAAATCCGGGTCCTTGCCCGCGAGCTTTTGCGCTTCGTCCCACAGCAGCGAATACGAGCCGAGCACGGGCCGCCAGTGCAGCTTCACGAGCCGCATCTTGCCCTTCGCGTTGATGAAGCGGAACGTGTGGACGCCGAAGCCTTCCATCGTGCGCAGGCTGCGCGGGATCGCACGGTCCGACATCGTCCACAACACCATGTGCGTAGCCTCAGGCACAAGCGACACGAAGTCCCAGAAGGTGTCGTGCGCCGAGCCGCCCGTCGGCATTTCGTTCGGCGCTTCGGGCTTCACGGCATGTACGAAGTCGGGAAACTTGATCGCATCCTGAATGAAGAACACGGGCATGTTGTTGCCGACCAGGTCGTAATTGCCTTCCGACGTGTAGAACTTCGTCGCGAAGCCGCGCACGTCGCGCACGGTATCGGCGGAACCACGTGGGCCCTGCACGGTGGAAAAGCGCACGTACACGGGCGTTTGCACCGACGGGTCCTGTAGAAAGGCTGCCTTGGTGTATTCGGCCATCGGTTCGTAGACCTGAAACACGCCGTGCGCCGCCGAACCGCGCGCATGCACGATGCGCTCCGGAATGCGCTCATGGTCGAAGTGCGTGATCTTTTCACGCATGATGAAATCTTCCAGCAACGACGGACCGCGCGGACCCGCGCGCAACGTGTTCTGGTTATCCGCGATCTTCACGCCCTGGTTCGTGCGCAGCGCTTCGTTTTGCGGACGCACGCGCGAGCGTTCGAGATCCTTCGACTTGATATCTTCCGCCGGCGCGGAAGGCTGCTGGTTACGCTGCTTGTTTGCCATCTGTGGGGCTCCTTTGCCTGAAAAACCGCGCGACGCACGGGGGCATCTGCGCCTGCATCGTCAAAGTCTCCGCAAGTGGCGTTCCAGACGAAAGTGAGTCACCGCGAGTCAGTCGTGCTTCTCGTGCGGCACGGGGTTTGCGCTAATGAATGCACGGGCGGGTCAACAACACCGACTCGTGAAGATCAAACCATTTTGGGAGGTTCGACCATGAATCGCACGATGAAGAAGGTACTTGCTACTGCCCTGGTGATGGCTTTGTCCGGCGGTGTCTATGCGCAAGGCGCAGGCGGCGGCGCTGGAGCGGGTGGCGGCGGCGCGGCTGGCGGCGGTAATGGCGCTGGCGGCGGTTCGTCCGGCAACGGCGTAGGCGCGGGTGGCGGCAACACGGGTGGCGCAGGCGGCGTGGCAACGCCAGGCGCAGGCGTGAACCGCATGCAGCGCGGCAGCACGAACGACAGCGGCTACGGCACGCCAGGCACGACCGCGACAGGCGGCGGCGCTGGCACAGGTACGGGCTCGACGCCGAACAGCGCGGGCATGAACCGTTCAAACAACGGCACGATGCAGCAACGGGGCACCATGCAGCAGAACGGCACGATGCAACCGGGCACGAACGGCACGAATCAGGGCGGCCAGTGATGCCCTTCGAATCGTAGAAAGCGACCGCTGTTCACGCGCCCCGGCGTCATCTCGACGCCGGGGCGCTTTACGTTTCCTGCGGCCCGCTTCGGTAGACGCGCGCGATGAACTTCCGCCGTATCGCGCGAGTCCATTGATGCACAGGCGCACGCCTGCAGACATCGCGTGGCCCTTCGCGGAGACAAGCTTTGAGCCCACAGACCGACCTGATAGTCGCGCGTCCCGAAGGCCTGTACTGCCCGCCAGGCGACTTCCATATCGATCCGTGGCGGCCCGTCGAGCGCGCGGTCATCACACATGCGCATGCCGATCACGCGCGCTTCGGGCATCGCCGTTATCTCGCCGCCGAACCCGGCGCGCTCGTGCTGCAGTCGCGGCTACCGGGCATCGCGTTGCAGACGCTCGCGTATGGCGAGCGCATCACGATCAACGGCGTCGACGTGTCGCTGCATCCGGCGGGACATGTGCTGGGCTCGGCGCAGGTGCGCGTGGAATATCGCGGCGAAGTGTGGGTCGCATCCGGCGACTACAAGCTCGACGCCGATCCCACTTGCGCGCCGTTCGAGCCCGTGCGCTGCGACACCTTCATCACCGAGTCCACCTTCGGCCTGCCCATCTACCGCTGGGACGCGCCGCAAACGGTGTTCGACGGCATCGACAGCTGGTGGCGTCACAACGCGGCCACGGGCCGCGCTTCCGTGCTGTTCTGCTATTCGTTCGGCAAGGCGCAGCATATTCTCGCGGGCGTCGATTCGGGCATCGGCCCGATCTTCTGTCACGGCGCCGTCGATCCGCTGAATCGCGCGTATCGCGCAGCGGGTGTTGCCCTGCCGCCCGTGCGCCTCGTCAGCGAGATTCCCTCGAAGAACAAAGAGGCCTTCCGACAGGCGCTCGTGATCGCGCCGCCGTCCGCGCAAGGCAGCGCATGGCTGCGGCGCTTCGGCGAATACAGCGACGCGTTCGCGTCGGGCTGGATGCGTCTGCGCGGCACGCGCCGGCGGCGCGGCGTCGATCGCGGCTTCGTGCTGTCCGATCATGCCGACTGGCCCGGCCTGCAAACGGCCATCGCCGCGACGGGCGCACAGCGCGTGATCGTCACACACGGACAGGTCGAACCGATGGTGCGCTGGCTGCGTGAGCAAGGCCTCGAAGCGGGCGCGTTCGCGACCGAGTATGGCGACGATGCAATCGAAGCGGATGCTGCAGCGGCCAGCGAGGGCGAACCTGCAATGAACGCCGACGCATCGACGCCCGACGCATCATGAAGCGCTTCGCCACGCTCTATACCGCGCTCGACGCCACGACATCGACGCGCGACAAGCTCGATGCGCTGATCACCTATTTCCACGCCGCGCCGCCCGAAGACGCCGCGTGGGCGTCATATTTTCTGGCGGGCGGCAAGCCGCGCCAGTCGGTGCCGACGCGTCTGCTGACCAACATCGCGCGGACCCGCGCCGGCCTGCCCGAGTGGTTGTTCGAAGAGTCGTATCAGGCCGTCGGCGATCTCGCGGAGACCATCGCGCATGTCTTGCCGCCCGCCGCGCGCACGTCGGAGCTTGGCCTCACGCAGTGGATCGAGGAACGCATCCTGACGCTGCGCGGCGCGTCGCCGGACGCGCTGCGCGAACGGCTCGTCGCGTACTGGGACGAACTCGACTGGAGCGGCCGCTTTCTGTTGACGAAGCTGATCGGCGGCGGCTTTCGCGTCGGCGTGGCGCGGCAGCTCGTGGTGCGCGCGCTCGCCGATGTGGCGGGCGTCGATCACAAGCTGATCGCGCAGCGCATGGTCGGCTGGACCGATTCGAGCCAGCCGCCCGACGCCGCGCGCTATCTGCGCCTGATCGCGCCCGCGCCCTCCGGCGACGGAAGCGCTGATGCGCAAACCGCACAAATCCGCCATGAAAGCGAACTCGGCCTGCCCTATCCGTTCTTTCTTGCGCATCCGTTGCAGGTCGACCCCGCGACGCTCGGCGATCCGTCGTCGTGGTTCGCCGAATGGAAGTGGGACGGCATCCGCGCGCAAGTGGTGAAACGCGATGGCCGCGTGTGGGTATGGTCGCGCGGCGAAGACCTGATCACGGACCGCTTCCCGGAAGTCGTCGCGCTGGGCGAGACGCTGCCCGACGGCACCGTGCTCGACGGCGAAATACTCGCGTGGGAACCGGGCGCGCTCGCGCCGCTGCCATTCGCGCGGCTGCAACCGCGCATCACGCGCAAGTCGCTGACGAAGCGCGTGCTCGCCGAATCGCCCGCGACCTTTCTCGCGTACGACCTGCTCGAAGCGAACGGTGACGATCTGCGAATGCAACCGCTGCACGAGCGGCGCGCGCGGCTCGATGCACTGGGCGCGACGCTTGCGGACACGCTCGCGAAAGATCTGCTGCGCGTATCGCCGCTCGTCGACGCGGGCGACTGGAACACGCTTGCGACGATGCGCGACGAGAGCCGCGCACGCGGCGTCGAAGGTCTGATGCTGAAGGAGCGCGCGTCGATGTATGGCGTGGGGCGAACCAAGGCGTCGGGCACCTGGTGGAAGTGGAAGATCGACCCCTATGCCGTCGATGCCGTGCTGATCTACGCGCAACACGGCCACGGCCGACGCGCGAGCCTTTATACGGATTTCACGTTCGCCGTCTGGGACGAGGCCGACGGCGTGCGCACGCTCGTGCCCTTCGCGAAGGCATATTCAGGCCTCACCGACGAGGAGATGCGCGAGGTCGATGCCATCGTGCGCAAGACCACCGTCGAAAAGTTCGGCCCGGTGCGCAGTGTCACGCCAACGCTCGTGTTCGAACTCGGCTTCGAAGGCATTCAGGCGAGTCCGCGCCACAAGTCGGGCGTGGCCGTGCGCTTTCCCCGCATGCTGCGCTGGCGCACCGACAAGCACATCGACGACGCCGACACGCTCGCGACGCTCAAAGGTTTCATCGACGAACGCGAACGCGCACGTTGATGTCCGCATTTTTGTGCATTCTAGCCAATGGTGTCAAAATACGGTTTTGGGCATTTCCAGGACCGAGGCAAACCATGGCAGGAGTTCGTCAGTTCAATGAAGACGACGCTTTCGCGCACGCGCTGGACGTCTTCTGGCGCAAAGGCTTTCGCGCCACGTCGATGCTGGACCTCGCCGAAGCGACGGGCGTGCAGCGCGGCTCGCTGTACAACGCATACGGCGACAAGGAAGAGATCTTCATGCGCGTGTTCGAACGCTATGCGCAGCGTTTCGTCGCGGACGCGCGCAAGGCACTCGACAAGCCTGATCTGCATGACGCGCTGACCTCGTTCTTCACGTTCGCGATCCGCTCGATCTCGCAGGGCACGCCCACGCGCGGCTGTCTGTCGACGAAAACGGCCGTCGAGATCGAACCCGACTCGCCGCGTCCGCGCGAGGCGTTGCAGGCCATGCTCGATGCGCTCGAAGCGGCCCTGCTGAGCGTGCTCGACACGAAAGAAGGACGCGCGCAATTGACGCTGCCGCCACAGCAGGCGGCAAACCTGATCGTGACGACGACGCGCGGCATCGCGGTGATGGAACGCGTCTACGGCGATCCGAAGAAGCTCAGGCAGACAGCGTTCGCACTCGTCGACGTGCTGGTGCGCAAGCACTAACCGATTCGCTTCAACCGATACGCGTACGTCACATAAGGCACGGTTACCGTATCGTGCGCGGCCAGCGCCGGCTCCGTCGCGATCAGCGCGCGCACCTCGCGCTCAACTTGCGCCCATTCTTCGGGCGGCAACGCGAGAATGAAGCTCGTCGAGTGTACGCGCGTCACGATCACATCTTCGACGGGTCCCGTGTGCCCGTGCGGCATGTGCCGCTCTTCCAGATCACCGAAACCCTCGGCCGGGAACACGTTGCGCCATTCGCCCGTGTGATAGCGCGGCGCATCGCCTTCGCGCGCATTGACGATCGCGTCGAGCCGCTCGACCCACGGCACGCGCGCATCGCGCACGTTCCACACGAGCCCGAGATGGCCGCCCGGTTTCAGCACGCGGCGAATCTCGGCGAGCGCAGCGGGCGTCGCGAACCAGTGAAACGACTGCGCACATAGCACGGCGTCGACGGATGCGTCGTCGAGCGGCATGCGCTGCGCAGTGCCATCGCGCACATCGACTTGCGGCAGCGCAGCGGCGATTTTTTCGCGCATTTGCGCAACGGGTTCGACGGCGATCACGCTTGCGCCCGTTTCGACCAGACGCGGCGTGAACTTGCCCGTGCCCGCGCCGAGATCGACGGCCGACTTGCCCGGCCCGAGCGCCAGGTCGCCTTTCAGCCAGCCTGCCAGTTCCGGCGGATAGTCTGGGCGGCCCTTCGCATAGGTATTCGCGCCCTTCGTGTAGCCTTCCGACGCGGCGTGATGTACGTGTGGCGTTGGCGTTTGGTCGGTCATATCGGTGATCTCAGTATCGAAGCTCTTCATTGTGAACGATCCATTTACGCGCGAGCAAATGATCATGTTCATGACGCACCGCCGCATCGATTGGAGGCCGCCTCGTGCCGTAATCATGACCATTCGCAAGGCAAACGGGCATCGCTCTTGCGAGACTGTCGCGCGCGCGTTCACAGCGCGATAATGGTTCTTGCACGACAGCGCACAGCGCATGGAGGTCGGCATGCAAGGCAGCCAGCTCACCGTGTTCGCGGCCACGACCGGCCCGCGCAAGCACCATCAGACGACAGTCGGCTGGATACTCGACGAAGCGCGGCAAGCGGGCATCCATGGCGCGACGGTCGTCGAGGTCAGCGAATGCGTGGACGTGCATGGCAAATATCACGCGGCGCGCTTTGTCGAACTTGCCGATCAGCCTGTCGCCATCACGCTCGCGGGAGAAAGCGAGCGCGTCGATGCGCTGCTCGACCGCCTGCGGCAAGGCAGCGTGCCGCTCTTCTATACGCGCTGCGCCGTCGATTACGAGGTGCTCGGCAGCGGTGTCCCGTGAAAGCGCGTAATCTGCTTCACGTCTGACGCACACAGCGACGCACACGCTGACCGATCCACGCGCTAGCGGTGCAACGCGAATCCGGGCGACAGGAGAAACGCGATGAAAACAGAGCCAAGACTCTTGCATGATGTCGGACTGTTCGATGCGGTGTTCGCTTACGTTCAGGACAAGGACCCCACGGTACACGCGGGCGCGATGTTCGGTTGCCCGGCTGCGTTCGTCGGCTCGAATCTCGCGTTTTGCGTGTACGGCAGCGGCATCGGCATCAAGCTGCCCGCCGAACGCGCGGCGCAGCTGGTGGACACAGGCCGCGCGTTCGCCTTCCAGCCGTATGGCCGCTCGGCGATGCGCGAATGGGTCGAGATACGGATAACGCGCGAGCGCGTCGGAGAGATCGCCTCGGTGCTGATCGAAGCGGTCGAATATGCGCGGCATCACGTGAGCCATGCGGGCGCCAGGGCGCCGTCGGCTTCGGCGTCGCGGGCCTAGCGGGTTGGCATCCAGCGTGCGAGCGTCACGATGAACGGCTGTCAATTGACTTTCTTCACTGAGCGCAACCGGCGGCACAGGCATCAGACCGTGTGCGAATGGCTGCTGCACGAGGCGCGCGGGCTTGGGATTCGCGGCGCGACGGTGGTGAGTTGCGCGCAGGGCGTTGGGCATGCGGGGGCTCTTCATGCTGCGCATGCGCTTTCGCTCGGCGACCAGCCGCAGCAGGTGATTCTCGCGACCACGGACGCTGAGGCGGATCGTCTGCTCGAGATTGTGCGTGCGGCGAATGTTCATGTGTTTTTTACTCGCATGCCGGTGGAGTTTGGGTGGATTGGCGGGGATGAGGCGGACGGGCCGGATAAGCATCACGGGTTGTTCAGCCGTCACGGGAGTTGATTCGCTACTGCGGGTGGTCTTTGCTGGTATCTGCTGGCGCCTACGCGGCGCAGGCGTTGCCCCTGTGCGGGGCGGCACCTACTTCTGGTTGTCTGCGACGCCGGTTTGGTTTGCTTTGTGGTTTCGCTGGCATCCGCGATTACGTTAGCGTGCTTCAAGCGTCGCCCCTGTGCGGGGCAGTATCGGCTTTGTCTGCGACGGCTGGTTTGGTTTGCTTTGTGGTTTCGCTGGCATCCGCGATTTGTTAGCGTGCTTCAGGCGTCGCCCCTGTGCGGGGCGGTATCGGCTTTGTCTGCGACGGCTGGTTTGGTTTGCTTTGTGTTTTCGCTGGCATCCGCGTTTTGTTATCTAGCTTCACGCGTCGCCCCTGTGCGGGGCGGCACCTACTTTTCTTTGCCGCCGCAAAGAAAAGTAGGCAAAAGAAAGCGGCTAACACCGCCAACATTTCTTCTTGCCTGAGGGCCCCCAACCGGTCTTACGCTTCACTCGGTAACGTCCTTGTTCGCGTGTGTTGCCAACGCTTCGAATGAACGCCTCACCCGCTTCAAACACCCGCACAAGGGCAAGCGGCAGCGAATGGTATCTGCCGCCCAGGTGGCAAACTGTGTGTAGGCCCCTTGTGCTCCACACGCATCACTTCGGACCGATAGCGCACGCCTCGATGTAAGAGCGCCGAGCTATACACCGCAACAACCTACACACAGTTTGCCACCTGGGCGGCGGTGGACTACCTGGCACGGCATGATGCAACGCGGGTGCGTGAAGCGGGTGAGGCGCACCGCAAGAGCGCTGGCAACGAACGTGGATCACGTGGTTGCCGTGCGAAGCGTAAGACCCGTTGGGGGCCCTCAGGCAAGCGCAAGGACTGGCGGTGTTAGCCGCTTTCTTTTGCCTACTTTTCTTTGCGGCGGCAAAGAAAAGTAGGTGCCGCCCCGCACAGGGGCGACGCGTGAAGCACGCTAACAAATCGCGGATGCCAGCAAAAACACAAAGCAAACCAAACTGGCCGCGCGCACGAAGACACCGCATACGCCGCATAGGCGCAACAACGCATGCCAGCACAAAGCCAAATCCCGAGATCACTTACCCCGCACAGCGCTCATTACGAGTAGATAACCCATGCCGACGGCAGCCATCCCTGCCCACTGAAAATCCAGTTGTAACCACAACGTCATGGCATTTGCCCGACTGGCTATGCAATAATCAACGTTCACTTACATCGCTCGCCGCCCGTGCTGCTTGCCATCAAGGCTTTTATCGCTCCCGTCATCGTCGCCTGCGCGATGTTCATGGAGAGCGTCGATGCGAATGTCATCGTCACTGCGCTGCCTGAAATGGCGCGCGCCTTCGGCCGGGACCCCGTCACGCTGAAAATCGCCGTCACCAGCTACGTGCTCGGGCTCGGCGTGTTCATTCCCGTCTGCGGATGGCTGGCCGACCGTTTCGGCGCGCGCTCGGTGTTCCGCACGGCAATCGGCATCTTCGTGGTCGGCTCGCTGGCGTGCGCGGCGTCGACATCACTCGCGACATTCACGGTCGCGCGCTTCATACAGGGCGTGGGCGGCGCGATGATGGTGCCCGTCGGACGGATCATCATCTTCCGCGTGGTGGAGCGTTCCGAGTACATACGCGCGATGAACTACCTGAGCGTGCCCGCGATGCTCGGACCCGCGGCGGGGCCGCTGCTAGGCGGCTTCATCACGACGTATCTGCATTGGCGGCTGATTTTCTTCATCAACATTCCCGTCGGCATTCTGGGCATCTGGCTCACCAACAAATACATCAAGAACACGCGCGAGCCGCATCCGGGTCCGCTCGACTGGGTGGGTTTCGTATTGTCGGCGGGCGGCGCGTCGCTGTTTCTGCTCGGGCTTTCGCTCACCGACGGCGAACTGGCTACGGGCACGACAGCCACCGTGATGACGGTGATCGGCGCTGTGATGCTTGGCATCTACGTGCTGTATGCGCGGCGTGTCGAACGTCCGTTGCTCGATTTGCGGTTTTTTCGCGTGCCGACGTTTCAGGCTAGCGTGCTGGGTGGATCGCTGTTTCGTATCGGGCTTGGTGCTGTGCCGTTTTTGCTGCCGCTTGTGCTGCAGGAAGGGCTTGGGATGAGCGCGTTCGAATCGGGGTTGATTACGTGTGCCTCGGCGTTTGGTGGCATGTTCATGCGGACGCTCGCTGCCACTGTCTTGCGGCGCTGGGGGTTTCGCACTGTGCTGATGTATAACGCGGCGTATTCGGGTATTGCCATTGCGGCGTGCGGTGCGTTTTTTCCTGGGACGCCGACTTGGTTGATCTGGGTCATCGTGCTGCTTGGTGGGTTCTTTCCTGCTTTGCAGTTTACGAGTTTGAACTCGATGACTTATGCGGAGATTGAAAGCCGTGATGTGGGTCGGGCGACTAGCCTCGGCAGTGTTGTGCAGCAGATTTCTCTTGGGCTTGGGGTTACCGTTGCGGGGATTGTTTTATCGATTACTCGCGCTGTGCATGGGCATGCTGCGCTGCAGTGGTCGGATTTCTGGCCCGCGTTTGTTGTGGTTGGGCTTTGTTCGTTTGCTTCGATTCTTGTTACCAGGAGGTTGTCGGCTAATGCTGGGGATGAGATTGTGAGGGGGAAGAGAGAGGTCACCACGAAGTAGGTTTTTTGTTGTCTGCGACGCTGGTCGGTGTTTGTGCTTGCATCCGCGTTTGCGTTTTCTCGGCGCGGCCGGTTTGGGTATGCTTGTCGTTTCGCTGGCATCCGCGCGCTATGCCTTCGTGGTCCACGCGTCGCCCTCGACGGGGCGGCATGTCTTCTCGCTGGTATCCGCGTTTTGCCTTTTCGCTGGCATCCGCGATTTGTTAGCGTGCTTCACGCGTCGCCCCTGTGCGGGGCGGCACCTACTTTTCTTTGCCGCCGCAAAGAAAAGTAGGCAAAAGAAAGCGGCTAACACCGCCAACATTTCTTCTTGCCTGAGGGCCCCCAAAGGGTCTTACGCCTCACACGGCAATCACGTGACCCATGTTCGTTGCCAGCGCTCTTGCTGTGCGCATCACCCGCTTCACGCACCTGCATTACAGTATGCCGTGCCAGATAGTCCACCGCCGCCCAGGTGGCAAACTGTGTGTAGGCCGTAGTGCCACACACGCCCCACTCCGGACCGATTGCGCACGCCTCCCACCCGGTAAGAGCGCCACGTTATACGATGCGATAACCTACACACAGTTTGCCACCTGGGCGGCACATACCATTCGCTGCCGCTTGCCGGAGTACGGGTATTCGAAGCGGGTGAGGCGCTCATTCGAAGCGTTGGCAACCAGCACCGACCAGGGCACTGCCGTGTGAAGCGTGGGGCCGTTGGGGGCCCGTGGACAAGAACACGGGCTAGCGGTGTGAGCCGCTTTCTTTTGCCTACTTTTCTTTGCGGCGGCAAAGAAAAGTAGGTGCCGCCCCGCACAGGGGCGACGCGTGAACGGCAAACACCGCGGCGCGGATGCCAGCGCAAACCCGAAGCAAACCACCCAGCGTCGCAGACATATAGAAAAGGAGCCACTGCAATGCCAGAAACTACGATCAGCCGATACCCAGTCCCGACCCCGGGTGAATGGCCCGACGACATCCGCGCGCGGATACTGGAAGTCCAAGCCAAAGCGGGCTTCGTCCCAAACGTCTTCCTGACACTGGCCCACCGCCCGGACGAATTCCGTGCCTTCTTCGCCTACCACGACGCCCTGATGTTAAAAGAAGGCGGCCTCACCAAAGGCGAGCGCGAAATGATCGTAGTCGCAACGAGCGCCGTGAACAACTGCCTCTACTGCGTAGTAGCGCACGGCGCAATCCTTCGCATCTACGAAAAGCAACCGTTGCTAGCGGATCAACTAGCCGTGAATCACCGCAAAGCCGACATCACCCCACGCCAAAAAGCGATGCTAGATTTCGCGCTAAAGGTATGCCGCGACTCGGCATCCATCATCGACGAAGATTTCAGCACCCTGCGCACGCACGGCTTCAACGACGACGACATCTGGGACATCACAGCAATTACAGCATTCTTCGGCCTGTCGAACCGCATGGCCAACGTCATCTCGATGCGCCCCAACGACGAGTTCTATCTGATGGGCCGCATCCCGCGCGAATAGAAGACAGCCGGGAGCACTACTGCTCCATCGCCCGCGACCGCGGCGCCAGCGGCGACGACATCAGCGCTTCCAGCGACATCGGCCGCGCCAGGTGATACCCCTGCCCGTGCGCTGCGCCGATCGTGCGCAACAGTTCGAGCGTCGGCTGATCCTCGATACCCTCCGCGACCACCGTCAGCTCCAGCGATTCCGCCATCCGCACGATTGCGCGCACGATCGCGCGGCTGCGCGCGCTCTGCGTCAATTCGAGCACGAACGACTTGTCGATCTTCAAACCGCTGAATCGATACTGGTGTACATAGCTCAATGAAGAAAAGCCCGTGCCAAAATCGTCGAGCACGACGCACATGCCGTTGTCCGCAAGGCTTTGCATCGTCGTGCGCGCAAGGTCCGGCTCGGCAACGAGCGCGCCTTCCGTCAGTTCGAGCGAAATGCGCGAAGGATGCACGCCATAACGCTTCAACAGCTCAAGCAGTTCGTCCGCAAACTCGGGGCGCGTGATGCTGTAGCTCGACAGATTCACCTGCACGGGCGGCCAGTCGATATGCTCCGGCTGCGCGAGAATCTCCGCCACGCGCGTGAGCATATACATGTCCAGACGACCGATCAGCTTCAACCCGTCCACCGCGGGCAAGAAACGCCCCGGCGCCCAGACCTCGCCGTTCGGCTGCTGCCAGCGAATCAATGCCTCCAGCGCGACCAGCTGGCCGCTGCCGATATCGACGATAGGCTGGAAATACGGCACCAGCTCGTCATCGCGCTTGAGCGCATTGCGCAGTGCGCCCTCCGTTTCGATCTGATCCGACAGCTCGCGGCGCATCTGGTGGTTGAACACCGCGAAGCTGTCGCGGCCGCGATTCTTCACGCGGTACATCGCGGCATCGGCGTCGCGCAGCAGGTCGGCGGGCTCGCGGTGATGCGCGCTGTCCGCGCTCACCACGCCGACGCTGCATGACGTGAACACCGTCTGCTCGCCGATGTTGAACGGCGTATCGAAGGCCGCAAGAATGCGCTCTGCAAGCGACAGCACCGTTTGCAGGTTCGCGCCCGGCACCACGACAGCGAACTCGTCGCCGCCCAGACGCGCGAGCAGATCGTCGCGCCGCAAGCATTCGCGCAGACGCCCGGCCACGTCGACGAGCAATGCATCGCCGAACAGATGGCCGAGGCTGTCGTTGACCACCTTGAAGCGGTCGAGGTCGATGAACAGCACCGACAACGGATCGCCGCGCTTGCTATAGCCATGCCACGCCGCCTCGAGCCGCTCGTACAGATGCGAGCGGTTCGGCAGGCCCGTCAGCGCGTCGTGATAGTTCTCGTGCAACAGCCGCGCGTTGGCCGCGTCGAGTTCCTGGGTGCGCGCCAGCACGCGCGCTTCGAGTTCGAGATTCGCCGCATGCTGCGCTTCCGCGACGCGCCGCCGCGACAGCGCCGTATCGATGTGGCGCGACACGAAGGTCAGCAGTTCCTGATCGCGCCTGTCGTAACGCACGCTCGACGAATAGCTCTGCACGACGAGCACGCCGCGCACCACGCTGCCGTCGAAGAGCGGCACGCCAAGCCACGAGCGCAAGCGGATGTTCTCGCTGTCCAGCTTGATCTCGCCCGCCTCGACGAGACGCACGGCGTCGCTGGTGTCGAGCAGGCAAGGCACGCGCTGGCGGATCACATACTCGGTCAGCCCGCGCTCGTGGCGACGAGGTATGGGCACATCGTGCTGCGTTTCGTCGATGTAATACGGAAACGACACTTCCGCCGTCGCGGGTTCGAACAGCGCGATATAGAAGTTCTTCGCATACAGCAGCCCGCCGACGATCGCATGCAGGCTGCGAAAGAACTTGCCGATATCGACGGATTGACTCGACAGCTCGGCGATTTCGAATAGCGCTGCCTGCAGGTGCTGGGCGCGCTCGCGCTCGGCGATTTCCGCGCGCAGCGTGTCGTTCAGCCGCGACAGTTCGGCCGTGCGGCGCGCCACTTCGGCTTCGAGGCCGACGCGGTGCAGAATGCGGTCGAGCGCCATCGCCACGTGCCGGGCGACGACGAGAAACAGCGCGCGGTCCTCGGCGCTATAGATGCGCGACGCGTCGTAGACCTGCATCGTCACCATGCCGAACACCTCGTCCGAGGCGTTTTTCAGCGGCGCGCCCATCCAGAACTTCGGCCGGTGCCCGACGCAGTAAAAGCGCCCCGTCGCGGCCGCGTCGACGATGCCCTTCTCGTCGATCAGCAGCGGCTGGCCCGTGGTGAGCACGTAACCCGTAAGTGACAGGCGCGCGGGGTCGACCATGTCCATGTGATTTGTATCGACGGCTTCGGTGTCGATCAGGTCGATGTAATACGGATACGTGACGGCGCCCGTTTCGCCGTCGTAGAGCGCGAGATAGAAGTTCTCCGCGTCGATCAGCGTGCCGAGACGTTCGTGGATGGCCTGCAGAAACTCGCCGCGCTCGCTGATCGAACTGGCGAGATACGCGATGTCGTACAGCACGCGCTGCACGTTTTGCGCGCGCACCAGCGCGTCGGCCTGCATCTGTTCGCCGATTGCGCGTGCGAGCGCGGTAAAGGCCGGATCCGATGCGAACGACGCGGGCGCGAGCAGCCATCCGAGCGCGAGGTCGCTGCGGCCCGTCGGCCACGCGAACCAGCCGCGCTCGACGCAGGCGTCGTGCAGCATCGCGGGCACGATTGTGCGCGGCCAGTCGAAGCGCGTCGCGCCTTCGCGCACCAGTTCGAGATGCTGGCCCGCGCGATACCACGCCCAAGGCACGCCGAGCGCCTCCACCGCGCGCGCCGCCTCGTCGATCGATTTCGCTCCCGTCCCGCCTGCCGACAGATCGGCATTCCACATAAATCAGCCCTCGTGCCGTCCCGTGATTGTTTTGCGCCTCGAACCGTTATATCGACGTAAGCAACAGCAAACTTAATGTATCTGGCCCGCAAAAAAAATGCCTCAAGCACACGAAAACGTTTGCTTGAAGATTTTTCGGATGCGGTTTTGCCCTGATTGCTACGGAATGGGATTTGCTGTTTACCTGACGTCCGCGCCGCTCATGCGAGGCAGTCTTTCGCTTCGCATGCACGGCGCATCAGCGTCAGTTCGAGGAGCAGACATGCAAGCACATATGAGGGACGCGGTACACGCGGACGTATTCCGGCTCGGTCCGCGCGACTGGGTGCCGAATAATGCGCATCTCCCCGTCATCCTGTATCGGGACGTGTTCGACGGCGACGGCTCAGGCGGCGGTGAGCGGCTCGCCGACGCATTCGAAGCGATGTTCCAGCGCAACGGCTGGCCGCCGAAATGGCGCAACGGCATCTTCGACTATCACCATTTCCATTCGTCGGCGCATGAAGTGCTGGGAATCGCCGGGGGCGCGGCGGATGTGATCTTGGGCGGCCCGGGCGGCCGTGTCGTGCATCTGGAAGCGGGCGACGTGATCCTGCTGCCGGCCGGCACCGGGCATTGCCTCGAATCGTCGAGCGGGCCGCTCAATGTGATCGGCGCGTATCCGCCGGGCCAGCAATGGGACATCCGCCGCGACGCATTGACGGGGAAGGAACGCGCCGCGATGGAAACCCTGCCGTTTCCGCACAGCGACCCTGTGCGCGGCGCACAGGGTCCGTTGATCGAGCACTGGCTGAACGAGGCGTAAGCGTTGTCAGCGCCGGCGTTGCATCGTCATGGTGCAGCGTCAGTGCTGCACACCCCAGCGGCGCACGGTCACGCGTTCCAGCGTGTCGAACACCAGATGTTCCACGAGCAGGCCGATCGCGATGACGGCGGCGAGTCCCGCGAACACGCGGTCGGTGTAGAGTTCGTTGCGGTTCTGGAAGATGTACCAGCCGAGTCCGCCGTTGCCGCTGCTCGCGCCGAACACGAGTTCGGCGGCGATCAGCGTGCGCCACGCGAAGGCCCAGCCGACCCGCAGGCCCGCGAGGATCGACGGCAGCGCGGCGGGCACGAGGATCAGCACGACATGTCGCAAGCCCGTCAGGCCATAGTTGCGGCCCGCCATCCGCAAGGTCGCGGGCACCGCGCGAAAACCCGAGTACGTGTTGAGCGCAAGCGGCCACAGCACGGCATGCACGAGCACGAACAGCAGGCTGCCCGTGCCGAGGCCGAACCACAGCAACGCGAGCGGCAGCAACGCGATCGACGGCAACGGATTGAACATCGCGGTCAGCATCGACAGCAGATCGCGGCCGATGCGAGTCGACACGGCAAGCGAAGTCAGCACGAACGCGAGCGCGACACCGAGCAGGTAGCCGCGCAGCAGCACCGACATCGACACGGCTGTTTTCTGCAGCAGTTCGCCCGACACAATGCCTTGCACGAATGCCAGGAACGTCGCGCCGAAGGTCGGCAGCAGCAGATCGTTGTTGATTGCGCGCGCAGCGATTTCCCAAATGGCGATCAGCACGATCGCGATGATCGTCTTGCTCAGCCACGACTGGTTCGCAAGGCGCCGCGCGAGCGGCAACGGCGCTTCGACGGCGAGATCGCCGACGGGTTCGAGCGGGCGCTCGTATTCGGCCCGCACGGGCGGCAACAAGGTGGAAGGCGTGCTCATCGGGCGGACTCCGTCTCTTCGAACAGCAACCGATGGATCTGCGCGACGCGATGCTGGAAGTCGCTGCGGCCCAAGCTGTCCTGCGTGTACTGGTGGCTGTTGAGTTCGGCGCGCACGCGCCCCGGGTGCGGCGACAGCAGCAGAATCCGGCTGCCGACAATCAGCGCTTCCTCGATTGAATGCGTGACGAACAGCAGCGTGAAGCGCACTTCTTCCCACAGGCGCAGCAACTCTTCCTGCATCTTGCGGCGCGTGAGCGCATCGAGCGCGGCGAACGGCTCGTCCATCAGCAGCACGCGCGGCTGCATCGCGAGCGCGCGCGCAATCGCGACGCGCTGCTTCATGCCGCCCGATAGCGTGTGCGGATACGCATCGGCGAACTGCGCAAGGCCGACCTTGTCGAGATAATGCTGCGCACGTTCTTTCGCCTCTGCACGGCTCAGCTTCTTTGCCGCGCGCAAGGGAAATGCAATGTTCTCCAGCACCGTCTTCCACGGCGGCAACTGATCGAACTCCTGGAACACGACGATGCGATCCGCGCCTGGCTCGCGCACCGTTTCACCGTCGAGCGTGATCGTGCCCGAGGCAGGCTTGATGAATCCGCCGACGGCTTTCAGCAACGTCGACTTGCCGCAGCCCGACGGGCCGAGCAGCACGAAACGGTCGCCGCCGTAGACGTCGAAGCTGACGTCGTGCGTGGCGCGCACCACGCGCTCGCGCGTGCGGTATTCGAGGCTCACACGATCGACGGCAAGCAGGCGGCTCGAATGCGCCGGCTCGCTTGCCTGCGTCGCGGCAGGTTCAGGGAAAAGCACGGAAGGATTCGCGACCATTAACGCGCTCCTTTGAGTTGAACTGCGTGCGAAATGACTTTCACAATGACGACACCGCATAAGCAAAACGACAACATACGGTGAGCCTCCGCAAAGACCAACCAATGAATGTAGATATTCAATGCGCTGTGATGCATAAGCGCCGTAAATCGCGCTATGACCGCCGTCGCATCTTGTTTAGCGTCGTCATTTCATTCGCGCTGGAAACGAAAAAACCCGCTGAAATAGCGGGTTTTTTGTGTATCGAATGTGGCAGCGGTCAGCTTCCGGCCGCCGTCGCCGGGTCGTCAAAGAAGTAGTCTTTCCACGACTTCGGTTCGTTGCGGATCGCGCCGACGCGATACATGAACTGCGCAAGCGCGAACGTGTTTTGCGGCGCGACCTTGAATTGCACCTGCGGATTGCGGATCACCGAGAGCAGCAGATTGCGATCCGTCTTCGCCTGATTCACGCGAATGTAGATATCGGCGGCGGCTTCCGGATTCGCCGTGACGAATTGCGCGGCATCGGCAAGCCCGTTGACGAACGCGCGATACGTCTTCGGGTTCTCGCTACGGAATTTCTCTGTCGCATAGAGCACGGTCGCCGAACTCGGTCCGCCCAGCACGTCGTATGAATTCAGCACAATATGCGCTTTCGGATTCGCGGCCAGTTCCTGTTCCTGGAACGGCGGATTGCCGAAGTGCCCCGTAATCTCCGTGCCGCCCGCAATGATCGCAGCCGCAGCATCGGGATGCGGCACGGCTTGCGTGAGCTTGTCGAGACGGTTGTATTCCTTGTCGCCCCAACGCTTCGCGGCCGCGAACTGCAGCACGCGCGACTGCACCGAAACCGTGACGGCCGGCAGCGCGATGCGGTCCTTGTCGGTGAAGTCAGCAATCGTCTTCACGTTTGGGTTATTCGACACGAGGTAATACGGCAGATTGCCAAGCGACGCGACGCCCTTCACATTCTGCTTGCCGTGCGTGCGATCCCAGATGGTGAGCAAGGGGCCGACGCCTGCGCCCGCAACGTCGACCGAGCCGGACAGCAGCGCATCGTTCACGGCAGAACCGCCCGACAGCTTCACCCAATCGACCTTGATGTCGAGCCCTTCCTTGTGCCCTTCTTTCTCGATGAACTTCTGGTCGCGTGCGACGTTCAGCAACAGATAGACGATGCCGAACTGTTCGGCAACACGGATCTGGCCTTCAGCGTGCGCGTCGAGCGACACACCGAGACTGGTTGCGCCGAGCGACAACGCGAGCATCGTCGAAACGAAACGGCGAGCGAAAGACGGCCGCGCCGCGGCCGGGCGAAATGAAAACTGCATCGGAACTCCGAGTGTCGGAAAACGGGAATGAGGACTGCGCGCGGATCAGAACGGCGCGTTGCCTTCGATCGTCGTGCGATACAGCTTGCGGCGCAGATGATCGGGCGTGCCTGCCGCGAGATGCATCAGCGAGCGGTTGTCCCAGAACACGAGATCGTGCTCCGCCCACTGATGACGATAGATATGTTCGTCGCGCACGCTATGCGCAAACAGCGCTTCGAGCAACTCGCGGCTTTCATCTTCGGGCAGGCCGACGATATGCGTCGTGAAATGCTCGCTGACGAACAGCGCCTTGCGGCCCGTTTCCGGGTGCGTACGCACGATGGGATGCACGACGGGCTTCACTTCGGCGATCTGCTCGGCCGACAGATTCGGCCGCCACGGGCTGCGCTTTTGCAGTTCCGCATATTTGGCGAGGTACGTGTGCTCCGCCGAGCGTCCCTCGACGGCCTTGCGCAAATGCTCGGGCAGCGTGTCCCACGCCAGATGCATGTTCGCGAACAGCGTGTCGCCGCCTTCCGAAGGCAGTTCCTGCGCGTGCAGCAGCGAGCCGAGACTCGGCTTTTCCTTGTACGAGAGGTCCGAATGCCAGAAGTGGCCGGCGTCGCCGAGTCCGATCGGCTGACCGTTCTCGCGAATGTTCGACACGATCAGCACTTCGGGATGACCGGGCAACTGAAACTGGTGCAGCACATGAATCTGCAGCGGCCCAAAACGGCGGCTGAAGTCGATGTGCTGCGCGGGCGTGATCTGCTGATCGCGAAACACCAGCACGTGATAGTCGAGATGCGCGCGGTGAATGCGCGCGAAATCTTCGGCGGAAAGCGGCTGGTTCAGATCGAGGCCGAGGACTTCGGCGCCGACGGGCGCATTGAACGGAACGATTTCGAGCGGTCGGCGCGCGCCGGCCGATTGCACGCGCGGCGCGGCGTGTTGAGAGGACGAAACAGTGGTTGTCACGCTGAATGTTCTTTGTAGGGTTGCAACGATGGAGTCAATCTACGGCCAGCGTACGGGTGCGTCAACGAAGCAAATCCCATACTCATATCTGCTTTAGCGATAAACGGTTGGCTAGCCTGGAGAGCCGCGCTTTCTGATTTCGCGCAATTTTGCGCGGCCTCTTCGCCATGCTCGCGCAACTTTCAGAGACGGTTGCGTTGGGTGGCCGCATAGTGGCATCGCGCGCTAGCGCACAGACGATGGCTGACGTGCGTGACAAGTTCGGGCTACCATCAGGGACCGGCCACTGCCGGCTCAGGGTCTCGCGCCAGTTCCATGACAAAGGATTGCATCCACTCGATTGCCGTGCTGGCCGCCCTCGGAGCGGGACTCTGCTGCGCACCCGCGCATGCGCTCGAACTCGACGGGCAACTCGTCTGCAAGACCGACGCGCACACCTTCATTCAGCCGCTGCTCGACGATGAATACATCGACCCGAATCCGATGCGGGTCGAATCCAATTCGGTCAACGCATTCCGCCCGAAGCGCGGCCGCGATCTCACGGCGTTCGGCTTTCACGTCTACGCCGTGCTCGGCTATCAGCGCGACGACGCGATCTTCCGGCAAGGAAGCGGCAAGGCAGAAGCCGATTCGATCTATGGCGTGGTCGTGTCGGGTCCTTCGGAGTCGGTGCGCGTGCGTGTGCAACAGTCGGGCAGCGAAGCAACCGTCAAACAGGTGTTGCCTTTCATACTGACAGCGATCGTGTGCAGCGCCGGCTGAGACTGTTGTAATTCGCCCAAACGGTGCACGCTGCCATCAAACGGAAATCCCCTCCCAGCTAATCTCATCCGCGCAATTCATGCGTAGCGGGTTGATCGCGCGCCGCTTCACGGCGAACTTTCCAGCGATTGTTTCGATTTGATGACTCTTTCCTGCGATATGGCGCAAGAGTCTGCTGCAGCAACACGGCGTTAAATCGGACCCCGCGTTTTCCTATACTCGCCAGGCTGTTTTTCACTCATTGTCTGGAATAGCTGGAGCTCAACCATGAAAAGAATTCCCGCCGCAGTTGCGGTGCTCGGCGCATTGGCCGCAACGGGCGCGCACGCGCAAAGCTCGGTCACGCTGTACGGCATCATCGACGCGGGCCTGATGTACACCAACAACGTGCAAAAGAGCGGCACGAGCGGCGCGCTGTTTCAGGCGACGAGCGGCACCATCAACGGCAGCCGCTTCGGCCTGCGCGGCGCTGAAGATCTGGGCGGCGGCTACAAGGCGATCTTCGTGCTCGAAAACGGCTTCAACGTGCAGAACGGCACGCTCGGCCAGCACAGCCGTCTGTTCGGCCGTCAGGCGTATGTGGGCCTCGCCAGCGCCAACTACGGCCAGCTCACGCTGGGCCGTCAGTACGATTCGCTGGTCGACTTCGTCGCGCCGCTGTCGGGCACGGCAGGCACGTTCGGCGACACGGGCTTCGCTCACCCGTTCGACAACGACAACCTCAACCATTCGATCCGGATGAGCAACGCAGTCAAGTACACGAGCAGCAACTACGCGGGCTTCAAGTTCGGCGCGTTGTACGCGTTCTCGAACAGCACGGACTTCGCGATCAACCGCGCGTACAGCGCGGGTGCGAGCTACCAGTGGGGTCCGTTGAACGTCGCGGCCGGCTATTTGCAGATCAACGGCTCGAACAGCACGACGAACACGGGCGGCGCAGTCGATACGGCTGAATCGGCGGCAAACGGGATTGGCGGCTTCCAGGTCGGCGCGGGCGTCGAGCGCGTGTTCGGCGCGGGCATCAACTACGCATTCGGTCCCGCGACGGTCGGCTTCGTCTACACGAACAGCCACTATCAGCAAACCAACGCGTTCGCGATGACGAACGGCTCGATGCACTTCGACAACTATGAACTGAACGCCAAGTATCAGTTCACGCCCGCCATCACGTTCGGCATCACCGACACCTACACCGACGGTCACATCAGCGGCTCGCCGACGTTCGGTTCCGATCCGAAGTTCAACCAGGTCAATGCGCAGGCCATCTACGCATTCTCGAAGCGCACGGACGTGTACGCCGAAGCGATGTATCAGCACGCCATCGGACAGCACTACGTCGCGTTCATCAACACGTCGGGCGGCGCGTCGTCGACGGCCAACCAGGTTGTCGCGACGATTGGCATGCGTCACCGCTTCTAAAGCGTCACAGCTTCAACTATCGGGATTTGCGTTTCGAAGCCCGCCGCGTTCTGCGCGGCGGGCTTTTTTCGTGCGCGTCACGCCCCATCGTTCTGCGAGACGGAAGGCTGCCTTCCAGATACGGCCGTTTTTCTCCACGCGGGCGATCCGTAGACTTGTTTTGCCGGCTCATGCAACACCGCCGGCATCCTCGGATCGCTATTGGAGAACGTCTTGAAGTCCACAGTTGCCGCCGCTGTCGCCATGTTGGCAGCGGCCTTGCTCGCCGCCGCACCCGCCCTTACGCAAGCGCAGGAACCCAGCACTCGCCTCACGCGCGCTCAGGTCCGCCAGGAACTCGCCGATCTCGCGTCCGTCGGCTACCAGGCTGGAGGTGGCGAAGACCCGACTTATCCGTCGAAGGTGCAGGACGCGATGCAGCGGCTCGCTGCCAAACGCGCCGCCGAATCGGCGTATGGCGCGGGCACGTCGGGTTCGTCGCAGACGGGCGCGGGGCATCCTGCCGCGCAGTAATGTTTGGATTAGCGCAGTGCCGCGTAATTGCGCGGCACTCTCGCGCGTTGTGGGCGCTGCATGACCTGCACGCCTCGGCGTCCCCAATGTACGAACGACCGTACGTCAATATCGAAGGCGCACGGTCGTTACTCGTAAGTTCAGCCAAATCGCATGATCTAACTCTCAATCGCACGCTTCTCCTCGCTTCCGTTCAGCACTTAACCACGCCACCGCAAGCGGATTGACTCCAAAAACAACGATTAGACCGCAAACTCAATCCGGCTTTGTGCATCGCACCATATTTTTGTCTATAGTGGTGGGTGGAGATGTCTTTCGCATCCGCGAAAGCGCTGATTATTGACGGATAGTCCGCCCCGAAGCGGACACCAGCCCGCCGCGGCCCATGGGGGCTCGCGGTCGCTCAGGCGAGGAGAAATCACGATGTTCGATGCCGAAATCGCCGCAAAGCTGCTGAACCGGTGGACGGTCAGGCCACCGGCCGCGCAGTGCGACAGCTATCTGGATCTGCTTCGCGAGGGGAATCTCAACTTCACCCATCAGCTGGGTCGCGCGACGCCGGGCGGCGTCGCTTCAGAGAGTCTCTTCGATCTCGAATCGCTCGTATTCGTCGACGGCTCGCGCGCACTTCGCCTGAAAGCGCCGGGCGCGACGCCCGACTGGACGCAGTGGGCCGCGTTCGAGCCGCCGCTGCGCCCTGTGGCGAATGAGATCGCGCCGTTTGACGACGAGTCCTGCACGCTCGAGGCGCCCGAACGCTGAGTCATGCCGATGCGCTGTTACTGCGCCGCCTTGATCCGCTCGATGAGCGCCATCGCGGCGGCGGGATTGTGTACCTTGTGCCCGCTGATCACGAACAGGTAGACATCGCGCGCCTTCTCGGGCGCGGCGCGACCATAGGTATCGAGATCGTCGGGCGCGCCGCCCGCGGCCCAGGTCTGCGCGCGCTCGGTCCACTTGTCGAGCGCCTTCTTGGTGTAGCCGCTCGGATTCGCCTCTTCCGTGCCCATGATGCGCGCGTAGACGAAGGACGCCGTCGGATCGGCGATCTGCGGATACTTCGAATCGCCCGCTACGACAATCGCGACGCCATGCTTGCGCGCCAGCGCGACGAACGCCTCGTCGCAGAAACTCTCGTGACGCACTTCGACGGCATGGCGCAACGTCTGCCCATCGACCTTCGCGGGCAATAACTCGAGGAAGCTGCCGAAGTCATCGGCATCGAACTGTTTGGTTGGCGGGAATTGCCAGTTGATCGGACCGAGCTTGTTCTTGAGTTCGAGCACGCCGCTCGCGACAAAGCGCTCGACGGAATCGCGCGCTTCCGCCAGCACGCGCCGGTGCGTCGCGAAGCGCGGCGCCTTCAGCGCGAACACGAAGTCGTCGGGTGTTTCGTCGTGCCACTTCGCAAAGGTGGTGGGCTTTTGCGAACCGTAGAACGTACCGTTGATCTCGATCGCCGTGAGTTGCCGGCTGGCGTACTCCAGCTCACGCTTCTGCGCGAGCCCTTCCGGATAGAACACGCCGCGCCACGGTTCAAAAGTCCAGCCGCCAATGCCGATATGAATCCGCGTTGCCTTCGCCGTCGTTTTTCGAGTCGTCATGGTTCACGCCTTGGCGCATGCCGCGCGAGAGCAATGATGCACAGAATAGACGATGCAAGCCGGCATTTGCGCAATCGCACATCGTCGCGTCACGCCAATCGAAGGCGGAAAAGGCACGGCGCGCCCGGCGAGACGCATAAGGCGCGCTCGTTCCTTTTTGCGGCGCCGCGTGAGCGACCAGAAGATCAGAACACCGCGCGCACCACGCCGCCATCCGCGCGCAACGCCGCGCCATTGGTCGCCGACGACAGTTCCGAGCACACGAACACGACCATGTTCGCGATTTCCTCGGGCGTCGTGAAGCGCTTGAGGATCGAGCTGGGCCGCGCCTGTTCAAAGAACTGCTTTTCGAATGCCTCGAAGGTCTGTCCGCCCGAGAGCTTGTCGATGAACTCCTCAACGCCATCCGAGCTGGTCGGCCCCGGCAACACCGAGTTGACCGTCACGGCCGTGCCCGTGCATGTTTCGGCGAGACCGCGTGCGAGCGCGAGCTGCGCGGTCTTGGTCAAGCCGTAGTGAATCATCTCGGTTGGAATCTGGATGCCGCTTTCGCTGCTGATGAACACGACGCGCCCCCAGTCCTTCTGCTTCATCCCGGGCAGATACGCGCGCGACAGCTGCACGCCGGACATCACGTTCACGTTGAAGAAGCGCAGCCACTCTTCATTGGAGATCTCTTCGAACGGCTTCGGATCGAAGATGCCCATGTTGTTGACGAGAATGTCGACCTGCGGAAAACGCTCGACGAGCCGCGCGACGTGCGCCGCGTCCGACACATCGCCGGCGAATCCTTGCACGGTCGCGTCGGGCACTTGTGCGCGCAGTGTTTCGATGGCGTGATCGACCGATTGCTGCGAGCGGCCGTTGACGATCACGTGTACGCCTTCGCGCGCGAGCCCGACGGCGATCGCATGACCGATGCCTTTGGTGGAGCCCGTTACGAGCGCAAGCTTGTTTCTGATCTTGAGATCCATCTGGTTTCCTTTCAATCGTGCGATAAACGGATCGCGGACAAGACGCGCGCAACGCGCTATCGTCCCGCATCGTGACGTTGCATTCGCGAGTGTAGGACCGGGATAAAAATATTGCAGCCGGCGGGACGGATGCCGCGCGCGGCGCCCGCAATCACTGAGAAGTCAGCGTCTTGCGCGATAGCGAGCACGATTCTTCAAACAGTACTAGCATCCGACTGACATTCGCCGCGTACACGAGAACACATTCATGCATAACGCGTGACCATCCGGCGCAACGTCCAGATAACGAGTTATCCACGCATCGAGGATACGAAGAGACGCCCATGAAAACACGCACCCGGCTCGCTGCGCTGCTCGCGCTCGCCTCTCCCGTCGCATTCGCGCAGAACAGCGTGACGCTCTATGGCCGCATCGATGGCGGCGTCCAGTATCTGAATCACATCGCGACGCCTTCGGGCGGCAGCACCTCCAGCTGGACAGCCGAAGGCGGCGACTGGGGCACCAGCATGCTGGGCTTCAAGGGATCGGAAGATCTTGGCGGCGGCATGTCGTCGGTGTTCGATCTGGAAACGGGACTCCAGGTGATGAACGGCACGACGAGCGGCGGCCGGCTGTTCTCGCGCCGCGCGTATGTCGGACTCGCTGACAAACGCTTCGGTCAGATTCAGGCAGGCCGGAACCTGTTTATCGATAGCGACGGTGTGTGGGAATTCGATCCCTTCGTGCAGCAGGCTTTCTCGTCGGCATCGCTGGTGCGTGGGCGCAACTGGCAACAGACGAGCAATAACATCGAGTATCACAGCCCCGTTTTTCACGGCTTCGATGTGCAAGGGCAATACGCGTTGGGTAATCAGGCGGACGGCTTCAACCGAGGCGCGCCCGGCGAGTTCGGCCGCTCCGACGGCATCATGCTCACGTACCACTCGCAACTGTTCGACGTGCGCGGCATCTACGACGAACTGCGCGACGTGAATGGGCGCATGACCAACGTCTTCACGAGTTCGCGCGAATACTTTGTCGGCGCGAATGTGCGTGTATCGAAGGTAAAGATTCAGGGCGCCTATACGCACCTCGCAGCGCCCGATACGCCAGCGGGCCTCGCCGACAGCGCGGACTACTACTGGCTCGGCGCGACGTGGGAAGCCACGCGTCAATTCGCCGTGACGGCGGCGGCCTTCTACGTCCATCTTAGCGAAGGCTCCGGCGACGCGACACACGACCCCGCCGGACACGCGACGATGTTCGTGCTCGGGTCCACCTACAACCTGAGCCAGCGCACTTTCCTCTACGGCACGGTCGCCTACATGCGCAACAGCAGCCACGCAAACTTCTCGCTGCTCGCGACTTCGCGCGATGCGACGGGCAGCGCGAACACGAACCCGTTGCCCGGCGAATCGCAAACGGGCGCCTACGTCGGCGTGATGCACGTCTTCTGATCGAGGCCGTCATTCGTACGAACAATGGCGGGCTCATTCCACTTCGGCATCGATCTCATTCCAATACCGGAATACCCGCTGCTGTCACGCGATTCGAGTAGTGCTTCGATATGCGGCGCTTGACCACGCGCAAGACAACCCGCATTTGCCTACTATTGAATCGCACACTGATTCAACCTGAGACGGAAGCCAGAGATCAACACGCGCATTCGCGCTCACCGCATCTCTCCAGGTCGATTTCGATCGCAGCAATCGCGCTCCTGCCGCTGACGGGCTTGCTTCCGGCCTATGTTCAGTCTCTACAACGGCAATGAGAAAGGCCGTGTCTTGCACGACACGCCAGCGAATGCTGCCGCAGCGATTTCAACCTTGAAGGAGGTGCCATGAAAAGCCCCATCTATGAAGAGCGTCTCGAACTGCTTGGCTTGATCGCGCGCGAAGCGCTCGGCATTGAGGAACTGAACGAGCATCCGGACGTGCTCGCCGCACTGGAAGCGGCCTACGACGCCGGCCTGTGGGTCGGCCATAGTGTTGGCCGGCGTGAGGAAGCCTGCGTCGGATGATGGGACTTGTGACGCGCGGGCCGTGCGACAGCCCGCGCTTTATGCGCCAACGCAGCACCGGGCCAGTTACGCAGCCTTCGCACTCGGCGCAGCGTGTTCTGGCTTTGCCGCTGGCGCGCCATCCTTCTGCTGCGCGATCTGCTCGCGCAGCTTGATCAACGCGAGAACGGTATCGACGGTCGGCGTTTCATGCCCGACCAGCCGCCCCATTTCCTGCACGACGGTCAGCAGCGGATCGATTTCCATCGGGCGTCCCGCTTCAAGATCCTGCAGCATCGAGGTTTTGTGCGCGCCCACCGCGCCCGCGCCATCGATACGCCGCTCGACATCCACGCGGAAATGCACGCCGAAACGATCCGCCACGGACTTCGCTTCGAGCATCATCGTCTTCGCAACGGCGCGCGTGCCGACGTGACTCGTGATGACATCGAGCGTCGCGTGCGTCAACGCGCTGATCGGGTTGAAGCACAGATTGCCCCACAATTTCAGCCAGATTTCATCGCGGATGTTGTCGCGAATGGGCGCGTCGAGCCCTGCTGCGACCATGATCTGCGACAGCGCTTCGACGCGCGGAGAACGCGTGCCGTCCGGCTCGCCGATGGGAAACTTCTTGCCGTACACATGCTTGATCACGCCCGGCTCGACGATCTCCGCGGCGGGATAGACGACACAGCCGATCGCGCGCTCAGGTCCAAGCTTCTGCCATTGCGTGCCACCCGGGTCGATGCTTTCGAGCGTCGTGTTCGCGAACTCGCCGCCATGCTTGTAGAAGTACCAGTACGGAATACCGTTGACGGCCGTCACGATGGCCGTCTCAGGCCCGAGCAGCGGCTGCATCGCGTCGACGACGCCCGGCACCGAATGCGCCTTCAGCGCGATGATCACGTAGTCCTGCGGCCCCAGCTCGCGCGGGTCCGACGAACAACGTACGTTAACGACACGCTCGGTATCGTCGATCAGCAGACGCACGCCGTTGCGTTGCATCGCGGCAAGATGCGGGCCGCGAGCGACGAAACTGACATCCGCGCCCGCAAGCGCCAGTTCCGCGCCGACATAGGCGCCAATCGCGCCGGCTCCATAAACACAGATCTTCATCTATCTGCTCCCATTCCAAGAAGTGATCAGTGAGATCGAGCCGGGCGTCTCGCGACGCAGCGCGCGATCGTCATTGTCGATTCATGGTCGACTCATTGGCGATGACGCGTCCGGCTCTCATTTGCATGCTCAGTGCGTGTTCTTTTCAGGCCGCCGTCTCGAGCTGCCTTGAGGCGGCGAGCTGATTCGGCAGCGCGCCGATACCGTCGATCGATACGACGACCGTCGAGCCGTCCTTGATCGAGCCGACGCCGATCGACGTTCCGCATGCGATCACGTCGCCGGGCATCAGCGTCATGTCGTGCGAGATCATGCTGACCTGTTCGGCCGGCGTGAAGATCATGTCGGAGATCGGATAGTTCTGCCGCTCGACATCGTCGAGACGCGTGACGACATTCGCGTTGCGCCAGTCGAACTGCGTTTCGATCACGGGGCCGATGCAGCTGAACGTATCGAAGCCTTTCGAGCGGCACCATTGCGCGAAATTCGGGTCTTCGTTCAGCAGGTCGACGGCCGTGACGTCGTTGATGCAGGTGTAGCCGAAGATGTAGTTGTCCGCTTCTTCGGGCGAGACATTGGTGCAGCGCTTGCCGATCACGATGCCGAGTTCGCCTTCGTAGGCGATCTTGCCGCTATAGCCTTTGGGGCGGCGAATGGGCGCGCCAGGGCCGATCACGGACATCGGCGGCTTGATCAGAAAGAGCGGGTGCGACGGCGCCGCCTTGCCGAGCTTCTGCGACAGCGCATGAAAGTTGTTCCAGAGCGCGACGACCTTGGTCGGCAGGCACGGGCTCAGCAACTCGACGTCGTCCTGTTGCCACTGCTTGCCCGTCGCTGTTGCCTCGCCGAACATGTCGCCCTCGAATTCGGCGATGCTGCCGTTGTCGAGCACGCCGAAACCGATATGACCTTGCGGCTGCCGGAAGCGTATCCACGATGTCATCGAAACTGTCTCCACAAATTTTTTGTCGACCGACACGGTGAATACGCCCGCGTCACGAGTTTGAATCGGGTTTGATTCTTCAGATAGCGCCGACTGTCCGCAGCGCTTCGATCTGTTCACGCGAATAGCCGAGTTCGGCCATCACTTCGTCCGTGTGCTCGCCGAGCAGCGGCGAGCGCGTCACGTCCGTCGGGCTGTCCGACAGCTTGATCGGGTTGCCCACCGTCAGATACTTGCCGCGCACCGGGTGATCGACCTCGACGATCGTGCCCGTCTTGCGCAGCGAGTCGTCTTCCGCGATCTCCTTCATCGACAGGATCGGGCCGCACGGAATGTCGTATTTGTTCAGGATTTCCATTGCCTCGAACTTGGTCTTCGTCATCGTCCAGCGTTCGATCTCCGCGAAGATTTCCTTCAGGCGCGGCAGGCGTGCGGTCGGCGTTGCGTACTCGGGGTCGGTAGCCCACTCTTCCTTGCCGATCACGTTGCAGATCTTCACCCACACGGGTGCCTGCGTGATGAAGTAGATGTACGCGTTCGGATCGTGCTCCCAGCCCTTGCACTTGAGGATCCAGCCCGGCTGTCCGCCGCCCGACGCATTGCCCGCACGCGGCACCGCCTCACCGAATGTACCGTTCGGATACTGCGGATATTCCTTCATGACACCCGTGCGTTCCAGCCGCTGCTGGTCGCGCAGCTTCACGCGGCACAGGTTCAGCACGCCGTCCTGCATCGCCGCGAGCACCTTCTGGCCGCGGCCCGTCATCGTGCGCTGATAGAGTGCCGTCACGATACCCAGCGCCAGATGCAAGCCCGTGCCGCTGTCGCCGATCTGTGCGCCCGTTACAACCGGCGGGCCGTCATCGAAACCGGTCGTCGAGGCCGCGCCGCCCACGCACTGCGCCACGTTCTCGTAGACCTTGCAGTCCTCGTACGGCCCGGGACCAAAGCCCTTGACCGATGCGACGATCATCTTCGGGTTGAGCTCCTGGATGCGCTCCCACGTGAAGCCCATGCGGTCCAGTGCGCCCGGCGCGAAGTTCTCCACCAGCACGTCGCACTTCTGGATCAGCGCCTCGAGCACGAGCTTGCCTTCGGGATTCTTCGTGTCGATGGTGACCGAGCGCTTGTTGTGGTTGAGCATCGTGAAGTACAGGCTGTCCGCGTCGGGGATGTCGCGCAGCTGTTCGCGCGTGATGTCGCCTGCGCCCGCGCGCTCTACCTTGATCACGTCTGCGCCGAACCACGCGAGCAACTGCGTGCAGGTCGGGCCTGATTGCACGTGGGTGAAATCGAGAATGCGCACACCGTCGAGTGCCTTGCCCATGCTACGTCTCCCATCATTGTTGAATGTGTTGCTTGCGCATGTCGGGGGGTTTTTGCCCGGGATTTGAACACGCCTGATATGTGATATATCGTATTTACAGCCCGGTATTTGAGCAAGCTTTTTTGCCAGGTTTTTAGTGGGGATAAACCCCAAGGTCGTGGTTTGGCGCTGGCGCTTGGGGTTTTGGTTTTTTTGCGGCGGTTGGTGGTGGTTTTTTTGCTCTTCGCGGCGCGGGCTTTTTCGCTGGCATCCGCGTGGCGCCTACGCGGCGCAGGCGTTGCCCCTGTGCGGGGCGGCACCTACTTTTCTTTGCCGCCGCAAAGAAAAGTAGGCAAAAGAAAGCGGCTAACACCGCCAATTCTTGTCTTTGCCTGAGGGCCCCCACAGGGTCTTTCGCTTCAAACGGCAACGAAATAGCCAACGCATGTTGCCAGCGCACTGAATGAGCGCCTCACCCTTTTCATGCACCGGCGCCCTGACCCACGATACGAAATATCCACGGCCGCATAGCGGCAAACTGTGTGTAGGTCGTGCCGTCATACAAGGCAGCGCTCCTACATGGAGGTATGCGTGCGCTTTCGGTCCGAAGTAAGGCATATGTGGCGCGATGGCCTACACACAGTTTGCCGCTATAGAACGTGGGAAATTTGGTCACGCGCGTGGCGACGCGGGAGCGCGAAGCGGGTGATGCGTATGGAGAGAGCGTTGGCAACTCACGCGAACAGAAATGCTGCCGCGTGAAGTGTGGGGACGTTGGGGGCTCGTGGATAAGAACAAGGGCTCGCGGTGTTAGCCGCTTTCTTTTGCCTACTTTTCTTTGCGGCGGCAAAGAAAAGTAGGTGCCGCCCCGCACAGGGGCGACGCCTGAAGCACGCTAACAATTCGCGGATGCCAGCAAAACCACGAGCAAACCAAACCGCCCGCGCCGAGAAAACGCAAACGCGGATACCAGCGCAAAAGCAAAAAAACCAAACCTCAAGCGCCAACAAAAATCCCCCCACGCCGCACGGCAAAAAACCTATACAGCCTGCGGCCCAATAACCGCAACAACAACGCCACGCGCAGCGTCAATAGCCGCCGCCTCAGTAGCAAACACAGTGTGATCAACAACATGCTGGAAAGGCAAAACATGAACGGGCACATCAGCCCCATCATCCAGTTTGCGCACGGCGGCAAACGCCGCCCACCCACCGTTATGAATAAACTGCATAGCAGACAACTCGACCTGATAAGGTCCAAAAATTTCCACACGCATCGATGTTCTCCGTACCAAATCGCCGCAACGACGATCGACGTTGATATTGACTGCGCGAGAGCAAAGCGCCACCTTCAGGGCACATTCAGGCGCCAACGCGCGCCTCAAGTTCCGCGATGCGCTTGCGCAGATTGCGGTCTTCCTGGAAGCGCGCGGTTTCATCGCGGATCACCGCGACAATGCCCGTCAATTCGCGCTCGGGTGAATACAACAGTGCAACCGTAAAAGCGATCGACAACGCCCGCCCGTCCTTATGAATCGCAGGCACGCGAAGAAGATCGTTGCCATAGCGCGTCTGTCCCGTCGCCATGGTCTTTTCATAGCCTTCCCAGTGACGCCCGCGCAAACGCTCGGGAATAATCAGATCAAGCGACTGACCCAGCGCGTCTTCCTGAGTAAAACCAAAAATGCGCTCCGCCGCGGGATTCCACAGCGTAATCGCGCCGTGCTGGTCCGAAATCACGACGGCATCGCCGATTACGTTCACCAGCTGTTCAAAATCGATGGCTGCTTGCATATAGGGGCTCGTGTGTTATGGGCTCGCTGCCGCTCAGTAAAAACAGCGCCACGCGGGCGCTGTTCGAGTGGGCTCCGTCTCTCTCCGTGTAACCCGGAGCCCATTGATACGCCGGTGACAATTACACCACTTTCGCTTCCCGCAAGTTCGCGATCTGATCGAAGCTATAGCCCAGATCCTTGAGCACTTCTTCCGTATGCTCGCCGAGCAGCGGCGAACCCGTGATCTCAGGCTTCATGTCCGAGAACTTGATCGGGCTGCCAACCGTCAGGTACTTGCCGCGCGCCTTGTGATCTACTTCGACGATCGTCCCGCTCGCACGCAGCGACTCGTCGTTGGCGATTTCCTTCATCGACAGAACAGGCGAGCACGGAATGTCGAATTTACGCAGGATGTCGACCGCTTCGAACTTCGTCTTGTCGGCGAGCCACGCTTCGATCGTGTTGAAAATATCGAAAATGTGCGGCTGGCGTGCCTGCGCCGTCTTGTACGCCGGGTCGTCGATCCATTCCGGCTTGCCGATCGCGCGGCAGATCGGATCCCACGCGTGGCCCTGAATCGTGAAGTAGATGTACGCGTTCGGGTCCGTTTCCCAGCCCTTGCACTTGAGCACCCAGCCCGGCTGGCCGCCGCCGCCCGCATTGCCGCCGCGCGGCACGACATCGCTGAATTCGCCGTGCGGATACTGCGGATACTCTTCCAGGTAGCCGACGCGGTCCAGACGCTGCTGGTCGCGCAGCTTCACGCGGCACAGGTTGATCACGCTGTCCTGCATCGACACGGCCACCTTCTGCCCCTTGCCCGTCTTGTCGCGGCCGATCAGCGCCGTGAGAATGCCGATCGCGAGGTGCATGCCCGTGTTGCTGTCGCCGAGCGCTGCCGCGCTGACCGTCGGCGGGCCGTCCCAGAAGCCCGTCGTCGAAGCCGCGCCGCCTGCGCACTGCGCGACGTTTTCATAGACCTTCAGGTCGTCGTAGTGGTGGCCGTCGCTGAAGCCCTTGACCGATGCAACGATCATCTTCGGGTTCAGTTCGTTGATGCGTTCCCACGTGAAGCCCATGCGGTCCAGCGCGCCCGGTGCGAAGTTTTCGACCAGCACGTCCGATTCCTGAATCAGCTTTTCGAGCACTTCCTTGCCGTCTTGCGTCTTCGTGTCGAGCGTCAGCGAACGCTTGTTGCTGTTGAGCATCGTGAAGTACAGCGCGTCGGCTTCCGGAATGTCGCGCAGCTGGTTACGCGTCACGTCGCCCGAACCGGGGCGCTCGACCTTGATCACATCCGCGCCGAACCAGGCAAGCAACTGGGTACACGCAGGACCGGCCTGGACGTGCGTGAAGTCGATGATCTTGACGCCTTCGAGTGGTTTGCTCACTTTTGTATCTCCGTGGTTGGCTGATGTCACTTTTTCATTGCCGCGCTTTGCGGGTTCAGATTGGTCAAGCGTCCGCTTTCGGTGCCTGCCGCTTCGTCGATCACTGCGTTGATGAGCGTCGGCTTACCCGATGCAATCGCTTCCTTCACCGCTTTATCCAGTTCTTCGGGCGTCGTCACGTTGTAGCCGATGCCGCCGAATGCCTCGATCATCTTGTCGTAGCGCGCGTCCTTCACGAACACCGTCGGCGCAACGTCCTTGCCACCCGTCGGATTCACGTCGGTGCCGCGATACACGCCGTTGTTGTTGAAGATGATCGTGCACACGGGCAGGTCGTAACGGCAGATCGTTTCGAGTTCCATACCGCTGAAGCCGAACGCGCTATCGCCTTCGATCGCGAGCACCGGCTTGCCGCTCGTCACGGCTGCACCGATTGCGAAGCCCATGCCGATACCCATCACGCCCCACGTACCCGAGTCGAAACGCTTGCGCGGCTGATACATGTCGATGATGGCGCGCGCATAGTCGAGCGTGTTCGCGCCTTCGTTGACGACGTTGATGTCCGGGTTCGCCTTGACGATGTCGCGCAGCACGCGCAGCGCGCTGTGGAAGTTCATCGGCGACGGATTCTTCGCGAGCGTCGCGGCCATCTTCTGCAGGTTCGTGTTCTTCTTCTCGCTGACGGCGTCGAGCCATTCCTTCGGCGGCTGCGGGAAGTTGTCGCCAACCTGATCGACGAGCGACGCAACGCACGAACCGATATCGCCGACGATAGGCGCCGCGATCGCGACGTTGCTATCCATCTCCTGCGCCGAGATATCAATCTGCACGAACTGCTTCGGCTTGCCCCACGTCTTGCCCTTGCCGTGCGACAGCAGCCAGTTCAGCCGCGCGCCGATCAGCACGACGACATCCGACTCGGCCAGCACGAACGAACGCGCAGCCGAAGCCGATTGCTCGTGCGTGTCGGGCAGCAGACCCTTGGCCATCGACATCGGCAGATACGGAATGCCCGTCTTTTCGATGAACGCGCGGATTTCCTTGTCGGCCTGCGAATACGCTGCGCCCTTGCCGAGCAGCACCAGCGGACGCTTTGCGCCCTTCAGCAGATCGATGGCGCGCTTGACGGAATCAGGCGCGGGCAACTGGCGCGGCGCGGCGTCGATCACGCGTACCAGCGACTGCTTGGCCTTCACGGCGTCGATGGTCTGCGACAGCAGCTTCGCCGGCAGATCCAGATACACGCCGCCCGGACGACCCGACACGGCAGCGCGAATCGCACGCGCCAGACCGATGCCGATGTCTTCCGCGTGCAGCACGCGATACGCAGCCTTCGCGTACGGCTTCGCCGCGTTCAACTGATCCATCTCTTCGTAGTCGCCTTGCTGCAGGTCGACGATTTCGCGTTCGCTCGATCCGCTGATCAGGATCATCGGAAAGCAGTTCGTCGTTGCGTTGGCGAGGGCCGTGAGGCCGTTCAGGAAGCCCGGTGCGGACACCGTGAGACAGATGCCGGGCTTTTGCGTCATGTAGCCCGCGATGGCGGCTGCATGACCTGCGTGCTGCTCGTGACGAAAACCGATAAAGCGCATTCCTTCGGCTTGCGCGAGGCGCGCGAGGTCGGTGATAGGAATGCCGACCAGACCAAAAATCGTGTCGATGTCGTTCGCTTTAAGTGCATCAATGACGAGGTGGAAACCGTCCGTCGTTTGTTGTGCGTTCTCTTCAGCGGATTCTTGCGGTCTGATCTCAAGTACATCTGCCATGACGTCTCCTCCTTGGCCGGGTGTTGTGTGGCGTCTCGTGATATACAATATTCCAAACACAATATTAGTCAACGGATTTTTGCAGGTGCTTCAGGTTTCATCCGGTGTTGCTGCAGTGCAAAAGTTGGCTAGCGCTTTGTGCCTGAAGGGTCTGGGCGTCTGAATCGTGCATCGCATCAAGTGCCCGTTCGGGATAGTCCTGGGGTCGCTATATGTCAGTGATGGCGGCCCTCAGTCCAGAAAATCGCAATGTGCTTCGACATACAGCGCGAGGTCGAGCGAGTGCTGACGCACCAGTGCTTCGACGCGCTCGGTATCGCGCGCTTCCAGCGCTTCGATGATGCGCATGTGGTCTTCGATCGAGCGCGACGCGCGGTCGCTCTGCGCGATCGTCATGCGGCGTATCGCGCGCACGTGCATGAAGATGTTCTTGATCGTGTCGAGAATGATCTGCGAGCCGGATAGCTCGACGAGCGCCTGGTGAAACGCAATGTTCACCTCGGAGTACTCCTCAATGTGATCGGTTGGCGTGGTCGAATGGAAGTCGTCGAACATCGCGCGCAGCCCGGCAATGTCCTCATTCGACGCGCGCTGTGTCGCCAGACGCGCCGCCACGCTTTCGAGCGCGGCCCACATGCAGATCATCTCGACGATCTCTTTCTTCGTCTTGCGCAGGATGTACACGCCGCGGCGCGGCACCGTACGCAGAAAGCCTTCCTGTTCGAGCAGCGTCATCGCCTCGCGCACTGGCGTGCGGCTCACGCCGAGCGCCTCGGTCAGCTCCTTTTCATCCAGCCGCACTTCGGTGCGCGAGTGATAGATGTCGGTGTTCGCGATCGCGTGCTTGAGTCGCGCGTACGCCTGATCCCGCAGCGAAGCTGTCGCGCTGATCGGCGTGAGGTTCAGGCTCAACGGGATCGTGCGGACATTTTCTTGCGTGTCGGTGGACATGGTCGACGTGTCTCCTCAGTGTCGAAAACGGTGGTGGCCCGTTTGACGGAAGCGCCGGGTAAGGCGCGGTCGTTCGGCCCTTCTGCATGTCTGAAAATACCGTCTTGCATATGTGCAATACTGTATATCACATATCTTGTCGCCACCAATTCTCCTGCACCCTAGGTCTGTAGCAGGCAATCCATAAACGTTAGCGAATAGTTTTCAAAGAAAACTTTAACTATCGTGAATCGATCGACGCGCCTAAGCTGTCTTCACGCAATCGACGAATTGGAGGGGATGATGCGCAACGCACACGATCAACACCGGACTCACTACGAGCGCGCAATCGAGGCGCAGCTCTGCGCGTTCAACAGCGCGTTCGCGGACCTCGGTTTGCGCTTCCGCTGGGACGCGCAGACGCTGACGTCGCTTGCGACGATCGACGGCGAGCACGCTCGCGTCGTCGCTTATCTGGAGGCGCATCAGGCGCATTTGCTCAATGCGTACAGCGCCGAGTTCCTGAGCGCGGCGATTCTCGCGAAGAAGAGCGCGCACACGCCCGAGGTGCTGCCGACGCGTATCGATGCGTCGAGCGACACGCAACGTTCGAATCGTTCGGCCTTTTCGTTTTCGCAGTACTTTGCCGATGACAGTGTGCCTGCTCTTGCAGGCGCCTGAAGAACGGCAAGCCGCACAAGAAACAGAAGCAAGCCGCAAGCAATCTCCCGCGCTGATGAAGCGCGGGAGATTTTTTATTGGCTCGTCGATTGTCGAGAGCGCGGGTTCGGCGCAAACCGCGAGATGCAAGCGAGCGGCCAAAAAAACAAAGCGGCGCGCCGCCCTTTCAGGCCACGCACCGCTTCAAGATTTCAATGATGAACCCGCAGCGCCAGAACTGCGCCCTGCCTCACTCGCCCGAGCTTGCGCTTAATCGCGACGCGTTGGCCGACGAAGAGGACGCGGACGTCCCCGACTCGATCAACCGTGCGCGCATCGGTGCGAGCACGAACTTGGCCGACACGCCCGCCGCAATCGTGATGACGGCCGACACGATGAACACCAGGCTCCAGCCACCCGTCGCCGACAACACCGACGCGAGCGGCACCAGCAGCGCCGCCGTGCCCTTCGCCGTATACAACGTGCCCGCGTTAGACGCCGCAAACTTGCTGCCGAACGTATCCGCGCAGATGGCCGGGAAGATCGAGAAGATCTCGCCCCAGAACAGGAAGATCAGTGCCGCGAACGTCATGAACGCATACGGGTTCTGGCCGTACTGCATCATGCCGAGCAACGCGAGCCCTTCGCCGATGAAGATCGCGAACATCGTGTTCTCGCGGCCGATCTTGTCGGAGATGAAGCCGCACAGCGGACGCGTGAAGCCGTTGCAGATGTTGTCGATGGACAGCGTCATCGTCAGCAGCGGCAGCGTCATGCCGAACATCGTCATCGGCAGTTTCGCGAGGCCCCAGTCTTTTGCGATCGGACCGATCTGTGCCGTCGCCATCAGGCCGCCCGCCGCGACCGCGACGAACGCTGCGTAGATCACCCAGAATACGGGCGTCTTGATCATCTGTCCCGGCGTGTAGTCGATCTTGCTCACCGCGAACTTGCGCTTGATGTTCGATACGGCGCGCGTCGACGGCTTGTGCAGCAGCAGCGCCAGCACGAAGATCGCCGCGCCTTGCAGGATGCCGAAGAACAGGAACGTGTGCTCATAACCTGAGCGCGTAATCATGTTTGCAATCGGAATCACTGTCACGGCCGCGCCCGCGCCGAAACCCGCCGCCGTCAGGCCCGCCGCGAGACCGCGCTTGTCCGGGAACCACTTCAGCGCATTGCCGACGCATGTGCCGTACACGCCGCCCGCGCCGATGCCGGCGACGACGGAGCCGATATAAAGTTCAGGCAGCGTCGTCGCATGCGCGAACAGCATCCACGCGAGGCCCGCGCAAATCGCGCCGACCGCGACGACGGGACGCGGACCGAAACGGTCGACGAGCCATCCTTCGACAGGTACGAGCCACGTCTCCGTGACAATGAAGATCGAGAACGCAAGCTGAATCGATGCTTCGCCCCAGTGGTGCCGCGCGTTCATCGGCGCGACGAAGAGCGTCCAGGCATATTGAAGGTTGGCGACCAGTGCCATACACAGCATGCCGATCACCAATTGACACCAACGGTTCGAAAATAGACCGTTTCCCGTCGCCTGTCGGGTGTTTCCATTCATGAGCATCGTCTCCGCATTTCTAGTGTTTTCGATGCAAGCCGCGCAATTCGTGATTGCGCTGCCCGCATCCGCCTTGCTGTTTTGTTCTACCCGGCGCTGGGGATTTTCGACAGACCTGCGTAGTTAACCATTCAAACAGGTTTCAGTCTTTACATTTTTATTCCAGCGGCCTGCGGATTTTCCCCAATGCAATGCGCTTAAAAACCGCCATTGCACGCGTTAACCCTTAAAACAGGACGCATCCGGGTGAACCCATCGTAAGAGCGCACAGGGGATTGGGAATAATTAAAGAAACTTATCGAATGCATTCGCGATCGTTTATGGATGCGATGGCACGGGGCGCGCAGAGAAGGTCGCCGGTTGGCAATGAGGGAAGATGCGGACATCCGGGAACGGATGTCCGCGGTAGATCAGGGAGAAGCGACTGCCCTCAATCGAGGAAGTCGCAATTTACCTCGATGAAAGCGGCGAGGTCGAGCGAGTGCTGGCGCACCAGACGCTCCGCGAGTTCGGTATCGCGCTTTTCCAGTGCCTCGATGATGCGCAGATGATCGACGATCGAACGCGACGCACGGTCGCTTTGCGAAATCGTCATGCGCCGGATCGCGCGCACATGAATGAAGATGTTCTTGATCGTGTCGAGAATGATCTGCGACTTCGACAGCTCGACGATGGCCTGATGGAACGCAATGTTCGCATCCGAGTACTCGGCGATATGCTCGGCCGGCGTCGAATCGCGGAACTGGTCGAACATGTGACGCAGCCGCGCGATTTCTTCATCCGTTGCGTGCAGCGTGGCGAGACGTGCGGCCATGCTTTCCAGCGCGGCCCACATCTGCACCATCTCGACGATCTCGCGCTTGCTCTTGCGCACGATGTAGATGCCTCGACGCGGGATCGTGCGCACGAAGCCTTCCTGTTCGAGCAGCGTCATCGCCTCGCGCACAGGCGTGCGGCTCACGCCCAGCGATTCGCTCAGCGCGCGGTCGTCGAGGCGTATTTCGTCGCGCGACGCATAGATATCGGCATCGGCGATTGCCGCGCGCAGCATCGCATATGCGCGATCCCGCAAACTGGCGCTCGTCCCGATGGGCTGCAGTGACAGGGTGAACGGCGTAGCCGCTGGCTGACTGTCAAGTTCTGACGACATGCATCGCCTCTGATCCGGTCGGTGCGAATGAGCACCGTAGTTGGCTTGAGCGGCGCACTGCGCCGCTCCCGTATCCGCGCCCGTCTACTGCCCTCATCGTCACGCGGACTGTGAACGTATTTAGTATATCAGCGCGTGAGGTATTGTCGATGAAAGCCGCATCGGTGCTGGCTGAGCAGCTTCGCCACGCGAGTCGCGCAGTGTAGCGCGTGCCCGGCAAAAGAGCCTACGGATTAGGAACCGTCGATGCAGCGCCCGTCGCGGCTGCCGTTAACGCCTCGGGCGCCGAGGACGCTTCGCGCGGCGCCTCATGCGCGATCGTGCCGCATTGCAGCTGGCCGGCGTCGCTGGATTCGAGCTCGGCGGCGTTCAGGTTCGCGCAGGCGGCTTCGACGATCGTGCCGATGTCGTGCCGGTTGCGCTCACGCGCGGCGTGCTTCATTTCGCTCTGGAGCCAGCCGCTGAAACTGACGACGGCGAACACGGCAACGGTGAGCAGTACGGACTCGGTCTTGGACACACGCATCTTTGATAGGGCTTTGCAGGAGGGACGGCCAGACACGTTATCGGCAGCGGCGCGAAAAGCTTGAATGGTTTGAGCGGCTCAGGTGAATCAGCGCGCGCTCATCGACGGCGAGTAATCGAGCGATTCAGCTTCATGCAAATTATGTTGAGCCAATCGTCTTGGTGTTAGCTGAATTAATCCAATAGCCTGTCGCTGCTTCAAGCTTCAATACCGCGAACATTACTCCCGGCTTTCGCATTCAATTCGAAAAGCCGCAATATGCAATACGGATTTCGCCAATCCGATCATTGGAGACCGCCATGGCCGCCGAACCCGAGAGCTTCCGCGATCAATTCGTTTCGCTGTTCCAGTCAGCCGTCGATCAGGTCGTGCGCAGCACGACGCCTTCCTCGGCCCTCGCCTCACGGCCTGGAACGGACAACGCACTCGTCAATGCGGCAGCGACGATTGCGTCGCTGAAGTCGCAAGGTCAATCGCCCTTGCCCGACGTCGCGCCCGACGAAGTCGCACAGGACGCCTGGACCTGCGCGAAGATGGGCTTCGCGTTGATGGAAGCCCGCGCCCGCGGCGACTCGGCCGGTGCCGACAGCATCGAGAACGACCTGCGCTTCAACGTCTGCGATCCGGCGTGGATCAAGGTCATCGAGAGCTACATGCAGTACTTCGGCCCGGACGGCAAGCGCGCGTCGATTCCGTACCGGCGCGCGGCCGCGATCGGCCCCGTCACTGTGCCGCTGAAAGCGGGCGCAACGGTCGCGCTGATCGCCGATTGGGGCACGGGCACGGACGTCGCCGTGGATCTGCTGAAGCAGGCCGCGCTGCAAAACCCCGACGTCGTGATTCATCTCGGCGACATCTACTATTCGGGCACGCCGCAGGAATGCGATGCGAACTTCAGGAATATCGTCGACAGCGTGCTTTCGCGCAGCACGAAGGACGTACCCGTCTACACGCTCTCGGGCAACCATGACATGTACTCGGGCGGCGCCGGCTATTACGGGCTGATCGACACGCTCAACGATCACGCGCGGCTTCAGCCTGCCAGCTTCTTCTGCCTGCGCAACGACGACTGGCAGTTCATCGCGCTGGACACAGGGCTGCACGACTACGACCCCTTCCACGGAACGGAAGTCCTCACGTTTATCGAGCAGGACGAAGAGGACTGGATCGTCGAGCGCATCGCCGAATTCAGCGGCAAGACGATCCTGCTTTCGCATCACCAGCTGTTTTCCGCGCTGTCGCAGATTGGACCGCTACAGACAGGCGGCAAGCTCATCGCGCACAACCCGAAGCTGCTCGCGAGCTTCCAGCGTTTCGCGCAAGCCGCGAAGCAGCCGGTTAGCGCATGGTTCTGGGGCCACGAGCACAACCTGAGCATCTATCAGCCGTACCTCGGATTGAATCGCGGACGCTGCATCGGCCATGGCGCAGTGCCCGTGATCGTCGACGGACCGGAGAACGCGCCGGACGCACGTATCGTCAATCCGCCCGCGCTGCAGAACGTGCTGCTGAAAGAGACGGACAAGATCTACATGCACGGCTTCACGATCATCCGGCTTGGACAAGGCGCGCAGAGCGGACAGGCGTCGGCGGAGTACTACGAAAGCAGCGACGGCACGACGCCCATGTTCACGGAAACGCTCTAGCGCCCGCTGAACGCCGTCACACGTCGACGATCACTTCGAAGCCGCCGTAGATCAGCCGCTTGCCGTCGAACGGCATCGTCATCACATCCGGTTGAAGCCGCGGATCGGCCATCACCTTGCCCATGCCTTCGTCGCGCTTCGCGCGCGAAGGCCAGACGACCCACGAGAATACGACCACTTCGTCCGGCTCGCGCTTGACGGCCAGCGGGAACGACGTGAGCTTGCCTTCGGGCACGTCGTCGCCCCAGCATTCGACGACGTTCAGCGCGCCGTACTCCTTGAACACGCCCGCCGCCGTCTCGGCGTGCTTGCGGTAAATTTCGCGATTCTCAGCCTTCACTGCCACCACGAATCCATCCACGTAGTTCATTGCCGCCTCCTGTGCAAAGTCGTCAGATGCCGGGCATAAAAAGCGCCGTTGCCCGGTTCTACACAGACGACGATCGACGCGACAGCAAATCGACAGCTTCTCGAAGATTTTCATGTTCGAATGCGCGGCGGGCATTCACCGTATGCCGCGCCAATGTCATAATCCGCGCAGCATCTACACACGTTTTCAACATGGCGAGCCGGTTCCATCGGAAGATTGGCTGCATTCTCGGATTGCTCGCGATCCTGATGGCGGCGCTCGCACCTACCGTCTCGCAGGCCATTGCGGCGAGCCGCGGCGCATACGATCCCGCCGCCGCCCTCTGCTCGGCCCAAACGGCCAGTCCCGCCGACACCCAAGAGGACGACACCGGCAATACGCACACGCTCGCCTCGCACTGGCATGCGTGCGGCTATTGCAGCCTGCTCGCGCATATTCCCGTGCTGCCCGCGTCGCCGTCGACGTTCGCGCTGACGGTCGCCGCGATCACACAGCGCGTGGCGGTTCGCTTCGAAAGCGTCGCGCTCATCACGCCGTTCGAAAGCGCGCAACCGCGCGCGCCGCCCGTGCATCTCTGAGTCGAACCCGCGTACCCGCAACGCCTTCACGGCGTTGCTGTTTTCGCGCACGCCGCGTTGCCGCTTTCCGGCGCGTACGCGGCCGGCGCGCGCTCTCACTCAGGATCACCTATATGAATATCCGACACGCCAGGCGCGGCACGCTGCCGTTCGCCGGCTGCATCCTTGCAGCCTTGCTAGTTCCTTCCATTTCTCATGCACACGCCATCGCAGGCGACCGCGTCTTCCCCGCCACGATGGCCGTCGACGATCCGGGCGTCAGCGACGAACTCAATCTGGAATATGGCCACCAGCGCGTGCGCGGCGATGATGGCGACCAGAGCGTCAACAGCTTCAGCTTCGAATACGACAAGCTGATCACGCCGCGCCTCGCGGTATCGATCGGAGGCGCGTATGTCGGGCAGAACAATCCGACCGCGCACGGCTTCGACAACTTCAGCGTCGGGCTCAAGTACCTGTTGTATGTGAACGAGGCGCACGAGTTCATGACGTCGATCGGCGTCGATGCGGACCTGGGCGGCACGGGCAGCCACGCGATCGGCGAGAGCTTCTCGACCATCTCGCCGACGATCTTCGCCGGCAAGGGCTTCGGCGACCTGCCCGATTCGCTCGCGTATCTGCGCCCCATCGCGATCACGGGCGAAGCGGGCCCCGCGTTGACGACGGGCGCGGGCCAGCCGAACGCGTTCAACTACGGCGTGACCGTACAGTACAGCCTGCCCTATCTGCAGCAGCACGTGCGCGACGTCGGCTTGCCGCAGCCGTTCGCGAACCTGATACCGATCGTCGAAATTCCGCTGTCGCGCAGCCAGGGGCAAACCACGGGCACGGTCAACCCGGGTGTCATCTGGATCAACCGATATGGGCAATTCGGCATCGAGGCGCAGATCCCCGTGAATCACGCGAGCGGCTCCCATGTCGGCGTGCTGGTGCAGGCGCATCTGTTCTTCGATGACATCGCGCCCACGACGATCGGCAAACCGCTTTTCCCGTAACGAGGACACCACCATGAACACGACACGACTCGTGGCGGCGCTCGCGCTGTCACTCATGCTGACGCCGCTCGCGGCGCTGGCCCATGTGTTTCCGCAGAAGCAGGAGCCCGGCGCGGGCACGACCGTCGAGGCGCCCGCCAGGGTGACCATCACCTTCGATGGCCCGCTCGAACCCGCCTTCAGTTCGTTGACCGTCACGGATGCGGCGGGCAAGCAGGTGAGCACCGCGAAATCGACGGTCGATGCGCAGCAGCCGAGCGTCGCGTCCGTCGCGCTGCCTGCTCTCGCCCCAGGCAAATACACGGTGCATTGGGTCGCGGTGGCATCGGACGGTCATCGCACGCACGGCGACTACGCGTTCAATGTGAAGTGACGCGTGGCGTAACAGCGGGTGCCGAACCCCACGTACGCTCTGCTGCATCGCGATTAAAAATGTCGTAAAAAATGGGCTGAATGCGCGACGCGCGGCGTCATGAAACTGGACATGACGCCGCGTTGCACGAGGCCGTGCTACTGTCGCAAACAGCCGTTGCCAACGACGATTGCATGAGGCTGGCGTACACGTCGCTTTGACCGTTCAACCCCGCTATGGAGTGTGCGTGAACAATCCGCTGATTTTTGGCTTTGCGCTCGTCGCAGTCGATGTCGTGATCTGGCGTTGCACCACACCCAAAAACGAAGTCGCGCGGCTGCTGGTGCGCCTGTGCATTTACGCGGCCTTTAGCGCGCTGCTGTTCGGCTCGGGCCTGAGTCCGTTCTCGCAGGCGCCCTACGCGGATTCGAAGCCGTTGCACGTGCTTGGCCAGGTGCTCGAAATCATCTGGTGGCTGATGGGCGCGCGCCTGTTGAGCCTTGCGCTCGACACCCTGCTGTTGCCGCAGACCTGGCGCCGTCAACGGCTCTTCTCTGACGTGTTCGGCGCGGTGGTGTTTCTCGCGGCTGTCGTTGCGGCGCTTGGCTTCGTGCTCGAGTTGCCGGTGCGCGGGCTGGTCGCGACCTCGGGCGCGCTCGCCATCGTGCTTGGCCTTGCGATCCAGAGCACGCTCAGTGACGTGTTCGCCGGCATCGTGATCAACACGACCGAGCCGTATCACATCGGCAACTGGGTGATTATCGACGGCGTCGAGGGCAAGGTGCTGGAGATGAACTGGCGCGCGACGCATCTGCTGACATCGCAAGGCAATATCGTGATCGTGCCGAATGCCGTTGCGGCGAAGGCGAAGATCACGAACAACAGCCGCCCGTCGGCGCTGCACGGCGTGACCCTCATGCTGGAAATCACGCCCGAAGCGCGTCCGAGCGTGGTGCTGGCTGCGCTCGAACGTGCGCTGGCGGGTGTGCGGGCGGTGATCGCCGATCCGGCGCCGTATGCGATCGTGAAGCGGACCAGCATCATGTCCGTCACGTACGAGGCGACCGCGTATGTCGATGACATGAGCAAGAAACTCGCCGTCACGAATGAGCTTTTTGACTTGTGCTACCGGCAGTTGCAGGCGGCGGGTGTCGAGTTGAAGCCGCTCGGGGCTGGGTATGCGCCTTCGTCTTCGCCTTCACTGGCGCAGCAGACCGATCCGCGCATTGCGCTGCTGCGGCGCGTGGAGATATTCGCCGCGTTGACGGTGGAGGAGTTGCAGCGTCTTGCGCCTATGCTTTCACGTCGCTCGTATGAGCGCGGCGATACGGTGGTCACGCCGGACAAGGTGCTCGACCATTTGACCATTGTCGATTCGGGTGTGCTGTCTGTTGTGGCTGAAGATGCGTCTGGGCCTGTCGAAGTGACTCGTCTTGGGCCTGGTGATGCGTTGGGCGAATTCGGTCTGCTGGCAGGCATGCCCGCGCGTGTGACGATCTCGGCGCTTACGGCGGCGACTGTTTATCAGTTGAAGAAGGAGGACTTGACGCCGCTGCTCAAGGATAAGCCCGATGTCGCCAGGGAGATGTGTCAGATGCTGTCGCGGAGGCAGGATACTCTGGGTAAGCTCGGGACGCCGACGCCTGTTGCTCAGTCGGAGCAGTCGATTTTTCAATGGCTGCTGGATGGGATGAAGAAGTTGCATGATCTGACGTTTTGAGGTTTTTTTGTCTGCGACGCTGGGTAGTTTGGGGTTTGTGATCGCATCCGCATTTGCGCTCTCTCGGCGCGGGCGGGTTGGGTGTGCTGGTCTTTTCGCTGGCATCCGCGATGCGTTAGCGTGCTTCAGGCGTCGCCCCTGTGCGGGGCGGCACCTACTTTTCTTTGCCGCCGCAAAGAAAAGTAGGCAAAAGAAAGCGGCTAACACCGCCAGTGCTTGTGTTTGCCTGAGGGCCCCCAACGGGTCTTACGCTTCACACGGCAACGGCTCTGTTGGCGCGTGTTGCCAACGCTTTGAATGAACGCCCCACCCGCTTCGAATACCCGTACTCGGGCAAGCGGCAGCGGATGGTACGTGCCGCCCAGGTGGCAAACTGTGTGCAGGTTGTCGCGTCGTACACGTTAGCGCTCTTACAGGGTGGAGCGCATGTGCAATCGGTCCGAAGTGAGGCGCGCGAGGCACTACGGCCTACACACAGTTTGCCACTTGGGCGGCGGTGGAATATCTGGCACGGCGTGCGGCGACGCGGGCGCGTGGAGTGGGTGAGGCGCACCGCAAGAGCGCTGGCAACGAACATGGGTCACGTGATCGCCGTGTGAAGCGTAAGACCCTTTGGGGGCCCTCAGGCAAAAACAAGAACTGGCGGTGTTAGCCGCTTTCTTTTGCCTACTTTTCTTTGCGGCGGCAAAGAAAAGTAGGTGCCGCCCCGCACAGGGGCGACGCTTGAAGCACGCTAACGCATCGCGGATGCCATTGCAGAGGCCAGAACAACCAACCCGGATGCCAGCACAAAGCACAAAGCACAAACCCCAAACCACCACCCAGCGTCGCAGACAAAAAAAAAGCAACCACCTTAAGGACCCAAATGCCGCCCCCGGCCCCGCGCCCCGCACTAGAATGCCGCTCCCTGAGCAAAGCCTACGCAACAAACCGCGTAGTCCTCGCCAACCTGGACTTCAAACTGGAAGCAGGCGAATTCATCGCCATCATGGGCGACTCCGGCGTAGGCAAATCAACGCTTCTAAACCTGATAGCGGGCCTGGACCGCGCCGACAGCGGTGAGGTGCTAATCGACGGCACGCCCGTCTCAACCCTGAACGACGACACCGCTACCCGCCTGCGCCGCGAGAAACTCGGCTTCGTCTTCCAGGCGTTCCACGTGCTGCCACATCTGACGCTCGCGCAAAACGTCGCGCTACCGTTACTGCTGAACGGCATCGCACCACAACGCGCGCTCGACATGCTCGCCGCCGTCGGTCTGGACGGACGCGGAAACGACATGCCACGCCAGCTATCCGGCGGCGAACTGCAGCGGGTCGCCATTGCTCGCGCCCTCGTGCATCGTCCCACGCTGATCCTCGCCGACGAGCCAACGGGCAATCTCGACCCCGACACCGCACATGAAGTGCTCGCGCTGCTGCGCGAAGAAACCAAGGCAAACGGCGCAGCGACGATGATGGTCACGCATTCGCAAGCGGCCGCCGCCGTCGCCGACCGCGTGATCATCCTGAGCGAAGGCAAGCTGCACGCAATGCGCGAAACATCGCCCCACGCATCGCGCCAAAACCATGAATGACACAGCGCTAAATGCAACCGCGCACCGCGCACACCCCACGCGCCACGGCCTGCGCACACTCACGCGCTGGATGCTCGCCGCCGAATGGCACAGCCACAAAGGCCGCGCGCTGATCGCGATTGCGACCATCGCGCTCGGTGTCGCACTCGGCTACGCCGTGCAACTGATCAACAGCGCCGCGTTCAACGAATTCTCGGCGGCGACGCGCAGCCTGTCGGGCCAGGCGGACTTGCAGGTGCGCGGCGCGCAACCCACGTTCGATGAAAGCGCCTATCCACGACTCGCGACTCAACCCGGCGTCGCGCTCGCCAGCCCCGTGCTCGAACTCGACGTGACCGTGCCGGACCGCACCGCGCCGCTGAAAGTGCTCGGCATCGACATGTTCCGCGCGAGCCGCATCGCGCCCGATCTGACGGGCGTGACGGACAGCGACCGCCCGCTCGACGCGCTCGACGGTGACGCCATCTTCCTCTCGCCCGCCGCGCAGCAGTGGCTCGGCGTGCGCGTCGGCGAGACCGTGACGTTGCGCAGCGGCACGTCCGATGTGCATCTGCGCGTGGCTGGCGGCATCGTCAGGGCGCGGCCCGGCCAACGCATCGCGGTGATGGACATCGCGGCCGCGCAATGGCGCTTCAGTCGCATCGGCAAGCTGTCGCGCGTCGATCTGCAACTCGAGCGCGGCGTCGATCGCGAACGGTTCAGGCAAGCGTTGCAGGACCAGCTCGGCAGCCGCTTCGCCGTGGGCGAAACGCGTGATGTCGAAAGCCGCACCGACCGGCTGTCGCGCGCCTACCGGATCAACATGAACGTGCTCGCGCTCGTCGCGCTGTTTACGGGCGCGTTTCTCGTGTTCTCGACGCAGGCGCTCGGCGTGGTGCGCCGGCGTGCGCAGTTCGCGATGCTGCGCGTGCTCGGCCTCACGCGCGCGCAGTTGTTGCGGCAGATTCTGCTCGAAGGCGCTTTGCTCGGCACGCTCGGCTCGGTGGCGGGCATCGCGCTCGGCTTCGCGCTCGCGTATGTCGTGCTGCGCTTCTTCGGCAGCGATCTGGGCGGCGGCTATTTCCCCGGTGTTCAACCGACGGTCGGCTTCGAGCCCATCGCCAGCGCGATTTTCGTCGTGCTGGGTATCGGCGTGTCGCTGCTCGGCAGTCTCGTGCCCGCGCTCGAAGCGGCGCGCGCGCATCCTGCTCCCGCGCTGAAGGCGGGCGGCGAGGAAGCCGCGCTCGGCAAGCTGTCGACGCCGTGGCCCGCGCTCATCTGCATCGCGCTCGGCGTGGCGCTGACGCAGACGCCGCCCGTGTTCGATGTGCCGATTGCGGGCTATCTCGCCGTCGCGCTGCTGCTGATCGGCGGCATTGCGCTGATGCCGCGCGTCACGTCGCTGCTGTTTCGCGCGCTGAGCCGTACGCTCGATGGGAACAATAGACGTCGCCCCGCCAAGCCAGTCATCGCGCTTGCGCTCGCGCGCCTGGCGAACGCGCCGGGTCAGGCATCGATTGCGATGGGCGGCGTGCTGTCGAGCTTCACGCTGATCGTCGCGATGGCGATCATGGTGTCGAGCTTTCGCGTGTCGGTCGAAGACTGGCTCGCGCACCTGCTGTCCGCCGATGTCTATGTGCGCGTCGCGCCGAACGGCGACACGGGCGGGCTGAACCCGCAGCAACAGGCGATGCTCGCCGCCACGCGCGGCATCCGGCACGCAGCGTTCGCGCGCACCTCGCAACTGACGCTCGACGCATCGCGGCCGTCCGTCGCCCTGCTCGCGCGCGAAATCGATGCCGTCGATCCCGGCGCGAATCTGCAGATCACGGGCGAAATCCTGCCGCCGTCCGCGTTGCGCGCTGGCGAGACGCCCGTGTGGGCATCGGAAGCGATGGTCGATCTGTATGGCTATCGCGTCGGTCAACGGCTGACGCTGCCGATCGGCGAGCACGGCGCAGTGTTCGTCGTCGCGGGGATATGGCGCGACTACGTGCGGCAGACGGGCGCGCTGCAAATCCGTCTCGCCGACTACCGGCGCCTCACGGGCGACACCGGTGCCACCGACGCCGCCCTCACCCTGCAACGCGGCGTGAGCGCGGCGCAGGCCATCGCCGCGATGCGCGCGTTGCCGTTCGCGAGCGCGCTCGACTTCGCGCAACCCGGCGAGATCCGCGCGCGCACCTTGACGATCTTCGACCGCAGCTTCGCCGTCACGTATCTGCTGGAAGCCGTCGCGATCGTGATCGGATTGTTCGGCGTCGCGGCGACGTTTTCGGCGCAGACGCTGTCGCGCTCGCGCGAGTTCGGCATGCTGCGACATGTGGGCGTGACGCGTGGACAGATTCTCGCGCTGCTCGCAACGGAAGGCGGACTGCTGACCGCGCTCGGCATCGCGATGGGCTGCGTGCTCGGCTTCGCGATCAGCCTGATCCTCGTGTTCGTCGTCAATCCGCAGTCGTTTCACTGGAGCATGTCGCTGCATGTGCCGTGGACGCTGCTATCCGTGCTGGCGCTCGTGATGCTCGCGTCGTCGTGTACGACGGCCGTCGCGGCGGGCCGCCGAGCTGTCTCCATCGATGCCGTGCGCGCGGTCAGGGAGGACTGGTGATGCGTGCCGCCCGTAGTCTGTTGCTCGTGTTTGCGTGCCTGCTTCGCGTATCGCTTGTGTTCGCGGCCGAACCGCAGTTCGCGGTCGTCTTGCCGGGCAAGTCGATTGAACTGCCGCGCGACACGGGCGCGCATCCCGCGTTTCGCACCGAATGGTGGTACGCGACGGGCTGGCTGGAGACACCCGATCATCAGCCGCTCGGCTTCCAGATCACCTTCTTCCGCTCGGCGACGGGCCACACGGCGAGCGATCCCAGTGCGTTCGCGCCGACGCAACTGATCATCGCGCACGCCGCGCTCAGCGATCCGAAGCCAGGTCGTCTTGTGCATGATCAGAAGATCGCCCGACAAGGCTTCGGCCTCGCGTACGCGAAGCCCGACAACACCGACGTTCGGCTCGATACCTGGCGCATGGTCCGCACGCCGGACGGCCACTACGACGTGAGCGCCGAGGCCGCCGGTTTCGCGCTGCATCTGACGTTCACGCCGACGCAGGCGCCGCTGCTTCAGGGTGACAACGGCTACTCGCGCAAAGGACCACTGCCGGAACAGGCGAGCTACTACTACAGCGAGCCCCAACTGCGTGTGACAGGCACCGTCACACGCCCATCCGCCGGTGGTGCGAGCCGCACGCCAACGCCCGTCACGGGCAGCGCGTGGCTCGATCACGAATGGTCGAGCACATTGCTCGCATCCGATGCCGTCGGCTGGGACTGGCTCGGCGCGAACCTGACTGACGGCGCCGCGCTGATGGCCTTCAAGGTACGCGCCGCCGATGGGCGCGCGGTCTGGGCGCACGCCGCGCTTCGCACGGCCGACGGCCGCGTCACGCAATACGGCCCCGGCGACGTCGACTTTTCGCCGACCCGCCAGTGGCGCTCGCCGCGCACGAACACGCAATACCCGGTGGCCACCGTCGTCCGCACGGGCGACATCCGCTGGCAACTGACACCCTTGCTCGACGATCAGGAGCTCGATTCGAGCGAATCGACGGGCTCGTTGTATTGGGAAGGCGCCGTCGCCATCAACCGCGACGGGCACCCTGCGGGGCGCGGCTACCTCGAACTCACCGGCTATGGAAAAAAGCTGAAGCTCGAACGGCGCTGACGCCCGCCCAGCGGGCGTCTAGGGGTAAACCCTCTGAAATGTGGAAAAGTCACTTCCACTGGATGGCCTTAATCTTAAGCGGCTACTTACCTACACTTGCTTCAACTGATTGCGAACAGGGCTGTTCGCAAAGTCGAAAGCAAAGTTGGAGGTTCATCATGAAGTCGCTGATCAAGGCTGTTGCCATCGCTGCTGTGCTCGCTATCCCCGCTGTGTCGTTCGCTCAGTCGAACCAGCCGATTACTCGCGCTCAGGTCCGCGCCGAACTGGTTCAGCTGGAAAAGGCCGGCTATCGCCCGGGCGCCGGCACGGAAGCGCACTACCCCGATGAGATCCAGGCCGCTCAAGCGCGCGTGGACGCGCAGAACGGCGCAGCGAGCGGGCACGGCGGTGTCGCGACCGCATCGCAGTCGGGCCGCCCGGGCGTGTCGGCTGCGGACTGGAATGCGATGTACAACCGTCCGTAAAACGCTTTGATGCCCGCTTCAGTCTGACGTCTGTCTAGCGTCTACTTCGCGCCCGCCGTTCCCGTCGCGGGCGCGATTCGCCACACCGCGTTGCCGACATCGTCGGCAACCAGCAGCGCGCCGCGCGCATCTAGCGTGACACCGACGGGCCGCCCAACCGCGTGCCCGTCCGGCGTCAGGAATCCCGTCAGAAAATCTTCCGGTCCGCCCGACGGCTTGCCATTCTCGAACGGCACGAAGATCACCTTGTAGCCCGCAAATGGCTTTCTGTTCCACGAGCCGTGCTGGCCGATGAACGCGCCGCCACGGTAACGGTCCGGGAACAGCTTGCCGTCATAGAACGCCAGCCCGAGCGACGCCGTGTGATTGCCGAGCGCATAGTCCGGCGCGATAGCTCGCGCGACCATGTCCGGGTTCTGCGGCTTCACGCGCGAATCGACATGCTGGCCGTAGTAGCTGAACGGGAAGCCGTAGAACGCGCCGTCCTTCACCGACGTCATGTAGTCGGGCACAAGGTTGTTGCCCAGTTCATCGCGTTCGTTCACGGTCGTCCACAATGCGCCCGTTTGAGGTTGCCACGCCATGCCGTTCGGATTACGCAGGCCAGTTGCGTAAGGCCGCATCGTGCCGCTCGTGATATCGAGTTCGACAATGCGGGCGCGGTCCGCTTCCGCTTCAACGCCGTTCTCCGCTGCATTGCTATTCGAGCCGACCGTGATGTAAAGCCGCTTGCCGTCGCGGCTCGCAAGGATATTTTTCGTCCAGTGATGATTGATCGGACCGGCGGGCAGATCGGCGACCTTCACGCCCTGCGATGCAATCTTCGTTTCGCCCGTGACGTAATCGAAGCGCAGCAGCGCATCGGTATCGGCGATATAGAGTTGATTGCCGATCAGCGCCATGCCGAACGGCGAATGCAGCTTGTCGATGAACACGCTTTGCGTTTCAGCGCTGCCGTCGCCGTCTGCGTCGCGCAATAGCACGATCCGGTCGGGACTCGGCACGCCCGCGCCCGCGCGTTTCTGGAACTGCTTCGTGATCCAACCGACCACGCCGCCGCCTTCGTCGTGCGGCTGCGGCGTGTTGGTCTCGGCAACCAGCACATCGCCGTTCGGCAGCGTGTAGAGCCAGCGCGGATGCTGGAGATTCGTGGCGAACGGCGTCACCGCGAAACCGGGCGGCGCGGTGGGATGCGTGCCGGCGGCACGCGTTTCGACAGGCGCGACGTGGACCGTCGGCACTAGCGATGTGGTGGGCGCGGGTAGTGTCGGCGAAGGGCCGAAGCTCGCTTCTTCCGGCGTCGTGGATGGCGCCGCGCAAGCGGCAAGCGGAACGACGACACTCGCGATCAGAAACGGACGAACGCGCATGGAACCTCCAGCGTCAGTGCAACCGGGAGCGGCGCAATTGATGACTGCGCAGCAAATGTCTTGCCCGATGCCGACGATTTGTGGCTGGTGAGGTTTGGAGATGGTAGCGCAGACTTCTCCACAGATTTCGTTCATAAGGCTGTGGGTAACCTGGGCAAGACTATCGCAAGTCATTGACGCCATTCAGGTTGCACACGCTGCATCCGCCTCGCGTCACTCGCGCACGCTTCTTCTACGCGTGGACACGCCGCGAGGTTGTCCACAGTTTCCGTTCATAAGCCTGTGAGTATCCTGCGCAAGACTCGCGCAACTCATTGATGCGACTCAGATTACAAGCGATGCATCGGCTATCGCTCAATACACGGCCTCGACGTTATCCACAGTTTTTGTTCACAACCCTGTGGACAACACCCGGACTCGCGCCTTATCCCACTGACGCATCACGACTTTTCCCCGCGACGCCCTCATGCAGCACATCCCGCTACTGCCGCGCATGCACGCGCTCGCGCACGCCTTCCAGCCGCTCCCGCACAAACCGCACATGCTCGCGCAGCACATAGAACCCATCGGCATAAGCAAGCGGCATCCGCAGCGTATTCAGCGACGCCTCGATCCCATCCAGCTCCGTAAGCAGCTTCGCGCGTTCTTCGTCCGATGAACTGCGCATCGCGTCGCGCTCGATCGCGATCAGCGCGCCGTAGTACCGGTAAATCCGCGAGCGCACGCGCCACGTGAACAGCGCGGGAATCAGCCGCAACGCGGGAATCAGCAGCACGGCAATCGGCAGCAGCAACACCAGCAAACGGTCGACGACCGTCGCGAGCCAGAACGGCAGCGTCCGGTACAGAAAGCTCTTGCCCGACTTGTAGTAGCGCGTCGCATCCTCGCTGATGCGGAATTCGCGCGCGACGGAATTCGGAAACTGCCCTGCTTTCTGCAACAGGCCCGCCGGGCCATTCACTTCCTGCGCGGCTTCGATCAACAGATCGGATATCGCCGGATGCAGATTCGAGCGCGCCACCAGTTCGACGGTCGGGCTGATCAGATGAAGCGGTGCGGGGGGAATGCGGCGCCTCAGATCGAGCAGACCAATGGGGAGATCGAGGTTGTCGAGATAAGGAAAGATCCGCGTATAGGCATCTGCTTCGTTGAAATTCATCACCGATACGCCCGGAATGGTCAGCAGACGCAGGATCATCGCGCGCGTGGTCGAGTCCCCGCTCAGCAGCGCCGCGTCGATCTGGTTGCTCACGAGCGCTTTCGCGGCGTCGAGTCCATCGAGCGGCAAGAGTGTCGTATCGCCGCCCGGCAGGATGCCGTTCGCCCCGAGCAGTTCGAGCGACAGCATCCGCGTGCCGCTGCCTTCGCGCCCAATCGCGACCCGCTTGCCTTCCAGATCCGACAATTGCGATAGTCCCTTGCCGCGGTACACGACGATCAGCGGCACATACGACACCGTGCCGAGCGACATCAGCGAGGTGGTATCCCGGCCAGCCGATACGCCGCCCTGCACGAGCGCGACATCCACCCGCTGCTTCCGGTCGAGCAGCCGGTCGAGGTTCTGCACGGAGCCATCGGACTCCAGCACGTTGAGCGTGACACCATTGCGCCCGAGTATCTTTCGATATTCCTGCGCGTACTGCATGAACGAGCTGTCGTGCGGACCGGCGCTGATCGTGATCGTGCGCGGCGGCGCGGGATCGACCAGCCATATCACGAGCCAGGCGAGCACGGCGAACAGCACCACGAACGGCAGGAACGACACGGCGAGATCGCGCCACATCGCATGCGTGTGGTCGCGAACGACTCGCGGAGAATGCTGACGAACATTTTTCTTCATGGCCCAGCTCGCCTCCGAGATGCATCATCGCCCATCGTAGCCGTCTCGCGCCGCTCTGTGGAGCACCTTGCGCGCGCCCGTCCCAACCCGCTGCTTCGCACCGGCTAACTGGGCCATTTTGTCATCGACAACAAAATCGCCCCGGGCACTTGCGCGATCGAAAGTGTGTCTCTATAATTCGCGCTCTTCGCTAGGCTCGTAGCTCAGCTGGTTAGAGCACCACCTTGACATGGTGGGGGTCGTTGGTTCGAGTCCAATCGAGCCTACCAACGAATATACGCAGTAAATGGAGGCGGCAAGCATCGTATGCTTGCCGCTTTTTTTTTGCGTTCCGCGTCGACGAAAAAAAGCCGAAGGACCAACCTGTCCTTCGGCTTCCGTTCACCGGGCATCGCGCTGGCGCGCAACGCCCGGATGCATGTGCAACGGCTTCAGCGCGACATCATGTTCATGCTGACGTTGTGCATCACCCACACCGTCCCGAACACTAGGAACATCGCGGCCAGCACCGTATAGGCAAGGGCAAGCGTGTTCCAGCGCTGGCCGGACGTCGACACGCTCATGTGCAGGAAGAACACCAGGTGTACGACGATCTGCACGACAGCGAGCGCCGCAAGCGCGAACGGCGCCGAGGCAGCCGGCAGCCAGCCTTGCAGCACGATGCCGAACGCGGCGGCCGTCAACACCACGGCCAGCACGAACCCAATCACATATCCGCCGATACCGCCGTGCCCTGCTTCGCCATGAAGCGCATGGGAATTCGAGTGAGCCATTTAGATCGCGCTCCCGAGATAGACAAAAGTGAACACGCAAATCCACACGACATCGAGGAAGTGCCAGAAAAGACTCAGGCACGTCAGCCGCGTGATTTCACGCTGCGTCAGTTGCGGCGCGCGCGCCACCTGCACGGCAAGCACGGCCATCCAGATCAGCCCCGTCGCGACGTGCAGGCCGTGCGTACCGACCAGCACGAAGAACGACGACAGGAACGCGCTGCGCGACGGACCTGCGCCTTCGGCGAGCAGATGCGAAAACTCGCCCAGTTCGAGCTTCAGGAACACGACGCCAAGCACGAACGTGACGGCGAGCCAGCCGAGCACGGCACGCGTGTTCTGCCGGCGCGCGGCGACCATCGCGAAGCCGTACGTGATGCTACTAAACAGCAGCGCAGCCGTTTCGACAGCGACGCCGGGAATGTCGAACAGATCCTTCCCCGTCGGCCCGGCGTTGAACTGATGCGCCATCACGGCGAACACCGCGAATAGCGACGCGAACAGCACGCAGTCGGTCATCAGGTACAGCCAGAAACCGAACACCGAATGCGATTCGCCATGATGGCCGTGACCATCGACCCCGTTCAGGGTTGCGGTATGGACTTTTTGCAGCATCACTCGACCTCCGCGAGCACCGGCGACACTTCCACATGCTTCGGAAGCGGCGTACGGCCTTTGTTTTCGATTGCCCGCACGACGTCGGACGGGATGAAATAGCCGTCGTCGCGACCGAAGCTGCGGCCGATCACGGTCACCGCAATCGCCAGCAGCGAGACGATCGCGAGCCACCAGATGTGCCACACAGCCGCGAAACCAAACGCAAGGCTGAACACGCCGATGAAGAAGCCTGCGCTCGTGTTCGAAGGCATGTGGATGTCCTGATACGCCGCCTGAATGCCGAGGCCCCTGCCCGTTTTCTTCATGTGCGCGAAGGCATCGAGTTCCTCGACGACGGGAATCGTCGCGAAGTTATAGACGGGCGGCGGCGACGAGATCGACCATTCGAGCGTGCGGCCGCCCCACGGATCGCCCGTGACGTCGCGATACTCCGGCTTGTTGCGATTGATGATGCTGACCACCACCTGCGTGACCTGGAACACGACGCCGACCGCGATCAGCGCGACGCCGCATGCCGCGATGATCATGTACGGCTGCCATGCGGGATTGTCGTAGTGGTTCAGACGACGCGTCGCGCCCATGAAGCCGAGCACGTACAGCGGGGTGAAAGCCACAAAGAAACCGACGAACCAGCACCAGAACGCGCTCTTGCCGAGCTTGTCGTTGAGCTTGAAGCCGAACACCTTCGGGAACCAGTAGCTGAACCCGGCCAGATAGCCGAACACCACGCCGCCGATAATCGTGTTGTGGAAGTGCGCGACCAGGAACAGCGAGTTATGCAGCACGAAGTCCGCGCCCGGGATCGCGAGCATCACGCCCGTCATGCCGCCGATCGTGAACGTGATCATGAAGCCAATCGTCCACAGCACGGGCGCCGTGAATTCGAGGCGGCCTCGATACATCGTGAACAGCCAGTTGAAAATCTTCACGCCCGTCGGGATGGCGATGATCATCGTCGCGATGCCGAAGAACGCGTTGACGTCAGCGCCCGAGCCCATCGTGAAGAAGTGGTGCGCCCACACGAGGAACGCCAGCACCATGATCGCGCACGACGCATAGACCATCGTCTTGTAGCCGAACAGCGGCTTCTTGGCGAACGTCGAGATCACTTCCGAGTAGATGCCGAACGCGGGCAGAACCAGGATGTAGACCTCGGGGTGTCCCCAGGCCCAGATCAGGTTCAGGTAAAGCATGGCGTTGCCGCCTGCTTCGTTCGTGAAGAAGTGCATGTCCGCGTAGCGGTCGAGGCCGAGCAGCGCCAGCGCAACCGTCAGGATCGGGAACGTAGCCATGATCAGCACGTTCGAGCACAGCGCCGTCCATGTGAACACGGGCATCTTCATCAGCGACATGCCGGGCGCGCGCATCTTGATGATCGTCACGAAGAAGTTGATCGCCGTGATCAGCGTGCCGACGCCCGAGAGTTCCAGCGCCCAGATGTAGTAATCGACACCCACGCCCGGACTGAACTGCAACTCCGACAGCGGCGGATACGCGAGCCAGCCCACCTGCGCGAACTCGCCGATCACCAGCGAAATGTTCATCAGGATCGCGCTGATCGCCGTCATCCAGAAACTCAACGAATTGAGGAACGGGAACGCGACATCGCGCGCACCGATCTGCAACGGCACGACGATATTGAAGAGCCCCACCATCAGCGCCATCGCCATGAAGAAGATCATGATGACGCCGTGCGCGGTGAAGATCTGGTCGTAGTGATGCGGCGGCAGATAGCCGGTCGCGCCGCCACTCGCGAGCGCGAGTTGCAGGCGCATCATCACGGCGTCAGCGAACCCGCGCAGCAGCATCAGTACGGCGACGACGATATACATCACGCCGATGCGCTTGTGATCGACGGACGTGAGCCATTCCGTCCACAGCCAGCGCCATTTTTTCAGGCGCGTAACGAGCACGACGACGGCCAGCACGATCAGCCCCATCAGGGCGGCCGCGCCCATGATGATCGGCTGATCGAACGGAATCGCCTCTAAAGTCAGATTGCCGAACATGGGTTACTCCTTCGAAGTGTTCGTGATGCAGTTGGCGTCACGGAAATCGACGACATGCCCGCTGTTGTATTTCGCGATGACGTTGCGGAACAGCTTCGGATCGACCGCGGAGAAATAGCGCACCGGGTCTTTCTCGCTAGGTTTCGCGACCGCGTAGTAGCCGTCCATATCGAGCCGTTCTGGCGACGCCTTCACTTTCTGCACCCAGGCGTTGAAATCGGCGGCGCTCACGGCGAGCGTGCGGAACTTCATGTCCGAAAAGCCCTTGCCGCTGAAATTCGCCGATACGCCCGCGTAGTTGCCCGGTTCATCCGCGATCAGATGCACGCGCGTCTGCATGCCCGCCATCGCGTAGACCTGCGTACCGAGTTGCGGGATGAAGAACGAGTTCATCACCGAGTCCGACGTGATGTGGAAGTTGACGGGCGTGCCGACGGGCATCGCCAGCTGGTTCACCGACGCGATGCCGAGATCGGGATAGATGAACAGCCACTTCCAGTCGAGCGCGACGACTTCCACGTCGATCGGCTTCACGTTCGATTCGATCGGCTTGTACGGATCGAGTTCGTGCGTGGTTCGCCACGTCAGGATGCCGAGGAATAGGATGATCAGCGCGGGGATCGTCCACACGACCACTTCGATTGCCGTGGAGTGCGCCCACTTCGGCGCGTAGACCGCGCTTTTGTTCGACGCGCGGTAGCGCCACGCAAAAAACAACGTCAACAGAATGACGGGCACGACGACCAGCAGCATCGTCCACGTCGCTGTCGCGATCAGCGACTTCTCGGCGACGCCGACGCTGCCCTTCGGGTCGAGCACTTCAAGTTGACATCCCGTGAGAAACGCGGTCAGACCGATGCTGACCGGTAAGAGGCAAGCTCTTAAGGTTTTTCTGGCTAACATGTTTGCCCAATAATCGTTGAACCACGCTGAACACGTGTGGGGTTTGCAAGGCAAAGCGCACAAGGTCCTATGTGCCCCGCGATTCTATGGACGCGTTGCGTTCGAAGTCCTGATCCGCGTCAAGGACACGACGCTAAGGTGTGTGATGAATGTGCGACGCGATGTCACACGGTCGAAGACGGGCAGGCGTCTTTGATTTTTCTTATGTCGGCCCGCTCGCCTTTGATGCACGGAAGATGCCCGGCGAGTCCGTCGATTCCGATAAGCCGCCCGATCGTCGAATCGATGCGGGCGGTCATGTGCATCAAGCTTGTTGCGGCTGTTCGCTGTCGCCGGCGTCGTCTTCCGCCTTGCGGTCAATCAGTTCCGCGAGCGCGCCCGCGCCCTTGAAACCTGCAACTGCCGCCATGCCCTTCGTCAACAGCGATGCATTAGGGTCCGCCTTCTCCAGCGCTTCGACGGCTGCGACGGCGCCCGCGATCTCGCCCAGAGTGCCAAGAATGCTCATGCCGGCTCCTTAGCTCGTGAGATCGGCGGGCAGCTTGCCGCCATTCGCGGCGAGCGCCGTCATCAACTGCTTGTGCAGCCAGATGTTCATCGACGCCGAATCGTTCGTGTCGCCGCCGTACTTCAGTTCGCCCGCCAACTGCTTGCGATGATCGAGGCTGCTGTCGACGTCGAGCAGCTTCATCAGATCGACGATCGAACGACGCCAGTCGAGCTTTTGCGGGTTCGCCGCGGCCAGCTGGTCCATCACGGCCGCGACATCGACGTCTGCAAGCGCCGTCGAGACAGGTGCGCCTGCCGACGCTTCCGCAGGCGCCGGCGCGATGGGTTCGGCGGGCAGCGTCTCAGCTGGCTTGGCCTTGCCGAAAATCTTGCTGACGATGGTTCCAAAGATGCTCATGGTGTGGGCTCTTCCTTTTCAAGTGGATAACGAGAGACTGCGCAACGGCATCCGCCTTCCGGTTGCCTGGATTCACGGCGACGCTTGCGACTAACGCCATTTGATCCGAACTCTTGACCTTTGCGTGTGGTCGGCTGCAAGTTTCACGTTTGTTCGCACTTCGGTGCGTCCACGCGACACCTTCGTGTCAAATTTTGAAAAACTTTGCATGCCTTATCAAACTTTCTCTTGATTTGATGAAAAATCCCGGCCTGACGCGACTTTCCTTCCCTTCTCTCCCACAACTCCATCACAACCATGAAAAAACTGTTGACCATCGCAGCCTGCGCCCTTTCCCTGTCGATGCTCGCCGCGTGCAGCGGCCTCGATCGCAGCAAGGAAGAAGCGCTGAACCGGCAAGCCGGGATCGAAGTCACGCAGACCAAGGAGGGCGTGCAGGTTCGTCTGCCTGAGAAGGTCCTGTTCAACTTCAACGAGTCGAGCTTGCGTCCTGACGCAGGCCCTGCGATTGCCCGCGTGGTCGTCGTACTGAGCCGCACGCAAAAGCCGATGATCGTCGAAGGCCATACGGATAACGTTGGCACGCGCGAGTACAACCAGCAGTTGTCCGAAGCGCGCGCGAAGTCGGTCGCGGATGAACTCGAGCGCCGCGGCATCAGCGCATCGCGCATCACGCTGGTCGGCTATGCGTTCGATCGCCCCGTGGCGGACAACGACACGCCCGATGGCCGCGCACGAAACCGGCGTACGGAGATCGTCGTGAAGGGCGAATCTCTCGAAGCGGTGATGGGCAAGTAACCGTTCGTCATGCGCAGTCAGGCGCCGTTCAGTGGCGCCTGACTGTCGCCGGATCGGCTTCGCGAGCGCGTAAAGATTTGTCAAAACATCGCCACCACTGTCGCATACCGTCAACCCGAAAATATTGAGACCGTTAGACCCGCTTCTCTTGCTGATTCGTGGTCTGCCGTGTCACCCGTTCGTCTTTTTGGATTACTAGGAATTTTCGGATTATTTGCCGGTTGCGCGCAGATTCCGTCCGAGCATCAGGCGTCGAGCACGATTGGAATCGTGTCGACGCCAATCACACCCGCCAAACCGGATAGCGTGTCGGATAACGAGAGGGTTCAATCTGAAGTCATCGCACTCCAGCCGGTTGGCGCCGCGCTGCAAACGGGCCACGCATCATGGTATGCGCGCAAGTTCGAGGGACGCCGCACTGCAAACGGAGAACGCTACAACGGCTACGCGTTGACGGCTGCGCATCGCTCGCTGCCGTTCGGCACTTATGTGCGCGTGACCTCGCAGTCCACAATGAGATCGGTGGTGGTTCGCATCAACGATCGCGGCCCGTTCGTCAAGGGACGTATCATCGATTTGTCTTATGCGGCGGCAACTGCACTCGGCCTGACTCGAGCCTCGTCGATGGACGTACGGATAGAACGCGTCGAACAGCAAGCAGACACTCGAACGGCATCCGGTGGATCAGAATCTTGAATCCCAAGATGGCGATATCTCATGCACACGCGGCGAGACGGAAGAAAATCAGTGTAATAGCGCGGTATGTCGCAGTTGCCGCGTGCATCGTCGCCTGGTGTGCTTCGGATGCGTTCGCCGCACGCCGTAAGCCCGAGGCACTCGTATCAGATAACGCGGCGCGCAGCCCGTCGACGCAGGCCCTCAAAAAGCCCAAAGCCAGCAAGAAGCTCGTAAAGGCTCCACGCAAAACCCACCGTAAAGCCAAAGCGGCTCGTCGTCCAGACGTGTTTTACCGCTGGTCCGACGAACAGTTGATGTTGGGCGGCGTCAGCCCATCGCAAATCGGCAAGCGCGGCGAGGACGCAAACGGTAAGCAGACAAGCAAAGGCGCGGCCTCCGCAAAATAGACGCCGCGCCCGACACCCAGTCTTAAATCGACCCGCCGCTGTACCTCACGACATCCAGCAGCGTCTTCTTCCTGTCCTGATAGTGATATAGGGTGATCGCACCTTCCTTCATGTCGCCGTGTGCGTCGAAGGCGATATGTCCGATCACACCGTTGTAGTCGGACATGGGCATCGCGGCGAGCACCTTCGCGGCGTCTGTGGTGTTGGCGCGCTTCATTGCATCGACGACCACGTACACGGCGTCGTAGGCGAACGGAGCGTTGAAGAGAATCGGACCGTTGAAACGCGCCTCGAAGCGTTTTTCGAACTCGGCACCCTGCGGCATGCGCGATACCGCGAGACTCGCTTCGGAACAAACGAGATTGTTCACAGCATCGCCCGCAAGCGCCGCCACCTTTTCCGTGCATGCGCCGTCGCCGCTCAGAATTTTCGCACTCAAGCCAAGCGCCGCCGCCTGACGAATGAACGGACCGACCGTCGAATCCATTCCACCGAACATGATGACATCCGGATGCGAGCTCTTGATGGTGGTGAGAATGGCGCGGAAGTCGGTGGACTTGTCGGTTGTGGCCTCGCGCGCGACGACGCGCCCGCCGCCCGCCTGCGCCGCCTTCGCGAACTCGTCGGCGAGGCCTTTGCCGTAGGCCGTTGCATCGTCGACAACGGCAATGGTCTTCGCGTTCAACGACTTCAGCGCGTAATCGCCGAGCGCGGGCCCTTGCTGCGCATCCGTCGCGACCACGCGATACGCGCTTTTGTAGCCCTGCTTCGTATAGTCGGGATTGGTCGACGACGGCGAAATCTCCGCGATGTTCGCGTCGTTATAGATGCGCGACGCGGGAATCGACACGCCCGAGTTCAGGTGGCCAATCACCGCAACGACATGTTCATCGACGAACTTCTGCGCGATCTGCGTGCCCGTCTTCGGATCGGCCGCGTCGTCTTCGCCGTCGAGTTCGAGACGTACCTTCTGCCCTGCAATCACGAGCCCCGTCTTGTTGATTTCCTCGACAGCGAGCCGCGCACCGTTCTCGTTATCCTTGCCGAGATGGCTGCTGCCGCCCGTGAGCGGACCCGCGTGGCCGATCGTCACCACCTGCTCGGCTGCACTGCCGTTGCCTTGTGCGGCCTCGTGCGATGGGGGCTCTTTCTTGTCGCAACCCATCAGCGTCAGGCTGGTCAGCGAGATGCCGGCCACGGTCAGTTTTACCAGATTGTTCACAGCGTTCTCCTCCATGATTGTTTGAATTTTCAAGCTACCGTCATTCGATTCGCATTCCGAACAGATACTCAAAAACGGTAGCACAAGGGAAAAGCTGGGACTGTAAAGATTGGTCAAGCAGACAACTCAAGAACTGATGGGAGGCCGCACAACGACAAACGGGCTAGCCGAAGCTAGCCCGTTTGCTTTTACAGCGAACACAAAACCCGTCGATCAGGCCTCAACCAGTTCCGCTGCCTGCGCGTCTTCCAGATCTTCGACGCTCGAACGGATCAGATGATCGAACGCGGCCAGCGATGCCTTCGCGCCCTCGCCCACGGCGATCACGATCTGCTTGAACGGCACCGTCGTCACGTCGCCGGCGGCGAACACACCCGGCACCGACGTCGCGCCCTTCGCGTCGACGACGATCTCGCCGTGCTTCGACAGCTCGACTGTGCCCTTCAGCCATTCGGTGTTCGGCACCAGACCGATCTGTACGAACACACCTTCGAGCTCGACATGCTTCGACTCGTTCGATGCACGGTCCGTGTAGGTCAGACCGTTGACCTTCTTGCCGTCGCCCGTGATTTCCGTCGTCTGAGCCTGGGTGATGACCGTCACGTTCGCGAGGCTGCGCAGCTTGCGTTGCAGCACTTCGTCAGCGCGCAGCGTTGCGCCGAATTCGATCAACGTCACGTGGCTAACGAGACCCGCCAGATCGATCGCCGCTTCGACACCCGAGTTACCACCACCGACCACCGCGACGCGCTTGCCCTTGAATAGCGGACCATCGCAGTGCGGGCAGTACGCGACGCCATGATTGCGGTACTCGCGCTCGCCCGGCACGTTGATCTCGCGCCAGCGCGCGCCCGTCGCCAGCACGATCGTCTTCGCCTTCAGCACCGCGCCGCTCGCGAGGCGCACTTCGTTGATCTTGCCGGGGATCAGCGCTTCGGCGCGCTGTACGTCCATCACGTCGACTTCATAGCTCTTCACGTGCTGCTCAAGCGCCGTGGCGAACTTCGGCCCTTCCGTTTCCTGCACGGACACGAAGTTTTCGATCGCCAGCGTGTCGAGCACCTGGCCGCCGAAGCGTTCCGCGACGACGCCCGTCGCAATGCCCTTGCGCGCCGCGTAGATCGCAGCCGCCGCGCCAGCAGGACCGCCGCCGACGATCAGCACGTCGAACACCGGCTTCTTCTCCAGTTCCTTCGCGGCACGCGCGCCTGCATTGGTGTCGAGCTTCGCGAGGATTTCCTTCACGCCGCTGCGGCCCTGGCCGAACACTTCGCCGTTCAGGAACATCGTCGGCACGGCCATGATCTGGCGCGACTCGACTTCGTTCTGGAACAGCGCGCCGTCGATCGCCACGTGACGGATGCGCGGGTTGATCAGCGCCATGATGTTGAGCGCCTGCACGACTTCCGGGCAGTTCTGGCACGACAGCGAGAAATACGTCTCGAACGCGAAGTCGCCGTCGAGTTCGCGGATCTGCTGGATCACGGCGTCGTCGAGCTTGATGGGGTGGCCGCCCGTTTGCAGCAGCGCCAGCACCAGCGACGTGAACTCATGACCCATCGGAATGCCGGCGAAGCGGATGCCCGCCGCCTTGCCCGGCTCACCGATCGAAAACGAGGGCTTACGCTCGTCGTCGCCGCGGCGCTCGATCACGCTGACGCGCTCCGACAGCGTGGCGATGTCGTTCAGCAGCGCGAGCATTTCCTGCGACTTCGCGCTGTCGTCGACGGAGGCGACGATCTCGATAGGACGACTGACTTTCTCGAGGTAGGCTTTGAGTTGGGTCTTCAGATTCGCGTCGAGCATGGTTTTTCGAGTCCGTGGCGAGATGGGAATGAGAGGTTCGATTCGCGCCAAAGCGTTACAACGAACGTGGCGCGTAAGGCAGTTCGCAAGGCTTGTGACCTTGCGGACTGCCTCACAACGACGCCGCGTGAGGCGGCGCCGCTCAAGGCAGGGTTTGCAGCGGGTAGCGTGTGGCTTCTAGCGAGCCGGTAAAACTTAGATCTTGCCGATCAGGTCGAGCGACGGCGTCAGCGTTTCTGCGCCCGGCGTCCACTTGGCGGGGCAAACTTCACCCGGGTGCGCCGCGATGTATTGCGCAGCCTGCACCTTGCGCAGCAGTTCGCCAGCGTCACGGCCGATGCCGTTGTCGTGGACTTCGCACAGCTTGATCTCGCCTTCCGGGTTGATCACGAACGTGCCGCGCAGTGCCAGACCTTCTTCTTCGATCAGAACGTCGAAGTTGCGCGAGATTGCCAGCGTCGGGTCAGCGATCATCGGGTACTTGATCTTTTGGATCGTGTCCGACGTGTCGTGCCATGCCTTGTGCGTGAAGTGCGTATCCGTCGACACGCTGTAGATTTCGACGCCGATTTTCTTGAATTCTGCGTAACGGTCGGCCAGATCGCCCAATTCGGTCGGGCACACGAACGTGAAGTCGGCCGGATAGAACACGACGACGGACCACTTGCCCTTCAGGCTTTCGTCGGTGACGGTCACGAAATCGCCATTGTGGTATGCGGTGGCCTTGAACGGTTTGACCTGGCTGTTGATGATCGGCATCTGATGCGTCCTCTTCGGTTGAGTGGGTTTGGGTACTGCGATGGAATGGATTATGAAGAAGTCGCAGAATTTGATAAATTTGATTGTTGCGATGCACCCTATTTAAATTTCCTATCGACAAGCCCAAACCCTTACCCGACAAGGGAAAGCGCCCCGGGCACGCCGTTTCGGGCGCGCGTAGAATTGCCGAATAAAGTGTCGGGGATGAGCGTTTTCAGCAGAGGTTTTCGTTTGAGTGAGCTTCAACAGGGGTTTCTTCTCACCCGTCATTGGCACGATACGGCCGCCGGAACGGAGGTCGAGTTCTGGCTCGCGACCGACGACGGTCCGCGCCATATCCGCCTGCGCCCGCAGCCGAACGTCGCGTTCATCCCCGCCGCGCACCGCGAGCGCGCGGAGGACGTGCTGCATCGGGAGAAGAACGCCCAGTCGCGCGGCGTCGAACTGCGCCCGCTCGATTTGTGCGACTTCCAGCATCGGCCGGTGCTGGGGCTGTATTGCCCGCAGTACCGGCAGCTGACCGGGATCGAAAAACGTCTGAAACAGGGTGGCGTCGACGTCTACGAAGCCGACGTGTTCCCGCCCGATCGCTACATGATGGAGCGGTTCATCACCGCGCCCGTGCTGTTCGGCGGCGAGGCGAATCCTGACGGTCATGGCCCGCTGATGAACGCCGACATGAAGCCCGCGAGCGGCTATCGTCCGAAGCTCAGGCTGGTGTCGCTCGATATCGAAACCAGCGCGCACGCCGAGTTGTATTCGATCGCGCTGGAAGGCTGCGGGCAGCGCCAGGTTTACATGCTCGGACCGCAGAACGGCGACGCGACGGACCTCGACTTCGCGCTGGAGTATTGCGACACCCGGGCGCAACTGATCGAGCGGCTGATCGGATGGCTGGAGACGCACGATCCCGACGCGATCATCGGCTGGAATGTCGTGCAGTTCGATTTGAAAGTGCTGCATGAAACCGCGCAGAAGTGCGGCGTGCCACTGCGCATCGGGCGCGGCGGCGCGGTGATGGAATGGCGCGAGCATGGCCTGAAGCAGAACCACTTCTTTGCGGGCGCGGCGGGGCGGCTGATCATCGACGGCATCGAGGCACTGCGCTCGGCCACGTGGAGCTTTCCGTCGTTCAGCCTCGAATACGTCGCGCAGTCCGTGCTGGGCGAAGGCAAGTCGATCGACAACCCGTATCAGCGGATGGATGAAATCCAGCGCCGCTTCGACGAGGACAAGCCCGCGCTCGCCCGCTACAACCTGAAAGACTGCGAACTCGTCACGCGCGTCTTCGGCAAGACGGACCTGCTGTCGTTCCTGCTCGAACGCGCGACGGTCACGGGGCTGCCCGCCGACCGCAGCGGAGGGTCAGTGGCGGCGTTCACGCATCTATATATGCCGCGCATGCACCGGCTCGGCTACGTCGCGCCGAATCTAGGCGACGTTGCGGGCGCGGCCAGCCCTGGCGGCTTCGTGATGGACTCGAAGCCGGGCCTCTATGATTCCGTGCTGGTGCTCGACTACAAGAGCCTGTATCCGTCGATCATCCGCACGTTTCTGATCGATCCCGTGGGGCTGGTCGACGGCGTGCGTCACCCCGACGATGAGCATTCCGTGCCCGGTTTCCTTGGCGCGCGGTTTTCGCGCGCGCACCACTGCCTGCCGTCGATCGTTGCGCAGGTGTGGGAAGGACGCGAAGCCGCGAAGCGCGAGCAGAACAAGCCGTTATCGCAGGCGCTGAAGATCATCATGAACGCGTTCTATGGCGTGCTTGGATCGACGGGCTGCCGGTTCTTCGATCCGCGCCTTGCGTCGTCGATCACGATGCGCGGCCACGAGATCATGCACCGCACGCGCGAGCTGATCGAAGCGCGCGGGTATGCGGTGATCTACGGCGACACCGATTCGACTTTTGTGTGGCTGCGCCACGCACATGATGAGGAAGACGCGGCGCGCATCGGACGTGAGCTGGTTAGCGGAATCAATGCGTGGTGGCGTGAGCATTTGCGCGAGCGCTTCGGGCTGGAGAGCGCGCTGGAACTGCAATTCGAGCGGCATTACAAGCGCTTTTTCATGCCGACCGTGCGCGGTGCGGAGGAAGGCAGCAAGAAGCGCTACGCGGGATTGACTGTGCTTGCCGATGGCGGTGAAGAAGTCGTCTACAAAGGTCTCGAAACGGTGCGCACCGATTGGACACCGCTTGCGCAGCGGTTCCAGCAGGAACTGTATCTGCGCATTTTCAAGCAGCAGCCGTATCGGGATTATGTGCGGGATTATGTGCGGCGCACGCTGGCGGGTGAGTTCGATGATCTGCTCGTGTATCGCAAGCGGCTGCGTCGGCCGCTGTCCGACTATGAGCGCAATGTGCCGCCGCATGTGCGTGCTGCGCGTTCCGCCGATGAGTTCAACCGGCAGCGCGGTCGGCCGCTGCAATATCAGAATGGTGGATGGATCAGTTATGTGATGACAGGCAGCGGGCCTGAGCCGCTCGAAACGCTGCGCTCGGAAATCGACTATGAGCATTATCTGACGCGGCAGCTTCAGCCTGTTGCGGATGCGATTTTGCCTTTGCTTAAGGATGATTTTGCTACGTTGGCTTCGGGGCAGAAGCAGTTGTTTTGAGGGGGTTTTGCTGTCTGCGACGCTGGGTAGTTTTGACTCTGCGCTGGCATCCGCGTTTTGTCTTTGGGCTTCATGCGCCGCGGTTTGGTTTGCTTGCGGTTTCGCTGGCATCCGCGATGCGTTAGCCTGCTTCAAGCGTCGCCCCTGTGCGGGGCGGCACCTACTTTTCTTTGCCGCCGCAAAGAAAAGTAGGCAAAAGAAAGCGGCTAACATGTAATAGCCTAGACTAAATCTGACAGTAGTCGGTTTCTCGTGCCGTTGCGCGTGGGCGCGGAGGACGTAGTCCGAAGCGGCGACGCGCAACGGTGAACCGCAAGGAGTCCACCATGACTCAGGAACAGAAAGTCATCCGCGCCAAGGTCGGTATGCTCGAACTGGCGCGGCAACTGGGCAATGTCAGTCAGGCCTGCCGGGTAATGGGCTATTCCCGCGACAGCTTCTACCGCTTCAAGGAACTGTACGACAAGGGTGGTGAAGCGGCCCTGCAGGAAATCTCCCACCACCGCCCGCTGCTAAAGAACCGCGTGGATCCCCAGGTCGAGGCCGCGGTGATCGAACTGGCCCTGGAACTGCCCGCTTACGGCCAGATCCGTATTGCCAACGAGGTGCTCAAACGCCACGCCCTCAGCGTCTCGCCACAGGGAGTGCGTAGCATCTGGCTGCGCCATGATCTTGAGACCATGAACAAGCGCCTGAAGGCGCTGGAGGCGAAGTCCGCCCAGGAAGGGCTGGTGCTGACCGAATCGCAGCTCACCGCGCTGGAGCGGGCCAAGCTGGAAAAGGAAACGCATGGCGAATTCGAATCTGAATGTCCCGGCTACTGCGGCGCCCAGGATACCTTTTATGTCGGCACCCTCAAGGGCGTCGGCCGCGTCTATCAGCAAACCTTCGTCGACACTTACTCGAAGGTGGCGTTTGCCAAGCTCTACGACCGCAAGACCCCGCTGCCGGCGGCCGACCTGCTCAATGATCGCGTCGTACCGTTCTTCGACAGCTACGGTATTCCGCTTGCTCGCGTTCTGACTGACCGGGGTACCGAGTACTGCGGAAACCCCGAGCATCACGAATATGAGCTCTATCTGGCCGTGGAGAACATTGATCACACCCGCACCAAAGCTCGTTCTCCACAGACCAACGGCATCGTCGAACGACTTCACAAGACCATGCTCAACGAGTTCTATCGCATCGCGTTCCGCAGGAAAATCTACGATTCGATCGCAGCCCTGCAGACCGATCTCGACGCATGGCTTGACCAGTACAACAATGAGCGCGAACATCAAGGGCGATGGTGTTACGGCAAGACACCTATGCGTACCTTCCTCGACTCACTCGAACTTGCCAGGGAGAAACTGATTCCTCACTGAATCGCCTTCCTTCATTCGCTTCCCCGACTACCTGTCAGGTCCGGTCCAGGCTAATACAGCTAACACCGCTAATTCTTGTGCTTGCCTGAGGGCCCCCACAGGGTCTTACGCTTCACACGGCAATCACGTGACCCATGTTCGTTGCCAACGCTCTTGCGGTGCGCCTCACCCGCTTCACGCACCCGCGCTTCACCATGCCGTGCCGGGTAGTCCACTGCCGCCCAGGTGGCAAACTGTGTGTAGGCCCCTTGTGCTCCACACGCGTCACTCCGGACCGATAGCGCGCGCGTTCCACCATGTAAGAGCGCTACCCTATGCGACGCGACAACCTACACACAGTTTGCCACCTGGACGGCACATACCATTCGCTGCCGCTTGCCCTTGTACGGGTGTCTGAAGCGGGTGAGGCGTTTATTCGAAGCGTTGGCAACGAACACGAACAGATACGTTGCCGTGTGAAGCGTAAGACCCTGTGGGGGCCCTCAGGCAAGAACTAGAACTGGCGGTGTGAGCCGCTTTCTTTTGCCTACTTTTCTTTGCGGCGGCAAAGAAAAGTAGGTGCCGCCCCGCACAGGGGCGACGCTTGAAGCACGCTAACAAAGCGCGGATGCCAGCGAAACCGCAAACACCGTAACGCGGATGCCAGCGCAGAGGCCAGAACAACCAAACCTGATGCCAGAAAAAACCAAACCACCACCCAGCGTCGCAGACAAAACCAAACCCAAAACCAAACCCAAAACCAAACCCAAAACCAAACCTAAACTCTCTGCTCAACAGGCACAACAACCACCTCCACCCGCTGCGCCCCGCGCAAAACAGACACGCTCACAGAGCGCCCAATCCTGGACCCATCCATCACGCGCTGCAGCGCATCGACACCCTCAACAACCTGCCCATCAACCGCAACGATCGTATCATCCGTCCGCAGCCCGCCGAGCGCGGCAGGACTTCCCTTAACGATCTCCATCACCCGCACGCCGCTTTCCGATTCCAGCGCGAAATACCGCTGCACACGCCGCGGCAGCGCGAAAGTCGTACCCGCCACGCCGATATAAGCGCGCCGCACGCGCCCGTGCGCAAAAATCTGCATGATGACCCACTTCGCGGTATCGATCGCCGTCGCGAAGCTGATCGACTGCGCGCCCGGAATGATCGCCGTATTCACCCCGATCACCTGGCCCGCCGAGTTGATCAACGGCCCGCCCGAATTGCCCGGATTGAGCGCGGCATCCGTCTGGATCACGTCATAGATCATGCGCCCCGAGTTCGACCTCAGCGAGCGCCCGAGCGCGGAAACCACGCCCGCCGTCACCGTCTGCTCGAGCCCAAGCGGATTGCCAACCGCGATCGCGATCTGCCCGACGCGCAGCTTGCCCGACTCGCCAAGCGCGACATGCGGCAACGGCTCCGGCGAGCCGACACGCAACACGGCCAGGTCGCTGTGCGGATCGTCGCCGACCAGATCGGCGTCGAACTTCGTGCCGTCGGCGAGTTGCACGCGGATATGCGTCGCGCCATGCACGACGTGGCTGTTGGTCAGTAGATAACCATCGGGTGTGAAAATAAAGCCCGAGCCGGTGCCCGCGCGCGCATGGCGCTCCGGCGCGCCCGGCACGCGGCGCTCAACAGTGATGAAGACGACGGCCGCCCGCACCCGTTCGAGCGCATCGATGACGGTGCGCGAATAGGCGTCGAGGAGTGCGTCGTCTTCGGACGATCCGGCGGCAGAGGCGCTCGGCAGTACACCCGACAGATCGTCGACAAAACGGGGACGGCTTCCCATAACAAGGCTCCGTATAAACGAGAGCCGAAGTTGCAGGGCAAGCAAGCCGTTTTCAAGCGCAGCGGCCGGCGAGGAAAAACGACGAGGCCGGCCCGGGGGAAAAGTCAGATGAGCCTGAGGTTGCGGATGCGGCCGATGCGCGGAGAACGTTCGAGTATCAGCTTCTCGATTGCTTCGGGCAGCAGCGCCTTGGGAATGTTCGACGGCACGTCCGACACCAGTTGCGACGGCACATTCACGATGAAGTCGTCGGGGGCGGTGGCGAGGCTGTGCTCGTAGGTAACGCGGTAGTCCATGCTGGGTGCGAAAACGTAGGTGATGTTGCGAAATCGTGGCGTCGGAAGGCGCGCCGCTATCGCGCGGGCGCATTCTTTCCGAGATCGTACAGCAACCCGCAACGCGCGCGGCACCGCATGCGCCCGCAATGTGCGCCGCCTAACGCCGAACGTCGAACGCCAGCCACCGGGCTGCCCACATGCCGCGCCGCGTAAAAAGCCGGACGGGACGCTCACGCATCCACATCCGGCTTCTTTGGATCTCGATCACGTGATCGTTCTGGATGATTCGCCGCCGTGCGGCCTGAGTTCACCCTGCCGCGGCCACGCGCTTACCGATGCCACCCGCCATGGCCCCAGCAACAGCTATAGCCGATGCCGACGTTCACCGACGGCCCCGCGTAGTACCCCGGCCCGTAGCCATAGCCGTAGGCGGGCGCGTACCCATAACCATACGGCGGCGCGACGACGCAGCCTCCCAAACTAATCGTCGCCACGGCGACGGCTGCCAGCGTCAGAAGCTTTTTCATGGTCGTTCTCCCTTCTCTTCTGTTATTTGAGCAGACGCTACAGAAGACGTGCGTGACCACTTGTGACGGCGCATTACGGCTCGATACCAACGGACAGCCACCGCGCCTCACACTCGACCCGCGCAAGAAAGGCGCCCGCGCAACCCAGGGCCTCTACGTGCAGACCGAGCAATAACAGTTGCTTACCATTCGCCGGGATGTGGACGGGAAGCGGGCATTCTGGTCGTTCGCAGGCACATTTCGATGACGGCGGTATGAATCCGAAATCGGCCTCTGTTCGACCGATTGAACGCCGGCCCCGCAGCGCACACTGCAGTCATGCCAGTGTACTGAGGAGCCTGAAATGTCTTCCCGTTATGACAGCAGCAACCCGTTCGAGCCCGACGCGCTCAACGCGCCGGAATGGAATAACCCGCGGGAATACCCGGAGTCCGATCTGATGCGCGGCTTGCAGCTCGCGTCCGACACGGTGCTGCGCCTCGCCACCCAGACGCACGCCGCCGTCGCACGTGGCGATGCGGTGAGCGCGGAACTGGCTCGCGTATCGCTGGAGAAGCAGCTTGCACTGACCACGCGGCTGATCGACGAGCTTCTGTTCGACGGCGAGACGCAACACACCACGCATTGACCGGCCGCCCGCGCGACCGGGCGAACTGAACTGAACGGCAGCAACCGCACCAACTGCAGCGCCGACTGACTGAGACTGGAACTGAAAATGGACGTCTTGACCGTACTTCTCTGCATCTGGGCCATGGTGGCATTGTGCGCAGTGCTGTTCATCCGCGGCGCGAGCCCGCGTGTCGAGCGTCCCAGCAAGGCGAAGCAGACGCGGTCGTCGCGCTTTTCGATCGCCGAGTAATCCTTCCGCCGATACGGCGAGGATGCGCTGACCATCGGCGCCCTCGCCTTCCGGCCAGCACTTTCCGAAACTGCTGTTCCAATAGACCGATAACGCGCGCCGCCGCGCGCTATCGCGCCCTTTTTACGGGTCAGCCCGTCGTCGCGCCTAGTGACGGCAGCGCCGCCCGGCCTTCCTGAGCCGCCGGCTCCGGCCAGCGCATACGCTCGACGGTGATCTGCCGTTGCGCCGCCTCGCCCACGAACGCATCGAGCGTGTCGCGGATATCCCGGTCGATGAAATCGGCACGTTCCGCGTCGATCAGCACCGTCGCGCGGTCCGGAATCTGCGCGAGACAGCGCGTGAGCATCGGCTTCGACAGGAACGTCGCGTCCTTGCGCAGCACCAGCAGATAGTGATCGTCGTGACACGTCAGCGTGAACGTGCGCGACAGGTTCGAGCGCAGCGCGAGCACCGCGCTCGTCGCAATGCCGATGCCAATGCCGATCAACAGATCCGTCGCGAGCACGCCAGCAATCGTCGCCACGAACGGCACGAAGCGGTCGACGCCTTCTCGCGCCATCGCCGCGAACAGCGCCGGCTTCGCAAGCTTGTAGCCCGTGTGAATCAGGATCGCCGCGAGACACGCGAGCGGAATCAGGTTCAGCACGGCCGTCAGCGCGAACACGCTCGCCAGCAGCAGCACGCCGTGAATCACGGCCGACATGCGCGTCTGCGCGCCCGCATTCACGTTCGCCGAGCTACGCACGATCACGGCCGTCAGCGGCAGACCGCCAAGCACGGCCGCCACCATATTGCCCACGCCCTGCGCCTTCAACTCACGGTCCGGCGACGCGCGGCGGCGCTTCGGATCGATCTGTTCGACGGCCTCGAGGCTCAGCAGCGTTTCCAGACTCGCGACGATGGCGAGCGTCAAGCCGACGCGCCAGACGTCACCATCCACGAGTTGCCTGAAGTCGGGCATCGAAATCGCGCCCGTCAGCGCGGCGAACGAATCCAGCGACACCAGCGACACCCGATGCTCAGCCGGCACCGCGAGCGCGGGCGCCAGCACATCGAGCGCGAGCGTCACGCCGATGCCGAGCGCGACGACCGCGAGCGGTCCTGGCAGCATGCGCACGATCGCGTAGCGCTTCGCGCGCGGCGTCTCCCACGCGAACAGCATCGCCACCGAGATGAGCGCGAGCACAGTCGTCACCATCGACAGGTCGCCGAACGGCGTCGCCAGCATGGCCGCGTGCGCGACTTTGGCATCCGCGCCGCTCACGAGCCCCACGCTGAGCGGAATCTGCTTGATGATCAGGATGATGCCGATCGAAGCCAGCATGCCCTTGATGACGGCGACGGGCACGAAGCTGGCGAGCTGTCCCGCGCGCAGCAGGCCGAAGCCGATCTGCAACGCGCCCGCGATCAGCACGGCGGCGAGAAACGCGGAGAAACTGCCGAGCGACGCGATCGCCGACACGACGATCACGACGAGGCCCGCAGCCGGCCCGCTCACGCTCAGATGCGAGCCGCTCAGCAGCGCGACGACCAGTCCGCCGATAATGCCGGACACCAGCCCGGCAAACGGATCGACGCCGGACGCGGTGGCGATGCCCAGACACAGTGGCAGCGCGACGAGAAACACGACGATCCCGGCGAAGACGTCGCTGCGCAGGTTCGATAGACGGGAAACAGGTGGAGTGTGCATGGTATCCGCAAGGTCGAGTTGAGCCACGCCGCCCGGCGACGCGCCGGCGGCTCGATGAACGTGAACGTGAAAAGGCGTGAGTAAGTCGGAAAGGGGCGTTGCCCGAAGGTCGCTACGCGGCGTCGCGCACAGCGACGGATGGGGGCGGCTCGGCGTGCATAACGGCGATGTCGCGGGCTTCATCCATATCGGTGAGTTGCGTGGTAAGCCCTGCACGCAGCCCGAAAATCCAGCCATGCACCTGCGGCGGACGCGGCGCGCGGCGCACGATGGGCGACTCGCGCAACAGCCGCACCTGCTCGATCACGTTCAACTCCGCAAAGCGGTCGACGCGTTCGTCGAAATCCGCGATCGCATGCAGTTCGTCGCGATGACGTCCGGCGAGCTCGCGCAAACCGGCGATGCGCCGGTTCACGATGGGCAGCGCATCCGAAGGCGGCGACAGCGCGGCGCGCACGCCGCCGCAATGATGATGTCCGCAGATGATCACGTGCTCGACCTTCAGCGCATGCACCGCGTATTCGATCACGCTCGACGTGTTGCCGTCGTCGGAGGTGTAGAGGTTCGCGATGTTGCGATGGACGAACAGCTCGCCCGGCTGCGCGTTGGTGATGCGCTCGGCGGGCACGCGGCTATCGGAGCAACCGATCCACAGGAAGCGCGGCTGCTGGCCGCGCGCGAGTTCCGTGAAGAACTCGGGCTCGCGCGCCGAGACCTCTTGCGACCACGCCAGGTTGGACAGCAATAAGCGTTTTGGATGATTCATCGATCGGGCTCCTGCCGGGTTCTGAATTGAACGGAGTCAGTCCATCACGGACAAACGTGATGGTGTTTACGAAAAGCTTACGGCAAGAAGGTTCCGAAAAAAATTCAACAAAAATCATTTAATGCCCGCTGCATCCGATGCCCTGAAAGCGTGCATACATGCGGCTTTCGGGCTTTTCCCCGGTTTGATCGAGCGGTTGTACGGTGGGCTAGCGGAGCATTTCGGAACGGGATTTTTTCGTCATTGATTTCCGTCAAGCGTGCGACGTCAGATCGCGTTTTCACACGTTCTGGTCACTTTTGACAACGATGTCAACGACGGAAATACGACGGAGAACCGGCGACGACGCGTCGCGATTCGATGGAAGAAGTGAAAGTCTTGAAGCCCTCGAACGAGGGCTTCGGTGTCGCCGCAACGGGCCAGAAACTAGCCGCCCGCTTGCGTCTCATTGCGTCCTCATTGCGTCCTCATTGCGTCCTCATTGCGTACTTATTGCGTACTTATTGCGCGCTGACCTCGATGGCGTCCACGCGGTCGCGATAGAACGCAACATGTTCCCGGATCGACTCGACCGCTTCGTACGGGCTTTCGTAACTCCACACCGCGTTGACGGAACGCTCGCCGCCGGCGGGAATGCTGTAGTAGCTGCACTCGCCCTTGTACGGGCAATACGTCGAATGACCGGTGCGTTCGAGCAGCGACATGTCGACGTCCTTGCGCGGAATGTAGAGCACTTCCGGGTACGACGCTTCATGGAAGGACAGCGCGTCGGTGCTGTCAGCGATCTTGTGGCCTGCCACGGACACGACCACGCGTGATCCGCTTTTTGCAATCGTGATGGGGTGATCGGGTCCGGGAATCTTCACTGACTTGTGCATGTCGACGTGTCCTTCCGATGGGAACAGGTTGTGGCCGGGCGGCGAAGTACCGTCCGAGTATGGTCGCCCGTCTTGCGATGTCAAGACAAGACCTTGCGCCGCGTGGCGGCTATCGGGCGTTTCCGCGCACGATCGGTGTGCATATGCATCGCCGGACAGCCTGATGCGGCAAGCGATTGGCGTCGTTTGCCGTATCCGTGCCGTCCCATTGTTTGAATTAGATAAATTGAGTGTTCATTTAGCTGGCATTTATCTGCCAATGGCAAGCCGTTAGGATGCACGCCATGCGACCGGTCATCCGTGCCGGCCGCGAAAGCTGATTGCAACGCTGTGATGCAGCGTGAAGCCGCTCCCATCGCACGCCGTCAGGGCGCAGCGACGCGCGGCGCATGCGTTTTCGCCCGCGCGCAAGTGGCCGCAAATGCGGCTGCCGGGTGGCCATCAAAAGCAGAACGTAAGGTTCTGCGTGATCGAATGAGCCGCCTCGATGGGCCACGCTTTAACGAGGAGTCGACGTGAGCAGGATTGGAACTGCAACAGGCACTACGCCTGAACCCAGGCCTCGCGCCCACGCAAACCGGCGCGCGAACGGTGAGCCGGAACTGCGTCGCAAGGAAACGCTGTACGCCGATCTTCGGTCCGAGCCTGCAGGCGGCGGCATGGCACCCGCGCTGCACGACCCGTGGACCGCGACGATTTCGCGGCTCGGCAAGTCGCCCGCGCAGGACAGCAAGCTCGCATCGTCCGACAAATGCGACAAGGGCGCTTGCGCCGCGCGTCCCGCGCGCCGCAGCCCCACCGCCGAACGCGCGCAAGCGGCGAGCCAGCATAGTGACGCGGTGATCACGTTCGTCGAACGCTTCGGCGCGAAGTCGATTTCGATCACGTGGCGCGATTCGACGGCCGGCCGCTATACCGAGCAGTTGTGGGTACGCCGTATTGCACGCTCGCGCGGCGTGTGTGCGCTGACGGGCGCCAGCATCGTGCGCGGCGATGCCGTGTATGGCCCGTTCAGCCGCCCGTCGAGCCGCCCGCGCAACATGTCGCAGATGATCCTCGCGGAACAGCTCGACGACCTCGAATGATCGACACGGCGCGCACGCGCTACACTTCGGACGCGCACGGTTAGCGTGCGACGCGCCGCTCGCGCTGACACGCCGGGCGGCGCTTCCAGTTCCGGAGACCTGCCATGGCTACACAAGCCGATGTGGCGCGCACGGCGCCCGTCAAGCTGCACTCCGCGTCGTCGGCGACGATCGACGGCACGACGAGTACAGGCGCAATGGACCGCTTCGGCTCGCTCAACATCTTCGTGCGCGCCGCCGAAACCCGCAGTTTCACCGAAGCGGGCCGCCAGCTCGGCATCTCGGCTTCGGCAGTCGGCAAGGCCATTTCACGACTCGAAACACGGCTCGGCGCGCGGCTCTTTCATCGCAGCACGCGCAGCATCACGCTCACGCCCGAAGGCGCGCTGTTTCTCACGCGCTGCCAGCGCATCTTCGAAGAGATCGAGGCCGCGGAGAGTGAACTCGCGCTCGCGCATGCAGCGCCGCGCGGCAAGCTGCGCGTGAGCATGCCGATGGTGACCAAGCTGCTGATGCCCGTGATCGGCGAGTTTATGAAGGTGTATCCCGAGATCATGCTGGACATCGACTTCAGCGACCGCGTCGTCGATGTGATCGAAGAAGGCTTCGACGTCGTGATGCGCACGGGCGACGTCAACGACTCGCAACTGATCACGCGAACGATGGGCACGTATGTGCATCTGATCGTCGCGTCACCCGCGTACCTGGCGAAGCATCCGCCGCTCACGACGCCCGAGGCACTCGTCCATCACGCGTGTCTTCAGCATCGCTTTCCGACGACGGGGAAGCTGCGCCGCTGGCCGCTCGAACGCGATGGCGAATCGATCGATATCGACTTGCCCACGACCGCCGTCGCAACAGCTGTCGAGCCGCTGATCGCGATGGCCGAGCAGGATCTCGGCCTGGCCTGCGTGCCGGATTTCACGGTGCGCGCGCAGGTGGAGAGCGGCGCGCTCGTGCCGGTTCTGCGCGAATATTCGGGCGCGCTCAGCGTGTTTCGCGCGCTTTGGCCTTCGGGCGGGCAATTGACGCCGAAAATGCGGGCCTTCGTCGACTTCATGAGCGTGCATCTTTTTCCCGTGAAAGCCACTACCAAGGCACACTCGCGCAGCGACTGACTCCATACGCGCGATGCCGTAAACAAGGCCGCAAATCGTACAATGTGTGCGCGTAGTTTTCGTCCGTTCACTGCTCACAGGTCACCATGCTTTCGCACGAACCGCTTCAGAAGCTCGACATCATTGCGCCCGACAGCATCGGCGCGCATCTTCCCTCACACGTCGCCACATCCATCGAGGGCCGCGACATCGTCGTGTTCGCCGTCACCGACGACGCATCGGACACAGCCGACTTCAGCGCGCGCTACGGCTTTCCGATGGACGACTGCGCGAACACGATCGTCGTCAAGTACAAGAAGGATGGCGGCGAGCATCTCGCCGCCATCGTGACGCTCGGCTCGCTGCGGCTCGACGTCAATGGCGCAGTGAAAGCCGTGCTGGGCGCAAAGCGTATTTCGTTCGCGCAGCGCGAGATCGCGACGGAACAGAGCGCGATGGAGTTCGGCGGCATCACGGCGTTCGGCTTGCCCGCGAACTGGCGCGTTCTAGTCGATGCCGGCGTGATGGAACGCCGGCAGGTAGTGATGGGCGCGGGCATTCGCAAGGCGAAACTGTTGCTCGCGCCGTCCGTGCTCGAACAACTCGACAACGTCGAAGTCGCGCAACTGACGTTGCCGCCGGACGCACCGGCAGCGGCCTGAACGACGGCGCATTGAATCGCGCGCGAGTTCTTGTGCATTCAATGCGCCCCGCCGCCGACGTCAACAAGCAAAAAACCTCTCAGCCAAACAGCTTCGCCGCCGTCTTCGCGACCAGTTCGCCCTGATGCCGCGCGCCTTCCAGATCGATTGCGCTCGGCTGACGCGAACCGTCGGCCGCTGCGATCGTCGTGGCGCCATAAGGCGCGCCGCCGACGATCTCCGTCATGTTCATCATCCCCTGATGGCTATACGGCAAGCCCACGATGATCATCCCCAGATGCATCAGGTTCGTGATGATCGAGAACAGCGTGGTCTCCTGCCCGCCATGCTGCGTACCCGTCGATGCGAACGCCGCGCCGACCTTGCCGTTCAGCGCACCGCGCATCCAGAGTCCACCCGTCTGATCGAGAAACGCGGCCATCTGCGACGACATGCGTCCATAACGCGTGCCCGTGCCAACCACGAATGCATCGTATTGCTCGAGATCGGCGACCGTTGCAACGGGTGCCTGCTGGTCGAGCTTGAAGTTCGACTTCTTCGCGATCTCTTCGGGCACGGTCTCCGGCACGCGCTTGATATCGACCTGCGCGCCCGCGGCACGCGCACCTTCCGCAATGGCCTCCGCCATCTTTTCGACATGCCCATACGACGAGTAATAGAGAACGAGAACCTTGGCCATTGCGATCTCCTGACGAGTGTGCGAAGCCGGCACCGTTTGCCGTGCCGCTCACGATACTCCTGACGCGCTGCAAATGTCTTCGCAGGGCCACGCGGCGCGCGAACGCATTGCATCGCCGCGCGCCGCGCGCCACAAGCTTTACGCCCCGTTACACAAGCGACATCGTCGTTTCACCTGCATGCGGGACCGGCCCATAGAATGCCTTCGGCTGATTCATACATCACTGAAGGAGAACACATGATCCGTTTGCCCATCGCTTCCATCGTCTGTGCATCCACGACCAGTCTGTTGCTGTTCGCATCGGCGGTACACGCGCAAACCACGCAACCGGCACAGGCCGCGTCCGCGGATTCCGTGCGGCTGCATGCAGCCGACCAGACCTTCGTCAACGACGGCACGCAAGCCGTCGCCACGCAGCGCGATGCCGCGCGCATCGCGACGTCGCGTTCGACCGACCGGGACGTGAAGGCATTCGCCGAAAAGGCCGCTGCCGACAACCTCACGATCGCCAATGCGCTGCGCGCAGCGAGCCCGCGCGGCGTCGACGTGCCGCACAACAATCCGGATACGGCGACGCTCGACAGCATCAAGAATCTGCGCGGCGCGGAATTCGACAAGGCGTATATCGAGCAGGTTGCGTTGAGCGGCGAGCAGAAGACGCTGTCGGCGTTCCAGGCGGAAATCGCATCGGGACGTGACGCGCAGTTGAAGGAAGCCGCGCAGAAGGCGCTGCCCACCATCCAGGCGCAGTACGCGGCCGCGCAGGAACTCGCGAAGCGCAAGCATCTCGCGACGCAGTAAGCCCACGGCTCGAATAGAAGTAGACGTTCAGCAAAGCGCATCGCGGCATCGCCGCGCGATGCGCTTTTTTATTCAGGCGTCGGCTCCGCTTCCTTCGCGGACCAGCTGACGCTCGACACGCTCTTCTCCATGCTGATCCGGCTCGCCATCAATTCGAGCTTGGCCTGATCCTTCGGGTGCATGCGCAACGTCGCCGTCACCTGGATACGCGACGGATCGTTTTCAACGTCTTCGCTCGTCAGACTCTGAAACGACAGCGGTTGCGAATACATCGAGTTCGACAGTACCGTGCGAATGTGGATCTCGTCTTGTTCGCGGCACACGACAGTCAACACATATTCGCGCACGAGGTCCGCGCTCGACACCGGCGTCGCGTTGATCGCGCGGCTCACTTCGCGCAGCACCGTGTTGGTCACGAGCACGACGACCGTGCCCGCGAGCGCCGGTCCGTAATGCCCCGCGCCGCACAGCACGCCGACGGCCGCCGAACACCAGAGCGTCGCCGCCGTATTGATGCCCTGGATCGAGCCCTTGTCACGCATGATCACGCCGCCGCCCAGGAAGCCCACGCCCGACACCACATACGCGGCGATCTGCGTGACGCCCGCGACGCCATTGCCTGTCAGCATGCCGAGCGTGACGAACAGGCAAGCGCCGCTCGCGACGAGCGTAATCGTACGCAGACCCGCCGTGCGCTGCCGCATCTGACGTTCGAGACCGATTGCGACGCCGCACGCGAACGCGGCGAGCAGCCTCCAGATGAAATCCGCTGACATTTCGTTTGACTAGTTGATGCAGGACCGACGTGGAATGAAGCCCGGTTGCTCAAGCCGGGGGCATGGGGACGATATCCCGAGGGGGCTGTGTATCAGGTCTGTGTTACGCGATCATGTTGATCGCTAAATGAGTGCGATTGCCGCGGCGCTCCTGGCGATCGACAAGCGGAAATGCCATCCGCATAGAACCAGTCGCGCGTTCAAACATGCCTCTTTGCGCCGCCAACCCCTGAGGCAACCTCACCGCTTTTCCCAATCCTCCACGGTCAGAGTTTCCGAACGACCGCCGTTCTTGAGTCAAGTTTCCCGATTTGGCAAACGTTTGCGGTTTGCATATCAAGTTCGACGCGATTCTGCCGACAAATCCGAAATAGCGTCAACGACTTCTGGGAGCAGCTCGTGAAGCAGCTTGCGTTTTGTATGGTTATCGCCGCGCTGGCCGGTTGCGCGCAATTGCCGGCCAATACGGCGCCGCAGGCGGACAAGCCGCCCGTGTCGAACGATGTCATCAGCTTTACGATTCCGCCCGACGCGCTCGGCGCCCGCGATCCGCAACTGTCGGCCGTGCTCGCCAAGGCGGGCGCGCTGGCCGCTGCGCAGAAGCAGCCGACCACGATTCTCGTTACCGCCCTCGGCCAGGATCTGCCGTACCTCAATCAGGCGATCTGGCGTGGCGTGCCGTCGCAGCATCCGGCGAAGCTCAGCCTCGAGAACCTGACGGCAGGCGCGAACCAGCCGTATAGCGTGTCGGTCCGGCCGACAGCCGCCACGCCATGAGGGGAAGCCAAGTCATGTTCCGTATTGTCATCTGCGCGGCGAGCCTCGTTGCGCTCACCACGTTCATGAGCGAGGCCGCGCAAGCGGGTCAGCCGGCCGTCGCAGGCACGCTGTCGGCGAACGGCGCCGCTGCTGCAAATGGCACCAATGGCGCAACCGCCGCCGCGACAGCCGCCTCCGACAAGGTCTATCCGCCGCTGCCGACGCTCGCAATGCTGCCGCCTACGACCGACGACGACGAGCCGCTCGCGCCGAAGCCCGCCACGAAAAAACGCAAGGTGCGCGCCGCCGTCGACGTGCGGCCCACCGCGCCCGCCGCGCGTCTGGTCGTGTCGGACGCTTCGCGCACCTATCTGCGCTCGGTCGACAAGCAGCTCGACCTCGCGCTGGCGAAATAACCGCTGATTCGCACCCTCAACGGAGCGTCACACGTGTTCAACCATCGACTCCGCGCCGCGCCCCGCTCGCTGCGCCCGCTCAGATGCGCGCTGGGCGCGCTCGCGCTTTCGCTTGCCTCGTTGACGTGCGGCGCCGCCCACGCCGACGACTGCTTCGAGCAGGCTGCCGTCTATCAGGGCGTCAATCCGCTGATCCTGCGCGCCGTCGCGTGGCATGAATCGAAAGGCGACCCCGCTGCCGTCAACCGCAACGCGAACGGTTCGATCGACGTTGGCCAGTTGCAGATCAACTCCGTGCATTTCAGCGATCTGAAGCGCCTCGGCATTCCGCATCGCGCGCTCACCGACGCTTGCGTGAACATCTATGTCGCCGCGTGGCTCATGAAGCAGAAGATGGTGAAGTACGGGAACACCTGGCGCGCGATCGGCGCCTACCACTCTGAGTCGCCGAAAGAGCGCGACGCTTACGCGCGCAGCATCCAGAAGATTCTCGTCGCCTGGGGCGAACTGCTGCCTGCGGCGCGCTGAGGACGACGGCACGCGCTTATTTGCGCGATTTGGTAAGCCGGTGCCCGAGGCCGAGATTGGTGGCGATCTGCCACGTGTAGACACGCGAATAGCTGACACCGAACTGGGCGCGTATCAGCTCGCGTAGACGGTTGCTGGTCCATGCATCGGACGGAAAGCCGTGTATACCCGCAGGCCCGCTCAGCGCAGCCGCGATCCACTGCATCGCGGCCTCGTCTAGCACCGACGAACGGCCGCCCACACTCATCTGCCGCAACGACTCCAGTCCGCCCTCGTTCACGAGCGCGCGATATTTACGCACGGTGTTCTCGGAGATATGCAGCTGCGCGGCGATGTCGCTAACGGACGCGCCTTCCATCAGCATCTTGCCCGCCGCGAGCCTGCGCATGACAGTCGGCAATGCTTCGTTTCGTGAAGGCATGAGCGGTCTCGTTGACGGTCGGACGACGAAAGCCCGAGGTGCCGCATAACGGGCCTGCGTGGCGCATGACATGACACAAGACAAAAACCAATATATGTTCTAAGGCCGGTTGTGTCGGCTGTCCGTAAAATTTCATGAATATCGAAGAATCATTTGCGAATTTTATTGCGTTGCGTTTAACGGCAATAAACAGTCAAACCATTTCGATAAACAATATCACTCGTCACATTTTTTCAATCGCATTACATTGCGCGCCTTGAACTTACCCAAATCGTTTGCTAGCATGCTGTAACAGTTACTCGCATCGACTGCAATCCAGCCTGACAATCCGCACTTTGGTCCGTGCGCCTGCTACGTTTTTAAGGAACGTTGTATGGCAAGACCTGGCTACACAAATCGAACATCTCGATTGCATCGCTAATAGTATTTATTCATGCTCTGTTCGCTGCTCTAAAATGCGGCGTGTATGCGTATGTCCAGAAAAATGCTTTTGCATATTGAGTTAAATCAATATTCCAGCAACGCGAAACAACTTCATCTATAAACTGCATAACCGATTAATTGCAGCAGCCTGTCGCGCAGCCTGTTCATTGCTCGCGTGATGGAGCTTCACGCGCGGAGGTCAAGATGGAACCCGAACGGGTCGAGCGTATCGTGCTGGCATTGCGACGCGCCGCGGAACATGAGCGTCTCCTCAGTTATCAGCGCTTTCACGCCATGTTCGGCGCGGGCGATCCGCTCACCGCGCGCTACGACGCACTTGAGCGCGCCATCGCGTCGCTCGGCGAGGTGTCGGCCATCGACTACGGCGTGCTGCTCTCGCTGAGCAACGGCTTGCCCGGCCCTGACTTTTTCCGCCGCTACCAGAAACATCGCTATGCCGATTACGTCGCGGTGATGGGACCGCCTATTCATCGCCAGTCGGTCAAGCGCAAGCGCCTGCTGGTCGAGGCGGAACGACGCCGCGTCTATGAAGATGCAAGAAGAAAAGCGGCCAGCCACGTCGCTGAACCCGCCTGAACCCAGACGCCGGTTTCGCGCCCAGCTTCGTCGCGACCAATCGGCCCACGGACCACAGGCCCATTCTACCGAGGAGTCTTCCATGCAACTTGCAGCTCGCCGTCCGGTTCGCATCCTGGCCATCGCAGCCGCATGTGCTGCACTCGCCGCGCCCGCCATCGACGCTCGCGCGCAGGACAATCCGGCGTCCTCGCCCGCTCCGAATGCCATCGGCACGGCCGCCGTCGCCGACGTCACGGCGCACATCGTCAAGATCGACGCCGACAACAACGAAGTGACGATACGCGGGCCGCGCGGCGAGACGACGATCGTCGACGTCGATCCCGATGTCGGTGACGTGAAGAAGCTGAAAGTCGGCGACGAGGTGCATATCTCGTACAAGGGCGCGCTGCTGCTGACGGCGGACAAGGTCGACGCGAAGGGCGTGCGTTCGCGCGTCGAATCGCAAACGACCACACCCGTGCAAGGCGGCGCATCGACACAGACGCGCCACGTCGAGGTGGTCGCGACCGTGCAGAAGATCGACCGCAAGAAGCGTCTGGTGACGCTGCGCGGCCCTCAGCACACCGTGGTTCTGCAAGTCTCGCAGGACGTGCCGCTCACCAAAATCAAGGTTGGCGACAGCATTCGCGCGACCTACGTGTCCGCGACGGCCGTGCAGATTACGCGCGACGGTACGCCGATCAAGTAAGCGCGCGTTTGCACGACTCCGTCTCGCCATGCCGGCGAGACGGAGTCGTAGATCATCTCGCTGTCCCGCACAATCAACCCGATGCCTATTGAACCCTGGAATTCCCCGAAGCGCCGCGCGCGCCGCAAAATGATCTGGAGCAAGGCGCACGTCGTGCTGGCTGCGATCGGCACCTTGTCGGCCGTCGCCGGCATTGCCGTCGCGATCAACGGCGGACTCGAATTCAACCGCACGAAAGTATTCGTCGGCGCCGGCATCATCGTCGTGTCGACGATCCTCTACGTGTCGATGCTGTTCATCGACGACTAGCGCAGCCGCGCTTACACGACGAGCGTCGCCACGCGATTGCGTCCGTCGCTCTTTGCCTTGTACATCGCGCGGTCCGCTTCGTCGACGAGCGTACGTCCGAGTCCGTCGAGATCGGCGCCTTGCTGCATTGCATGCGCGGATACGCCGATCGACACCGTCAACGGAATGCGCCCGCCGTCGTCCGCGCCATCGTTGTCACGCAGGTCGAGTTGCGCGACAGCTGCGCGCATGCGCTCGGCCACGACCAGCGAATCCTTCAGGTCGCCTTGCAGCAGCACGGCAAATTCCTCGCCGCCGTAGCGCGCGATCGTGTCGCCGAGCCGCGTCTGCTTGCGCAGACAGGCGCCGACCATCGCCAGCGCGCGGTCGCCTACGGCGTGACCGTGCGCGTCGTTGATCGGCTTGAAGCCGTCGATATCGATGAACAGGCAGCCCAGCGGCAGCCGGTAGCGCGACGCGCGCGTCGTTTCTTCGCGCAGGCGTTCGTCGAAATAGCGGCGGTTGGGCAGACCCGTGAGCGCGTCGGTGGCGCCAAGGCGTTCAAGCTGCTCGCGATGCGCGACGTTGTCGAGGCTCGCGGCGACGATCACGGCGAAACGCTCCAGCATGTCGGTCGCCATGCCGGGCGCAAAGCGGCTTTCGTTGTCGCTCGCGAGGCATAGATAGCCGCTCGGCTGTCCGTTCGTCGCGAGCGGCAACAGCGCGATGCTGGCAGGCCGCGGGTCGCTGCCGAAGCACGCATTGATCGCCGCGTCGTCCATCGCAGCGGGCGTGCCAAGCCACGGACGCCCCTGAGAACAGAGCCGCGCGGCGGCATCGCCCATCTCGCGCGAGGTCTTCAGCGACGATGCGGCCACTCCGTTGTTCTCGTTGCTTCGCCGGTTCGCGTTGCTCGCGTGCCGCAACGCCAGTTCGTGCAGCAGCGGCAGCGTGTCGTTGAGCCACAGCGTCACGCCCTCCAGTCCGAATTCGCGCGGCAGATAGTCGAGCAGCACACGACAAAGCGACGGGAAATCCTGCGCGCGGATCAATTGAAGCTCGACATCCTGGAAGCGGCGCAACGTGCGTTCGTTGCGCTGCACCGTATCGACGAGTGCGCGAAGGCGGATGGACTGGGGCGTGTGTATTGTGCTCATCTGGGCCGTGGCATTGGGGCCCGCTACAGGAGCCCAACGTCTGGTTATCGGCCTCGAAGCGCATTTGCTTGAGGCCGATGCACGCTACCAGCCTGATCAGATGTGTTTGCAACAAATGCGCTTACGAGCGCCGGCCGAGCGCTTCGTCGATCTTACGGTCGGTGTTGTACTGGCTGAGCGCATACACGGACCAGATCGCCGCCGGCAGCCAGCCGATGATCGTGAGTTGCAGCACCAGGCAGATGATCCCGGCGAACGGCCGGCCAATCGTGAAGAACTGGAACCACGGCAAAAGCAGAGCAAGCAGCAGACGCATTGACATTTCCTTCTGGTTGAAAAACTTCGGTTACACGTTGCGGCGCACGTGTACGGCGGTTCCATAACACAGCACCTCCGTCACGCCCGCGCCGATCTCCGTCGCATCGTAACGCATGCCGATCACGGCATTCGCGCCGAGCGTCGCCGCTTCGGCTAGCATGCGCTCGTAGGCATCCTGCCGGGCGCGCTCGCACAGCGACGTGTACAGCGAGATATTGCCGCCAAAGATGGTCTGCAGACTCGCGCCGATCGCGCCCACCACCGAGCGCGAACGCACGATGATGCCGCGCGCGATGCCAAGCGACGTATCGACGGTATAGCCGGGCAAATCGAAGGCCGTGGAGACCATGTTTCGTTCGATCATGTCGTTCCCTTCCCTGTTGTAGCTGTTTCGATCAGCGTCCCGCCGCCCACAGCAGCGACAGGCCGGACGACAGCATCAACCCGTCGACGACCAGCCTGAATGTGCCGGGACTCATCCGCACGACGATGCGCCGTGCGCAGAACGCGCCCACCATCAGCGCGGAACCCGTGATCAGGCCATCCAGCACGACGTGCAGCGGCAGCGCGCCGAAGTGGTTGAAGGTCGCGACCTTCGCGGCATAGACGGCCAGCGAGCCGGCCGCTTCCGTCGCGAGAAACGCGCCTTTCACGAGTCCATAGCCCATGAACACGGGCACCGTGATCGGCCCCGTCGAGACCACGATGCCCGTCAGAAACCCGACGGGCGCGCCGATCGCCGCCAGGTGCCACGGCGAGAAGCGCACCGAGCGACGCGCGAGCCAGCGGCGCACCGGCACCATCGCGACGAAGAAGAGGCCGAGTGCGATCTCGACGGCATGCGGCGGCAGTGCGAGCAGCGTCCGTACGCCGAGCGCCGCGCCCGGCACGGCGGTCGAACAATACGCGCCGCAGGCGCGCCAGTCGATCTCGCGCCACCACGCGAGCACCTTGCCGAAATTGCCCATGATCGCCGCGATCGCCATGATGGGCACCGCCTGCTGGGGACCGAACAGCATCACGAGCACGGGCATCAGCATCATCGACGAGCCCGTGCCGATCACGCCGCTCAGCGTGCCCGCCGCGAGGCCCACGGCGAGAACCAACAGATAACCCATGCGCATCCCCGAAAAACGCGTTGGCGCCATGCTACTGGAAAATGGCGGCACATCAGCCAAACCTGTGACGAATCCCGCTCGCCAGATTTTATTTGCCCACGTTGCTGCATCCAATTGCTGCTACAACTCGTATTGCATACGAGCGCAGCTCGCGCTTTTTTTGTCTGCGGAATGCGCGTGAAGCGATGCGCGTATCGACGTGTGCGGCACTGACCCGAAGGGAAGCGCGATGTTGAGTGAATCCAACAGAATGTTCGTCGCGGGCGGCCTGCTGATCGGCGCGCTGGCACTTGCGACGCTGGGACTTCGGTTCGGCAATCGCGAGTCGGTTGCGAAGAATACGGAAGGCCGCGTCGATAGCGCCCTGTCGTCCGCGGCGCGCCCCGTGACGCCCGACGCGCCTGTTGACGATCCGCGCAACGCGGGCATCGCGCGCGTGTTGCAGGCGGTACACGACAGCCTGCAACGCGGCGACCTCGCGTCCGCGCACGTGCTGCTCGACGCGGTGCTGACGATGCGCAGTGACGAGCCGCAAGCGCTGCTGCTGCAAAAAGAACTGGCCGTGCGCGAAGCGCAGGCGCGCGAGATGCGGTCGGCCACGTTGAATGAGCAAAGCGCTGCGCAGCCGTTTGCGCGGTCGCATGCTTCCGCGAAAACGACGCACGTGCGATCGGCGACGTCACGTCATGTGACCGAGACTTCTGACCCAGACCAATCCACACTCGACGCAACGCCGCTCGTCGATATCCGCTCTGACAGCGCGACGGACAATGCAGCCGCAAGCGATCACGCGGCCAGCACGGCTCCGCTTCAACCGCATGCGCAGCCTGAGCCGGTGATCGCATCCGCGGTGCAAACTGCCGCGAGGGTCGCCGAACCCGTCGAGCAGCCGCCCGCAGCCGCTGTGCCGTCGACGGTGCAATCCCACGAGCCCACTGCCCCGCCGCCCGCAGCCGCACCCAGCGACGGACCGAAGACACGCGCCCAGGTGCGCGACGAACTGAGCCGCGCGCGCACGAACGGAACGATGTCGCGCTTCGGCAATCCCGACCCCTATGGTCCAGGCGGTTCGCCGAGGGACAACACGCAGCCTTCGATCCGGACCTGGTAGCCTTCCGCAGCTTGGTCCGCATTGCGAACCATCACCAACATGTGATGGCTCGTTTACGCGCTGCCTCCCCGCCGGCTTCTTCACGTAGCATCTAGTGGTTAACTCCACCATCATCCCTTCACACGCCATCTCATAATAGACACGAGCCCCGCGTCCGATCGCTTGCCGGGACCAATTGGCGAATCCATCAACCTCGCTCTACAATGGTCCGCTATGCGAACCACAACCCCACAACCGATTGACACGAAGTTGAGCGACATGACAGCATTCGCCCCAAGCACCAAAGCGGGAGACAAGCGCGACATGCGTCCCAACCAGCCGCCCGAGCATCGCGACATCGCGCGTTTCGACGACGAACCGTACGACACCGATCGCCAGTTCGTCACAGCGCTCGCGCGCGGCCTCGAACTGCTGCGTTGTTTCGGCCTGAAGGAACGGCATCTCGGCCTGACCGAACTGGCTCGTAGAACTGGTTTGCCGAAGGGCACCGTCGCGCGGCTCGCCGGTACGCTCGCGAAGCTCGGCTATTTGCGCTACGACGAACCGCTCGGCAAGTACAGCCTCGGCACGGGCGTGCTGTCGCTTGGCTACGCGATGCTGTCGAACCTCGACATTCGCGACCTCGCGCGGCCGCTGATGCAGGAGCTTGCCGAATACGCGGGATGCTCGGTGGCGATCGGCGTGCGAGACCGGCTGTCGATGCTGTATGTCGAATGGGTGCGTAGCAGCGCGCCGATCACCGTGATGCGCAGCATCGGCACGCGTCTGCCGATTGCGACGACATCGATGGGCCGCGCGTATCTCGCCGCCACCACCGATGCCGAACGCAACGCGGTGCTCGACCAGGTGCGCGCGCAGGACGAAACCGCCTGGCCGCGTATCGAAAGCGGCATGGACGATGCAATGAAGGATTACGCCACGCGCGGCTTCTGCCTGTCGTATGGCGACTGGGATGCGGACATCGCGAGCGTCGGCGTGCCGTTCATGGCACCCGATGGCACGCAGATGGCCTTCAATTGCGGCGGGCCCGCCTTCGTGCTGAGCCGCGACAAGCTGGAGAACGACATCGGCCCGCGCCTCGTGGCCCTTGTCAAACGCGTGGAGGCCGCCATCGGGCGGCGATGAAAAGACCCGGCGCGGCGTGCCTCACGCGTTCATGCGAGCGCGACAGGCGAACCGCGTCATAGCACACAGGTAAAACGATGATCCGCGATCAGGAAACACTGTCCATTCTTCTCGACTCGCTGTCGCGCTTCGTGCGCGAGCGTCTCGTGCCCGCAGAAAACGAAGTCGCCGAAACGGATGAAATCCCCGCCGGCATCGTCGGCGAGATGCGTGAACTCGGTCTCTTCGGGCTGTCGATTCCGGAGGAATACGGCGGCCTCGGACTGACGATGGAAGAGGAAGTGCTCGCCGCGTTCGAGATCGCGAAGACCTCGCCCGCGTTCCGCTCGCTGATCGGCACGAACAACGGCATCGGCTCGCAGGGGCTCATCATCGACGGCACCGACGAGCAGAAGCACTACTATCTGCCGAAGCTCGCGTCGGGCGAACTGATTGCGTCGTTCGCACTGACGGAGCCGGGTTCGGGTTCGGATGCCGCGTCGCTGCGCACGACGGCTGTCCGCGACGGTGACCATTATGTGATCAACGGCACCAAGCGCTTCATTACCAACGCACCCGAAGCGGGCATCTACACGGTGATGGCGCGCACCAACCCTGAAATCAAAGGCGCGAGCGGCATCTCGGCGTTCATCGTCGAGAAAGGCACGCCCGGATTGTCGCTCGGCAAGATCGACAAGAAGATGGGCCAGAAAGGCGCACATACCTGCGACGTGATCTTCGAGAACTGCCGCGTGCCTGCTGCGAACATCATCGGCGGCAGGGAAGGCGTCGGCTTCAAGACGGCGATGAAGGTGCTCGACAAAGGACGCCTGCATATCTCGGCGATCTGCGTCGGCGCGGCCGAACGCATGCTCGACGATGCGCTGCGCTATGCGATGGAGCGCAAGCAGTTCGGCCAGCCGATCGCCGAGTTCCAGCTCGTGCAGGCCATGCTCGCCGACAGCCGCGCGGAAATCTACGCCGCGCGCTCGATGGTGCTCGATGCCGCGCGCCGCCGCGACGACAAACAGGACGTATCGACGGAAGCATCGTGCTGCAAGCTGTTCGCGTCGGAGATGTGCGGCCGCGTCGCGGATCGCGCGGTGCAGATTCATGGCGGCGCGGGTTATGTATCCGAGTATGCCGTCGAGCGCTTCTATCGCGACGTGCGCCTGTTCCGCATTTACGAAGGCACGACGCAGATCCAGCAACTGGTGATCGCGCGCAACATGATTCGCGACGCAAGCCGCTAGCCTGGATAAAACATTCGATCAAGGCGGGCAATGCAATCGCCTTGATCGAAGTCAATGCTTCAATTCCACACACCCTCGCTGGCATATTTCAGATTGCCAGATAAATCATCCCGTCCTACACTGGGTTGTTGACGCAACGCAACAAGCATCGGGTCGCGCAACATGCGGGGCCGATGTTCGCATTCATCAAAGCGTCATGCTTCTGCCATTTTTATCGCTGATCTTGATCGAAGCCGCGCCTCGTCGAGGCGCGTTGATGTCTCGCCCTGGTTTCAGGCCGCGCGACTCATTGCGACGATGCTCGCGCGTCGGGTAAGCGCTTCATGCGCGCATCGCACGTGCATGTGAGCCTCGCGTGAGACCGCGGCGCCGACCCATTGAGGGAGCAGATGCGACCATGAATCAGTCTCAACCGAACTCCGCTACACCTGACACATTCGCGCCTTCGATGCCCTTCGCATCGATGCCCGGCAATCTGTTCGCGCAAGGCTACGCCTACGCCGTCGACGCATGGCAGCGCAGCGTGCTGTTCGCCGACGTGATGCGCGAACGCGGCAATCAGTATCAGGCGCACATGCAGGAGCGCGTACCCAACGTGCTCGACTTCGGCACCGAGCTCATCATCGATGGGCGCACGCTGCCGCGCCCCGTCAACTACGGACTCGTGCGCATCGTCGCGCCGGACGACCTGAAGCCCGACCGCGACCTTGCGGAGGGACATGATCCCGGCCGCCTGCGTCCATTCGTGGTCGTCGATCCGCGCGCGGGACACGGGCCGGGCATCGGCGGCTTCAAGCGCGACAGCGAAATCGGCGCTGCGTTGCGCGCGGGTCATCCCTGCTATTTCATCGGCTTCCTGCCCGACCCCGTGCCAGGACAAACCGTCGAAGACGTAATGCACGCGGAAGCTGCGTTCCTCGAAAAAGTCATCGAACTGCACCCAAACAGCCCCGGCAAACCCGCCGTGATCGGCAATTGCCAGGCAGGCTGGCAAGTGCTGATGACGGCCTCGATGCGCCCCGACCTGTTCGGACCGATCGTCGTCGCGGGCGCACCCGTGTCGTACTGGGCCGGCTGGCGCGGCAAGAATCCGATGCGCTATTCGGGCGGCATGCTCGGCGGCTCGTGGCTCACGGCGCTCACCGGCGATCTCGGCGATGGCCGCTTCGACGGCGCGTGGCTCGTGCAGAACTTCGAGAACCTGAACCCGGCGAACACGCTGTGGACCAAGCAGTACAACCTGTACACGAGCATCGACACGGAAGGTCCGCGCTATCTCGGCTTCGAGAAGTATTGGGGCGGCCACGTGTTCCTGAACGCGGGCGAAATGCAGTACATCGTCGATAACCTGTTCGTCGGCAACCGCTTCGTCAGCGGCGAGATCGTGACGTCGGACGGCGTGCGGCTCGATCTGCGCAATATCCGCTCGCCCATCGTCGTGTTCTGCTCGTATGGCGACAACATCACGCCGCCGCCGCAAGCGCTCGGCTGGATCACCGATCTCTATCGCGACGACGCCGATCTGCTCGGCCACGACCAGACTATCGTCTACGCGACGCACGACAGCATCGGCCATCTCGGCATCTTCGTGTCGAGCAGCACGGGGAAGAAAGAACATCGCGAGTTCGTCAGCAATATCGATCTGATCGACCTGCTGCCGTCTGGCCTGTACGAAGCGCACATGGGCGCGAAGACGGATGCGACGCCTTACGCGGAACTCGCGCAAGGCCAGTATGTGCTGTCCATTTCTCCGCGAACCATCGCCGACGTGCGCGAGATCGTGCAGCCCGACCCCGAAAGCGACCGGCGCTTCGCCACGGCCGCGTATCTGTCGCGCGTCAATCTCGGACTGTATCGCAGCTTCATGCAGCCGTGGGTGCGCGCATGCACGACGCCGTGGACAACGGATCTTTCGAGCAAGCTGCATCCGCTGCGCGTCACGTACGAACTGTGGTCCGATCGCAATCCGTTTGCGTCGTCCGTCGCGCGGGCCGCTGAAAGCGTGAAGGAAGCGCGCGCGCCCGTTGCGGCCGACAACCCGTTCCTGCAGATGCAGACGGTCATGTCGAATGCCGTCATCGCGTCGTTCGATTTCTATCGTGACATGCGCGACGCCGCCGTCGAGCAGATTTTCGAAACCGTCTATGGCGCGCCCTGGCTGCAAGCCTTCGCGGGCCTGCCGCCGCGAAGCGACAGCGAAGCAAACGCCGCGTTGACGGAACCCGGCGACACCGAAGAGCGCGAAGCGTCGATCGTTGCGGAGCATGAACGTCTGCGCCACGACATGACGGAGGGCGGTCTCGTCGAAGCGAGCGTGCGCGCGCTGCTATACGTGCGGCGCACGCATGGCGAAGCGGACGAGCGCCGCTTCAACCTCGCGCGCGAAATGCTGAGCAAGCTGTCGGATCAAGGCATTCTGTCGTTCAAGCATGTCGTGCGCGAACAGGCCGCGCTGCTGCGCCTCGACAGCGAGGCCGCGATCGACGCATTGCCGGGCCTGCTCGCGAGCGCGCCGCCCGACAACATCCGCAACGCCGCACGCGACATCGACAAGCTCAGCACGGTGCTGACGCTCGACGACCACGAACGCGCCGATCTCGCACGCGTGCTGACGATTTTCGAATCGGCATCGAAGAAGAAAGCATCGCGACGCGCAGAGCCTGCGCGCCAGCAGGTCGAATGACAGATGGCATCCGCGTGCGCGAGTGGACGGTCACAGTCCGCCGCGCACGACGGGCACTCCGATCGCCTCACCTACGAGGGCACTGAAGATGGAACACAAGCGCGAGAAATACGAGCGTCTGATCGCCTTTGCCGCCACGCTTCCGCCGACGCCTACGGCCGTCGCGCATCCTTGCGATCACGATTCGCTGTCGGCTGTCATCGAAGCCGCGCGGCTGAAACTGATCGCGCCGATACTGGTCGGCCCGCGCGCGAAAATCGAAGCGGCCGCGAAACAGGGCAATCTCGATCTCGGCGATCTGCCCATCGTCGACGCGGCGCATAGCCACGCCGCTGCCGAATGCGCGGTGCAACTCGTACACGAAGGCCGCGCGCAGGCACTGATGAAAGGCTCGCTGCACACGGACGAGCTGATGGGCGCCGTGGTCGCGCGCGCCACCGGCCTGCGTACCGAGCGGCGCGTGAGCCACTGCTTCATCATGGACGTGCCGGGCCGGGCCGAAGCGCTCATCATCACCGACGCCGCCGTCAACATCACGCCCACGCTCGACGAAAAACGCGACATCGTGCAGAACGCCATCGACCTCGCGCATGCGCTGCGTTTTCCCGTTGCGCGCGTCGCGATCCTGTCGGCAATGGAAACCGTCAACTCCAAGGTCCCATCGACACTCGAAGCCGCCGCGCTGTGCAAGATGGCCGACCGCGGCCAGATCACGGGCGGCATACTCGACGGCCCGCTTGCGCTCGACAACGCGATCAACGAGGAAGCCGCGAAGATCAAGGGCATCAACTCGCCTGTTGCGGGCCATGCGAACGTGCTCGTCGTACCCGATCTCGAAGCGGGCAACATGCTCGCGAAGAGCCTGACGTTTCTCGCGGGCGCCGATGCCGCCGGCATCGTGCTCGGCGCGAAGGTGCCCATCATTCTCACCAGCCGCGCAGATTCCGTCATCACGCGGCTTGCTTCGTGTGCCGTTGCGTCGATGGTCGCGCTCGCGCGGCGCGAGCAATCCTCTTCCGCCATCGTTTGACACGTCTTGAGGGAGTGGCATGGACGTCATCCTCGTCATCAACGCGGGTTCGTCGAGCATCAAGTTTCATGCGTTCGAAGCGCAAGGCGCGCAGCTCGAACCCATTGCAGGCGGCAAGATCGAAGAGATCTACACGAACCCGCGCTTCACCGCGAAGCGGCAAAACGGCGAAGTCATCGAAGACAAACGCTGGCCCGAAGGCGAGCGGCTCGGGCACGACAATGCGACAGCGTTTCTGCTCGACTGGCTGCGCAGCCATGGCCAGGGACGCGCAACACTCCTCGCAGTCGGCCATCGCGTCGTGCATGGCGGCGACAAGTATTCGAAGCCCGTGCGCGTCGATGCGCAGGTGATGCAGGATCTCGAAGCGCTCGTGCCGCTCGCGCCGCTGCATCAGCCGCACAATCTCGCCGTTATCCGTTCGATCATGGCGCGCAATGCGCAGGTGCCGCAGATCGCGTGCTTCGATACGGCGTTTCACCACACGCAGCCCACTGTCGCAACGCGCTTTGCGTTGCCGCCTGATATTACGGAGCGCGGCGTGCGGCGCTATGGTTTTCACGGGCTGTCGTACGAATACATCGCGAGCGTGCTGCCGCAAATCGACGAACGCGCCGCGAAAGGCAAAACCGTCGTGCTGCATCTGGGCAACGGTGCGAGCATGGCCGCCTTCGACCAATGCAAAAGCATCGCGAGCACGATGGGCTTCACGGCCGTCGAAGGACTCGTGATGGGCACGCGCTCGGGCAGCCTCGATCCAGGCGTCGTGTTGTGGATGCTCGAAGAAGCGAAGATGGATGCGCGTGCGATCGAATCGCTGCTCTACAAGCGCTCTGGTCTGCTCGGCGTGTCCGGCATTTCCAGCGACATGCGCACGCTACTCGCAAGCGACGATCCAAAAGCCGCCGAAGCCGTCGAGCTGTTCTGCTATCGCATTTCGCGCGAACTCGGCTCGCTTGCAGCCGCGCTCGGCGGGCTCGACGCGATCGTGTTCACCGCGGGCATCGGCGAACGCGCGGACCCGGTGCGCAAGCGTGTGGGCGAGCTGGCGGCGTGGCTCGGCGTCTCGCTCGATGAAGCGGCGAACCAACGGCACGGTCCGCGCATCAGCAGTCCGACCAGCGCCGTCGACGTATGGGTGATTCCGACCAACGAAGAACTGATGATCGCCCGGCACGCGCTCGGCCGGCTAGAGGGGTAAGCATGGACACGCCAACGAGTCAGGTGATGGCGCAACACAAGGTGCTGGTCGTCGGCATCGCGAACGAGCATTCGATCGCGTACGGCTGCGCGCGCGCGTTCCGCGAGCTTGGCGCCGAACTCGCGATCACCTATCTGAATGAAAAGGCCAAGGCTTACGTCGAGCCGCTCGCGCAGGAACTCGGCGCGTCGCTGCTGCTGCCGCTCGACGTGTCGAAGCCCGGCGAACTCGAAGCCGTGTTCGATGAAATCCGCGCGACGTGGGGACGGCTCGACGTCGCCGTGCATTCGATCGCGTTCGCGCCGAAGGCCGATCTGCAAGGTGGCCTGCTCAACAGTTCGGCGGAAGGCTTTTCGGTGGCGATGGACATTTCGTGCCATTCGTTCATCCGCATGGCGCGCCTCGCCGCGCCGCTGATGGACGAAGGCGGATCGCTGTTCGCAATGAGCTATCTGGGCGCGACGCGCGTCGTGCCGAACTACGATCTGATGGGGCCCGTGAAGGCCGCGCTCGAAGCGTCATGCCGCTACCTGGCGCATGAACTCGGGCCGAAGCGCATCCGCGTGCATCCCATTTCGCCGGGGCCGCTGAAGACGCGCGCCGCGTCGGGACTGAAGGACTTCGATCTGCTGCTCGCCGAAGCGGCCGAGCGAGCGCCCATCGGCGAACTCGTCGACATCATGGACGTCGGCTACACCTGCGCGTTCCTTGCGACGCCCTACGCTCGCCGCGTGACGGGCAACACGGTGTTCGTCGACGGCGGCGTGAGCATCATCGGCTGAACCGGACAAGGGCATGAAACTGTTGATTAGCGGTCTGCCGCAAAAAGCCTCGCTCGATGAAGTGAAAGCGCTCGTGTTCCGCTATTCGCACGCGGACTGCCGCGATATCGAACTGGTCGGCGAAGCCGACGAGCACCCCGCCGCACTCATCGCCATCAAGGGCGCGAACTGGACGACCTTGAACTATATACGGCGACGCCTGCATGGCATGTACTGGCATCGCTGCCGGCTGTCGGTGCAGGTGCTGTCGTTCTGGGACGTCAGTGAAGCGGCCGAAGCGCGACGTCAGACACGGACCGCGTTGCCGGGGCCCGTCTAGCTAGCGGATTCAGACCGCGGGCGGATTGGTTGACGAAAAACCATAACGCGCGATACGCCAGATGCCGTCCGCCCCGCGATGCAGGATGAACAACTCCTGATTGGCCTCGGGCTGCGTTGCGTGCTTACCCGTTAAGGTTTCGATCGTACCCGTCGAGCGTGTGCGTGCAAACGCCCAGTCAGGTGACATCGGCTTGATCTCATCGATCGAAAAACGCACGTTCAGCCTGACCGCGCTGAAGGCGTGCGTGTACGCGTCGCGCACGGCTTCACGCCCTACTGCCGGCGGCGCGTACTGTGCCATGACAACAGGTGCGTCGTCGTAGAGGCTCATGATCGCGTGGGTGTCCGACGCGTTCAACCCCTGCTCGTAGCGATGCAGTTGTTGCGTGATGGCGCGGTCCGTGTCGCTCAAGGGCGCGGCGAACGCGGCGTCCGGCAGCGCGACGCTAGCCGCAAACAGCACGGGAACGAACCATGTTCTGAGTTGCATGGTGACGGTCCTCTCGCGTGCCGCGTTCATAGCCGCACCACGATCTTGCCGAGCGCACGATTACTCTCGATCAGACGATGCGCGTCCCGCAGTTCGTCGAATGCAAAAGCCTGTACGAGGTGAGACGGGATACGCCTGTTTTCCACGTCGAGTGCGAGCGACTTCAACGGCGTATTGGTGAGCGGCATAGCCTCCGTGCCAAACAGCTGGCTCGGGAAGAAGCTCAGTCGCGCGGCAGGCGGCAGATCGGCGATCAGATTGAACTGATCGAGCACGGGCGGGCCGCCGAGCATGCCGATCACCGTGATCGCGCCGAACGGGCGCACCGTTTTCATGGTGTCGCGAAGCGTCGCGGCGCCGACGATTTCGAGCGCAGCATCGATGCCGTCCCGCTGCGCGTCGAGAACCTGTTCTGCAATCGCCCCATCGTCAATGAGGACCGCGTCGGCGCCCGCGCGATACAGCCGCCCGGCGTGCTCCGTGGAGCGGGTCGAAGCGAGCACGCGCGCGCCCGAGGCCTTCGCATAGGTGACGGCAGCAAGGCCGACCGACGATGTAGCGCCCCGCACCAGCAGCGTTTGCCCCGCTTCGATCTTCAAGCTCTTACGCAGTGCGCCCCACGCAGTCAGATACGCTTGCGGCAGCGCGGCCAGCTCTTCCCACGGCAACGCGCTGCCCTGAAGCGACACCACGTTGCGTGCGAGCACGGTGATTTCCTCCGCATAGCTCCCCGCCCGCGTGAACTGCAGCCCACCCATCGCGGTTGCTACCCGCTCGCCGACGCGAAACGCACCGGACGGATCTTCGAGTATTTCGCCGACCGCTTCGATGCCGGGCACGCGGGGGGCATCGATCGGGCCGAGTTTGCCGGCGCGCAGATACGCTTCAGCGCGGTTGATACCGAACGCGCGCACGCGAATGCGCACTTCGTCGAACTTCGGCGGGACCGACGGCATGTCGCGCAGTTCGAGCACTTCTGGGCCGCCGGCCCGTTCGATCACATAGGCTTTCATCTTGGACTCCTGATTAACTGGGTAATTGTTCCGCTTTCTTCTGAAGGTGCCGGTCTCAGGCGAACTGCAATACGTCGGCAACGGGTCTGCGTGGTTTTTGCGGCCAGTTACCCGGTGCGGGATAGCCAACGGTGACGAGCATCGCGGGCACGTCGGTCGACGCGAGTCCGAACTCGCGCGCGACACCGGCCGGATCGAAGCCGATCATCGGGCCGGACGCGAGTCCCTTCCCCTGCGCCGCAAGCATCAGCGTCATCGCGGCAAGCGACGCCGAGCGGATCGCCTCGTCGCGCTGGAGCGCCGGGTTGTCCTGATACATGGAGCGCGCGGCGCCAAGCCAACCGTCGCGGGTCGCGTCATCGATCAGCCCGGCGTTCACAGACGGCTGAAGCGCAACCGGCAGCGTCCGGTGCGGTTCAAGCGTGCCGCAAACTATGAACGTGACCGCCGCGTCCACGACCTTCTGTTGCCCGTACGCGTGCGGCAACAGGCGGGCCTTCGCGCCCGCAGTGCGAACCGCGACAAATTTCCAGTTCTGCAGGTTGAATGCCGAAGGCGCCTTCGTCGCGAGGCGAATCAGGTCTTCGATTTCGTGGTCGGCCACGTGGCGCGCGGTATCGAAATGGTTTGCAGAGATGCGCGATTCGATGTGGCTTTCAACCGGGTTCTCAACGGTAGACATCTGGTTCTCCTTGTTGATTGGGACGATGTGATGCTACTTTGGCCTATCGGAATGAAAAGCGGAACGCGCAAAACTGGTACGCCTCCTCTCAAATATGGAAGGACGAACGATGGATCTGAACGCGGTCGAAATGTTCGTCAACGTCGTGCAGACGGGGAGTCTGTCGGCGGCGGCGCAGCGGCTCGGCATTCCGCTGCCCACACTGAGCCGCAAGATGCGCGAACTGGAGCAGCAACTGTCCGTGCAACTGCTGGAACGGACGGCCCGTGGCACGAAGCTGACGGACGCCGGCACCCGGCTGTACGAACACGCAAGCCGTGGCATCGAGTCGCTCGTCGACGCGCGGGAGGCCGTACACAGTTCGCAGGCGCAACTGAAGGGTTATCTGCGGCTGTCGCTGCCGCCGTCGTTCGAACCGTGGTGGGCCGTGCTCGACGCGTTCCAGCAGCGCTATCCAGGCATTCGCGTGTTCGTCTATTCGACCGAGCGCCGCGTCGATCTGACGGCTGACGGCATCGATGTCGCGCTGCGGGTCGGCGCGATCGATCACGAGATGATGGTCGCGCGCAAGATGCTCGCGTACCGGCACGTGCTGGTCGCAAGCCGGGCGCTCGTAGAGCGGCTCGGTCCGCCCGTCACACCGGACGACCTCGATCGCTATCCTTGCGCGGCGTGGATGCAGAACAGCTACGCGCGGCCGCTATGGCGGCTCGGCAACGTAACCTTCCAGCCGAAGCCGCTGATATCGACGAACGACTACGCGCATTTGCGGTTTCGCGTGCTGCGCGGCGAGGCCGCGACGGAACTACCGCCGTACCTGATCGCCGATGATGTGAAAGCGGGCAACGTCGTCGCGCTGCTGCCCGATTACCCGTTGCCCTTGCAGGAGATCAATCTGCTGTATCCGTCGCACCGGCATCCGTCGTCGATCGTTCGCGCGTATCTGGATTTTTGTCAGGAACGCCTGGGCGGCGACGACACCGGCGATGGCCCGTTCCCTTGACGTTGTACTTCTGCACACCGCGCGCGTTGCCCGCTGACGCCGTTCCCGTTATGTCATAACATGATGGACCTCGCAGCGCGGCAGCCGGCCACGGCCTACGCCCATCCCGTCCAGTTACCGGTTCGAAAGAAACACGTTGTCGAAATGAACGATGCGTCGCATAAGATAGGTTCTATCTCTTCGTCGTCTAAAGCCTCCGCCGTGACCACACCGTCTACCGTTCCCGAGCCGGAACGCGCGCAGGACAACTGCGTCGCGAAGGATGCCGCGAAGCACGGCGGCGCGCCGTGGGCGATGTTCGCGCTGTCGGCCGTTGGGCTGCTGGTCGGCGCGTTCGCGGTGATCGGGCCCGAGCATGTGTCCGTGGCCGTCGCCAAGACGCTGCTGACCGTCGGCTGCCTGCTGGTCGCGGCGCTCGCGGGCATTGTCGCGTCCGACTTGTCGCGCGATCGGCGGTAATGAGCATGCACCAGCACGGGGCATCAGCGGTTGCATAAAACTGGTGCGCTGCACCACCTTTTCTGCTACACTTGCAGATTCACTTTTCAGCACGCGTCGAATTGCGTCCTAACTGGAAGGCACTGCGCCGGAGTCGGGTGAACGTGCTGGCATGCCAGCGCATCGCCAGTGACTTCGAGGACACCGTTCCGCGTCAATCGATTCGTGCAACACCCCGCCCACACCTCACGATCCGACAGGTTAGCCCGCCTGCCGCGCGTGTTTGCGCGGGGATGCGAAACAGCCTGCCGAGGAGAACGTATTGGCAAAGCTTGACCGGGACAATTCCCAGTTCGAAACCACCGCACCAAAGGCGCCCAAGCGCGCAGCAAAAGCGAAGGCGCAACCCGCCGCCGCGCCGCTAGATGCGGCCTTGCTGGAATCCCTCGTTGAAGAGCGTCAACGTCAGATGCGCGCGCTGATCGCGCTGGGCCGCGAACGCGGCTATTTGACGCACGCCGACATCAACGACCACTTGCCCGACAATTTCACCGAAACGGCCGCGATGGAAACCATCGTCAGCACGTTCGGCGAAATGGGCGTGTCCGTGTACGAAACGGCGCCCGACGCGGAAACGCTGCTTCTGAACGACGGCCCGTCGGCTGCCGCATCGGACGATCAGGCCGATGAGGAAGCGGAAGTCGCGCTGTCCACGGTCGACTCCGAATTCGGCCGCACCACCGACCCGGTCCGCATGTATATGCGCGAAATGGGTGCAAGCGAGCTGCTCACGCGCGCCGGCGAAATCGAAATCGCCAAGCGCATCGAAGGCGGCCTGCAGGACATGGTGCAAGCCATCGCAATGTGCCCGTCGATCATCTCGACGATCCTCGCGGACGTGGACCGCGTCGTCGCGGGTGAAATCCGCATCGACGAACTGGTCGACGGCATCAGCGACACGAGCGAAGCCGCCGAACTCGACGAGGAAGCAGCGGACGCCGCTGCGGAAGAAGAGCTGGAAGCGAGCGCCTCGGACGAAGATTCGGACGACGAAGACGGCGACCTGTCGGACGACGGCGGCGAAAAAGCCAACGCCGCGCGCCTCGAGCAACTGACTGCGGACAGCCTCGCGATCTTCGGGCGCGTGCGCGACCTCTTCGCGAGCGTGCCCGACATGCCCGTCACGGACAAGCGCCGCGCCACCGCCATCGCGAACCTGCGCGAGTCGATCCAGCAGGAACTCACGCCGATCCGCTTCACGGCCAAGACCATCGACCGCCTGTGCGCGGAAGTGCAGGCGCAGGTCGCGCAGGTTCGCGCGATCGAACGCCACATCCTGCAGATCGCCGTGGATCGCTGCGACATGCCGCGCGAAGCATTCGTCGAATCGTTCCCGGGCAATGAAACCGATCTCGACTGGACGATGCGCATCGCCGCGAAGTCGAAGTCGTACGGTCCGGCGCTCGAGCGTCACCTGCCTGCGATCCAGTCGGAACAGCAGAAGCTGGTCGACATCGAAGCGTCGATCGCGCTGCCGCTGCAGCAGCTCAAGCAGATCAACAAGCAGCTCGGCTCGGCTGAAGGCAAGATGCGTCAGGCCAAGCGCGAGATGATCGAAGCAAACCTGCGTCTCGTCATTTCGATCGCGAAAAAGTATGTCAATCGCGGCATGCACTTCCTCGACCTGATCCAGGAAGGCAACATCGGTTTGATGAAGGCAGTGGACAAGTTCGAATACCGTCGCGGCTGGAAGTTCTCGACGTACGCAACGTGGTGGGTCCGTCAGGCCATCACGCGCGCGATCGCCGACCAGGCGCGCACCATTCGTGTGCCCGTTCACATGATCGAATCGATCAACAAGCTGAACCGCATTCAGCGCGAGATCGTTCAGCAGACGGGTCAGGAGCCGCATCCGTCGGTGCTCGCCGAGCGCATGGACATGCCCGAAGCGAAGATCCGCAGCATCCTGAAGATCGCGAAGAATCCGGCCTCGCTGGATTCGCCCGTGGGCGAAGATGCCGACACGACGCTCGGCGACATGATCGAAGACACGTCCGCGACGTCGCCCGCCGACGCCGCCGTGCATGCGAACATGCGCCGCGCGATCGACGAAGCGCTCGACGCTCTCACGCCGCGTGAGGCGAAGGTGCTGCGCATGCGCTACGGCATCGACACGGCCTCGGAACTGACGCTCGAAGAAGTGGGCCGCCAGTTCGACGTGACGCGCGAGCGTATCCGCCAGATCGAAGGCAAGGCGATCCGCAAGCTGAATCATCCGAGCCGCGCGGACAAGCTGCGCCCGTTCCTCGAACGCAGCTGATCGCTATCGCCGTCGCCTGACATGGGCGCGGCAGAGCCCCAAACGAAACGCGGCAGCCCAAAGGCTGCCGCGTTTTTTTATGCGTGCGGTTCGCTCGAGATCGATGCGAACCGCATGACACGCTTAGTGATGCTCGCTGTATTCCTTGCGAGCGATCGGCGTTGCGCGAACCTTCGCGTACTGGAACGCCGGAATGGCCTTCACAGCGTCCTTGGTCGCGCCTGCCCACACCAGCTTGCCGCCCGTAAAGTCGATCTGCGAGAACGGCACGGCGACGTCATGCTGCGACACGCCGAGGAACTGATGCGCAGCGACGATCGCGAACGAAGCCGCATTGTCCGGCGCGATGATGATGTCGTGCAGCACGCCGACCTTCTGGCCCTGCTCGTTGTAGATCGGCTTGCCAAGCAGGCTCTTCTTCGCGCTCCAGCCGTTGACGATGATCGATTCCTGCTCGACGCTCACGCCGATGGTCTGCGAGCCTGCCACTTGCGCGCTTGCCTGGCCTGCCATCAAGCCGAACGTCGATGCCGCGATCAGAACCGCTGCCCACTTTGCCTTCATAGCTTATTCTCCGATGTGAAATGTTGCGAGGGACTGCCGCTGCTGTAAGAGGAAGCGTAATACCTTACCGCATCAGAAAGAAAAAGTCGCAGAAGGGTACGTAGGTTTTTTCCGAGAATGCGTGCGCCGTTTCCGACATGCACGGCGACGCGTATCGGGGCGATATGCGTCGATATGCGCCGCTACTTCCCGAGCCGCAGTCCTTTGCCGATCACCGTGCCGTCTTTCTGGTTCACCAGCCAGACGGCCTGAACGTTCGCGTGCAGTGTCGAAGTGCGGCGCGTGATGTCGGTGGGTTCTTCGTCGGTGGGATCGCTGTGTTCTCGCGTCTCCGTCAGATAAGGCGGTTCGAGCGTGCAGACGAGCACGATCGCAAAGCTGTTGTCGGCCTGCTCGAAGGCTGCTTGCGGGACGGTCAGACGCCCGCGCGCCGCCGTCCTCGCCTTGCCTTCCGTCGCCAGTTCGATCGAATCGATCTTCTGGATAAAGCCCTTGGCCTTCGCATCGGGCGCGATCACGAGGCCGCGCCCGCTCGGGCCATCGACGCTCTGGTAGAGCTGGATCGCGTCGGGATCCTCGTCGCTTGCAAGCGGCACGTTCACACTCAGCACATGCGTATTCGACCGATACAGGATGCCATGCGGCGCCGGAATCATGAACAGGAAAGTGCGTTGCCCATTTTCGGCCGCCGCGGCATGACCGCGCACGATGCGGTCGTAGGGTTCGCGCGCGTACTTGCGGATGCGCGTGCTCAGCGAATCCGACGCGGCCGGGGGCATCTGGCTCGCGAGCATGTCGCGCACCTTGACGGGATCGTCGGCGGTAAAGCGGTCGGGCGTTGCCGGGGCGCTTGCCTCGTGCGCCACGTTGCCCTTGGGCGCGGCCGGCGTGGCGTTCGCTACGCCGGCGCACAACGCCAGCGCAACACACAGCATTGGCAGCACGCGATTGCCCGAAGCAACCGTGCGATTCAGAAATTGCACAACATCCTCTCCGTTGAAAACGGCGCTATCGGTGCGCCTCGCTGCGTTGAACGCAATCCATTTCAGCACGCATTCTAAGCGTATTCGATCAACGGGATATGGCATGCACGCATTTGCCCCAATGCGTTGGCGCAAAAAAAAGCCAGGCGCAAGCGCCTGGCGTCCATCGACATCGAACTGCACGGCGCGCGAAGCGCCTTCGTTCTTCTTGGTTATCTGAGTGCGAGCACGCTGCTCACCAGTTGGCTCCACCAGGCGGGCAGATTCTTGTACGGATTCGGCAAACCCGTCGACGTGACGAACACGCTGCCCGCGCCATGCATCGCCGCGTACGACACGATGCCCGGCATCTGCGCCTCCGTCGCGCCGTACACGATGTGCACGAAACGCTTCGCCGGATAGCTGGCTTGCCACTTCGCCGGTGCGTAGCTTGCGTAGCGCTTCGCCGAATCTTCGAATACGACGAACTGATCGGCGGTGGGCAGGCTCGCGTAAAGCTCGGGAATGTTCGTGCCCGGATTGCCCGTTACCGAATACGCGGGCGAAAGCCCTTTGATGTAGTTGTAGACCGACTGATAGAACTGGATATGCGACGTCACGCTATCCGACGTCATCTCGTCGATGAAAAAGCCGTCGATCTTATAGAGCGCGATATAGCGATTGATGTCCGTCACGACGGCCGACAACGAACGCTTCGCGTACGACGTCGACACATAGCCGATCACGCGGCCGCCTGCAGCATGCACCTTCGCGATTGCCGCAATATACGCTGCATCCGCGTTCGTGCCGGGACCGCTGTCGGGATTCAGAATGACCGTGGTCGGCACTTTGGCCGCCGTCGTCGCGAGATCGTTCCAGTAACCGGCGCCCTTGCCGACGGGATCGAAATACCCGGGAACGGTCAGCGGCAGCACAGTTGCCGCATAAGCGTTTGCATGAACGGCAAATGCCAACGGTGCCACTGCAAGCAACGCCACGCGACGCAACCACTGAATAGCGCGAAACCCTGAAACGGGTGTGCGAGCGTTGAACATCTCGATGCCTCCTGACGACGGCTTGTATCACCGTCCATCGCTTGGCCCGCTGCGGATGCAACGGGCAACTGGCTAACTCCTGCACGGAGTCCCTATAGCTTTGCGTCGCCGGATCGCTCCGGTTTTGCCTTTCCGTGTATATCGACGCCCAGTCGCCCGCCTTTAGGCTTTAATGCGGAATTTTAAATGGGGAGAGAATGCAGAGATATTCGATGATTTTGTGATCCTGATTATTTGAACGTTTGCGAATTGCGATAACGCGATTCGCAAACGTTTCCTTTCCGTATATTCACGGCACTGCGGTCGCAAAAAAAATTACTGCGTGCTCGAACCGAGCAGCCCACGCGCCGCGAGATTCGCGTACAGCGCGCGCACGCCGAAGGTCCACGGCGTGATCTCCGTGCATAGCTGCACCGTGTTGCGCAACGCGCCGAGTTGCGGCGTCGAGATCGTCACGATATCGCCGAGGTGATGCGTGAAGCCGCCGCCTTTCGCGTCGCGGTCCTTGATCGGCGAAAACATCGTGCCGAGGAACAGCATGAAGCCATCCGGATACTGATGATGCTTGCCGCACGTCTGCGCGACGAGGTCGGCAGGATCGCGGCTGATCTCCGACATATGGCTCACGCCTTCGAGCAGAAAGCCATCGTCGACGCCTTCGACGCGCAGCGACACACTCGTGCGACGTACGGTATCCAGCGTGAAGTCGCCGTCGAAGAGCCGCACGAAAGGTCCGATCGAACACGACCCGTTGTTGTCCTTGCACTTGCCGAGCAGCAATGCCGAGCGCCCTTCGATATCGCGCAAGTTCACATCGTTGCCGAGCGTCGCGCCCACGATCACGGCCCTGCTGTTGACGGCCAGCACGATTTCCGGCTCGGGGTTGTTCCATGTCGATGCCGCGAGCAGGCCGACATCCGCGCCGAAGCCCACGGACGACATCGGCTGCGACTTCGAAAACACTTCCGCGTCGGGGCCGATGCCGACTTCCATGTATTGCGACCACGCGCCCCGCCGCTCGAGTTCCGCCTTCAGACGCGCCGCCGCTTCCGAGCCGGGCTTGATCTTCGACAGGTCGGTGCCGATCACCGTTGCAATCGTCTGCCGCACTTCTTCGGCCTTCGCGGGATCGCCGCCCGCCTGCTCTTCGATCACGCGCTCGATCAGGCTCACGGCGAACGTGACGCCGCATGCCTTGATCGGTTGCACGTCGCAGGGCGCGAGCAGTTGCAGGTTCGCCGACGTGTCGTTCGCGAGACTCGCGGCGATCAGATCGGCTGCGCTGCCGAGCCGCTCGCCGGGCGCGTTGCGCGCGATCCCGACGGCATCGTCGCGTTCGAACAGATCGGCCGTGGTCGGCGCGCTCGATGTGATGTCGAACACGTCGCCATTGCGCACGGCCACGACGCTCGGCCCTTCATGACGGTCCGTCTTGCGCCACACGCGGCCAATCAGCAGCGCGCGGTCGAGGTCGTCAGGAAGATAGTTCGTTTCGTTCGATGCGGTCATGAAGCGAGTCTCCAATCATCGTTGGTCAATGCGAATGCCGCGGATTGCCGCGCTCGGCGATCACTTTCAGATAGAGCGTCGCAGGTTCGAGGCAGCCGCCCGTCGAAAGCTGCCCGACCGTCTGACGATACAACTCTTGCCACGGCGTTTGCGAAGCCGGAATGTCGAACTTCATGCTTGCGCGGCGGCGCGCCAACTCTTCCTCATCGACGAGCAACTGCACGCTGCGCGCGTTGAGATCGACGCGAATGCGGTCGTTCGTGCGCAACAACGCAAGACCGCCGCCGACGGCCGCTTCCGGCGACATGTTGAGAATGGACGGACTCGCCGACGTGCCGCTTTGCCGTCCGTCGCCCATGCAAGGCAGCGACGTGATGCCCTGGCGCACCAGTTCCGCAGGCGGCGCCATGTTGACCACTTCCGCGCTGCCCGGATAACCGACCGTTCCCGCGCCGCGAATGACGAGCATGCAGTGCTCGTCGATTTCAAGCGACGGATCGTTGATGCGCGCGTGATAATCCTCGGGACCGTCGAACACGATCGCGCGCGTTTCGAACGTATTCTCGTGGCCCGGCTCGCTCAGATAGGTTTGCCGGAACGCCTCGCCGACCACCGACATCTTCATGATCGCGCTATCGAAGAAGTTGCCCGACAGCACGATGAAACCCGCGCCATGTTTGAGCGGCTCGGCTGTCGTGCGAATCACGTCGCGATCGCCGGTCACCGAACGCGCTGCGATATCGCCGATCGTCCGGCCCGATACAGTCTTACACGATTCGTGTACGAGGCCCGCTTCGCACAGTTCGTGCATGACGGCAGGCACGCCACCCGCGCGATGAAAACTCTCGCCGAGATATTCGCCCGCGGGCATGCAATTGACGAGCAACGGCACCTGTTCGCCGACATGCTGCCAGTCCGAGAGACTCAATTCGATGCCCATATGCCGCGCAATCGCGATCAGATGCGGCGGGCAATTGCTCGACGCACCCAACGCGGACGCCATCACGATCGCATTCTCGAACGCCTCTTTCGTCATGATGCGCGAGGGCTTCAGGTCTTCGCGGACCATCTCGACGATACGCTTGCCCGTCGCATACGCCATCTGCCCGCGCTCGCGGTACGCAGCGGGAATGCTCGCGCAACCGGGCAGCGACATGCCGAGCGCTTCCGCGAGGCTGTTCATCGACAGCGCGGTGCCCATCGTGTTGCAGTGTCCGATGGAAGGCGACGAGGCCGTCGTCAGTTCCATGAAGCCTTCATAGTCGATCTCGCCCGTCGCGAGCAGATTGCGCGCGTGCCAGATTACGGTGCCGGAGCCGACCCGCTTGCCTTGATGCCAGCCGTCGAGCATCGGACCGCCCGACAGCACGATAGCGGGCATGTCGACGGTCGCGGCCGCCATCAGACAGGCGGGCGTGGTCTTGTCGCAGCCGGTGGTCAGCACCACGCCGTCGAGCGGAAAACCATGCAGGATTTCGACGAGGCCGAGATACGCGAGATTGCGATCGAGCGCGGCCGTCGGGCGGCGGCTCTGTTCGGCAAGCGGATGCACGGGAAATTCCATCGGGATGCCGCCCGCGTCGCGGATGCCCGCCTTCGTGCGCGCGGCCAGTTCGATGTGGTGACGATTGCAGGGCGCGAGATCGCTGCCCGTCTGCGCGATGCCGATGATCGGCCGGCCCGACTGCAACTCTTCGCGGGTAAGTCCGTAATTCATGAAGCGCTCGACATAGAGCGCGGTCATGTCCGCGTGCGAGGGATCGTCGAACCATTCCTGGCTGCGCAGACGACGTGCTTGCGTGTTCTCCGTCATCTCGTGTCTCCATGTTTGCTTGTGCCGTCGTTGCTTCGCTCGCATCGCGCGTCAAAGGCGCATCACGTACGGCACGTTATCGGTAACATCGGATCATGGTAGCACGGCACTCGCGCGACACGAAAGGCCACAACGACAAGCGTCAGGCGCTTTCGCGCGCGATCACCGCGTAGTCGATTTTCACGCTTTTGCGCGTCGATGTGCGCGCCGATGCATGACGCGCTGCACCGTCGTTTTCGGCAAGCGCGGCCAGCAGCGTTTCGCCCGTGCGCGTGCCGATGCCGTATGCGTCGACGGAAACCGTCGTGATGGTCGGCGTGCAGCACGTGGCCATTTCGAAGTTGCCGAAGCCCGCAATCGCGATATCGCCGGGCACCGACAGGCCGCGCCGGTGGCACTGCATGATCGCGCCAAACGCCGACATGTCGCTCACGCACATCACGGCGTCCGTGTCGGGCCATTGCTGCAACAGCGCTTCGAGCGCGGGCGCGCCGTGGCTCATCGTGATGGGCGACTCGCCCAATCGTACGACGCGCGGCTCGCCCATACCCTGCGCCTTCACTTCCTGCAGATAGCCCTTCAGGCGTTCCATGCCGCGTCTGTCGAGTTCGCTTGCGCCGCCCAGAAAGCCGATCCGCCGATAGCCGCGCCCGGCCAGATAGCGCACCATTTCGCGTGCCGCTTTTGCGTTGGAGAAACCTACGGCCGCGTCGATCGGCGTCGCGGGCAAGTCCCACATCTCGACGACGGGCACACCCGAGCGCACCAGCAGCTCGCGCGTCGCGGGCGTGTGCTGCGCGCCCGTCAACGCGATGCAGCGCGGCTGATGGCGCAGCATCGAACGCACGAGCCGCTCTTCGCGTTCGAGGTCGTAGTCGGTGTCGCCGATCAGCAGTTGCAGGCCGTGCGGTTCGAGCGCGGCCGTGAGTCCGCGCACGGTGTCGGAGAAGTTGGAACTGGCCAGCGACGGCACGAACACGGCGGCAAACGCCGAGCGCCCGGAGGACAGCGCGCCCGCCGCAGCGTCCGCGACGTAGCCGAGTTCGTCGATCGCGAGTTGCACGCGTTCGCGTGTCGCGGGCGCGACGCCGCGGCCAGCCAGCACGCGCGACACGGTCATCTTCGATACGCCCGCCAGCGCCGCGACGTCGGACATGCGCGGCGGTCCCGCGAGCGTGCTGCGTGTTGCGGAGACGCGCCTGGTGATGCGTGGAGTGCTCGACATGCTGATGGGTTCGGTCGCGTTCATGGACAGGCGCATATGATAACGGCAGCGCCATACGCCCCATCCTTCCGCGACGGATGCAACGACGCGCGCTTATTCCTTCACGCGCAACGCACTGCGCTTTTCGATCAGCCCCGGCACCGATACGCGCATCGCGAACACGCCGCCCGATTGCGGAAACTTTTCGATCTCTTCCGCGGGACGCCCGCCACGCGCCGTCGTCACGTAGAGCGTACGCAGATCGTCGCCGCCGAACGTACACATCGTCGGACAGCGCGCGGGCAGCGGATGTTCTTCGACGACCTTGCCTTCGGGCGAAATACGCACGACGCGCCCGCCCTCATACAACGCCGACCAGTAGTAGCCTTCGCTATCCACCGACGCGCCATCGGGACGCCCGCGATCCGTCGGCGTCGGCTGGAACTTCACCCAGTCTTCACGCGGCCCGACCTCGCCGCTGTCGATGTCGTACGGATGACGGTAGATCTTGAAGCGCGGCGTATCCGAGTGATAGCACCAGCGATAGTCAGGGCTGAACCCCATGCCATTCGACGTGAGCAGGCCCGCGTCGATTTTCGTCAATGCGCCGTTCGCATAGCGATACAGGGCAGCGGCATCGCCCGCCTTCGGCTCGTCGAGCGTGCCGAGCCAGAAGCGTCCGCGCGCGTCGCAACGGCCGTCGTTGAAGCGGCTTGTGGCGGGATTCTCGGCATTCGCGCACAGCTTGCGCACAACCTGCCCTTTCGCATCGAGCAGAAAAATGCCCGTGCGCATGCCCGCGATGAAACCATCGTCCTCGGTCAGCGAGAAGCAGCCAATGTTCTCGGGCATCGGAATCGCGGTGTTCTCGCCCGTCTTCGGATCGAAGCAATTCAGCGCGGGCGCGTTGATATCGACCCACCACAGCTTCGCGCGGCGCTCGTCCCAGCGCGGACATTCGCCGAGCGCGGCGGCGGCGGGCAACACACATTCCAATGTCTGCATGATGACGATCCTCTGCGATGAACGATGGGCCGCGCGCTGGACACGACCCGTTGACGAATCAGTCAACAGTAGCAGACATTCCCACGTGTTTCGAGTCCGACGATGCCGACGCTCACGCGCACAGCCGCTTCAGCGCGCGCTTCAGTTCGCGCGCCAGCACGATGCGTTCGTCCGCTTCGTCGTTTTCACCCGCCGGACGCGAAACGGTCAACGCGCCCTCCTTGACCGCTTTCGACAGTATTCCAAGTAGATCAGTCTCGTTGCGGCTGCCATCGATATGGGGTAACAGCAACTGCGTGACCGCATCCATCTGGACGGGTTGATGCCAGGGATTGAACGTGTGCGCCATTTGCCCTCGCGGAAGCCCTGCAGGATAGTTGCGCACAGCGGCATGCAAGCGCGCATTGCCTGAGCTACGCGTCAACGGATGAAGCCGGAAACGGCCCAGCCCTCTGACGACCATTGCGTTGAAGAACACGTCGAGCCGCGCTTCGATGTCGCTATCGGGCAGCGCTGCATCGTTGCCCAGACGCGTCCGCACATTGCGTTTCAACTCGTCGAAGCTCATGGTGAATGGCCACACCCGTTCAAGCTCGATCGCGGCGATCTTGTCGATGGCATGGTTCAATATGATCGAGCTGCCGTTCTCGGCGTCGAAACGCTGCGGAGAGTCGTCCATGCGGACGTCGTCGTCCGCGCACTTCAGCGACGCGGCGAGATGCAACTTGCGCAGACGCTCATGTTCGACGCGATACTGGATGCCGCCAGCGCGTTCCTTATGCACGATCAGCGAAGTCCGGAACGCCCGGTCGCTCACGAAGTCCAGATACTGTTCGGTCAGCACCTGGCTGTGACCGCATTCCGCCAGCAGCAGCCGCCCAATCTCATCGCCGTAATTGGACGCGAACATCGACGGCAGGTTCGCATCGGCGAGATACGCGAGCCCGTGCTCGTCGATCCGTTTCGCGAAGTCCTGGAAGTAACACGGCGCGTTCGACAATGCCAGATAGTCGTGATTCACATAGGCGGAGAAGCCCGCGTCGCTGTTGTTGACCATCTCGTGATCCTGCTCGACCGCACGCGCCAGCACGCTGTCCTTCCTTGCATGCTCGCGAAGAAAATCGAGCATGCCGCGTCCATGCGCGAGACGTTCGCCAGCGCCCTTCAGTCCGCCGGCGCGCAACAGCATCGCATCGCGCACGATCTCGCGCGACTTCCATCCCGGATACGTCTTGTAGCCAAGGTAAGCAATGCCGTCCGCCGACAGGTTCTCGCTACAGATGCGCAAGATAGCCTGCTGCACGGCTTGCGGCACCCAGCTATACACGCCGTGACAGATGATGTAGTCGAACTTCCCGTCCACCTCGCCCAGCGTCGTGAGATCCTGCTGTCGCAACTCGACGTTCTTCAGCTTCAAGCGTTTGATGTTTTGACGCCCTTCCTTCACCTGCGCGCTGGAGAGATCGACGCCGATCGCGCGCGCACCGGGATTGCGCACGGCGAACGGAATGAGATTCCTGCCTGCCGCGCAACCCAGTTCGAGCACGCGCGCCTTGCTCACATCGGGCGCGGACAGTCCGAACACATGCGCGACGGCGGCAAGGTGTTCCGGCGCGGACTGCTCATAGGAGAATGAGTAGTAAGGGTTGTCGTCGTAGTTCTGCTCGATCTCGTTCGTGTGTTGTGTGGTGTCCATTGTGTGTCATCCGAAGGTGTTCGGGATTGCAAAAAAACACAATGTAGTCACAGCGCAAATTCGAAATGTCGATTTGTGTCAATGTCCATTCTGGGTCGAGAAATCAGTCCCCGCGACGGCGGGTCTAGCAACCGCAACTTGCCGTCGCTGCCTGCCTGTGCGCCATGGCGCGAGGCATCCGCGCACGCGAACCGCGACGCCCTCTGAGCCGTTCGGGACGAATGCAGGCGCCATGCCGCTGACGGTCTTCGTCATCCGTCACATGCGAAACTATCGACGCCCTTTCTCCCGCGAAGAATTCGATCAACGTCGAGATGCGCTGCTTCATTTCGTCTCCAGATGTCCTAGGCAATGCAACGCGAAGAACGCGTGCCAGTAAACGCAAACGGCGTCCCGACCGTCCGGTTCGAAAACCGGATAGAAGGGACGCCGTTGTCCAATTCGAAGCCTGAAAAATTTGATGCGACGCGGGTCGTCGTCGACGCCGCGGCAGTTTGACAACGCAAGCTGTGTGCCATGCGCGCGAACATGGCCGGACGCGATGCGTGGCAAGCGTCAGAGGATGCTTCCACGCTCAGCGGAGCGACGAGAAGCGATTCATCGTGATGCCTCACGGCACGTTCGTGGTGCGTCGCAGCACTGTGCGGGTGCGCGCCCGCTCTCGCCGACGCAGCCTGCTATGCCTCATATCCGCATGGAAGCTGGGCATGCGAACACTGGCCTCGTTCTTGCAATAATTGCTTCGCCGGCAAAGGCGCCGGCATCGAATTACTTGACAGCAGGATCACACAGGACAGCGGCGTCCCCTTCGTGCATGCACGGACGGGACGCCGTTTTGCATTGGCGGCCAGAGATCGACGATCACGCGATGGAGAACAGAATGAACACGGGCAAAGTCACACTCGTCAGCGCAGGACCCGGCGACCTCGATCTGCTGACCTTCAAGGCGGCCAAAGCGATCGCAGCCGCCGACGTACTGCTGATCGACGACCTCGTGAACGACGAGATCGCGACGCTGAAGGCGCCGCATGCCCGCGTCGTCAAGGTCGGCAAACGCGGCGGCTGCAAGTCGACGCCGCAAGCGTTCATCCAGCGCCTGATGCGCCGCTACGCGCTGCAAGGCAAGCACGTGGTACGCATCAAGGGCGGCGACGCGCTGCTGTTCGGCCGCGCCGGTGAAGAGATCGCGGATCTGCGGCACGCAGGGATCGACGTCGAGATCGTCAACGGGATCTCATCGGGATTCGCGGCGGCGGCCTCGCTTGGCGTGTCGCTCACGCATCGCGATCATTGCCAGGGGGTGATCTTCGTGACCGCGCACCTGCGCGACGGCACCGAGCCCGACTGGGCGAAGCTCGCGGCGACGGGCATGACGCTCGCGATCTACATGGGCGCGAGCCGTATCGACAGCATCAGCGAAGCATTGGGCGAGACGCTAGCACCCGATACGCCCGCTGCCGTCGTGCAGTGGGCAGGCACGTCGCGCGAGAAGCGGGTTTGCGCGCCGCTCGGCGACATCGCGGCGCGCGCGACGGCGCAACAGATTGCCAGCCCGGCCGTGATCCTGATTGGTGGCGCGATCGGCGAGGCGATCGTGGAACTGGCCGCGCGCGGCGAACCGCTGCGCCGGCTGAGCGCGTGACGTCCAACAGATGGCGCGCTTACAAGCCGCCCGGATGGCCGTACATGATCTTCATGATATCGGCCTGAGTCAGCATGCCGACGACGCGCCCGTCCTCATCCGCGACAGGCAGATGATGATGGCCGTTCTTCGTGAACAGCGGAATGACTTCCATGAGCGGCGCCGTCGCATCGACGTGCTGCGCGTGGCTCGACATCACCGTCGTGACGGGCCATTCGCGCCTTTCGCTCTCGGGCGCGACGGTGTCGGAAGCGAGCTTGAGAAAAGGCAGCACTTCGTCCAGCGGCTGCAGATCGACATGCGTGACCACGCCCTTGAGGCGCCCCTCTCCATCGACCACGGGCAGCAGCTTGATATGGTGCGCGTCCAGCGTCGCCAGCGCGCCGCCAATCGTTTCACTGACTGACACCGTGACGGGCGGTTTGCGCATCACATCCGCGCACGTGAGCCGCAACAGATCGCGCAGATACGCCTGCCGACGCAGTTCGTCGAGCAGTACTCGCTGTTCCTCCTGCCGTTCCGGCGAACGCCGCTCGTCGCCCGATTCACCGTTGCCGTGGTCGAGTCCCATATGATGCCGCTGGGTTCCGAAACACCATTGCAATACCGACGAAATCGACATGTTGCGCCTCCACACCTTCAGCTTACATCGCTTTCCGTTACTTTACATCATAACGTGAGGTATTTGCACGCGAGCGCCGCCTGCGGCCGCGGACGGGCGCGGACGGGCGCGGACGGGAAAAACAGCCCGACATGCGATAATCGGTCGATACGCCGCGCCGCGGCGGCCTTTGGCTTCAGCCCTTGAACTCGCTTCTCGTCCCGCTCGACCAGATCGCGGACTTCGATGAAATCGTCGACGTCCGCACGCCGCTCGAATTCGCCGAGGACCACATTCCCGGCGCGATCAACGCGCCCGTGTTGTCCAACGAGGAGCGCGTGATCATCGGCACGATGTACGCGCAGGTGTCGCCATTCGAGGCGACGCGGCAAGGCGCCGCAATGGTGTCGCGCAACATCGCCGCGCATCTGGAGACGACCTTCGCGGACCGTCCGCGCAACTGGCGTCCGCTGATTTACTGCTGGCGCGGCGGCAAGCGTTCCGCGTCGATGGCGACGTGGTTCAATCTGATTGGCTGGCGCGCGCGGCAACTGGACGGCGGCTACAAGACCTACCGCCGCAATGTCGTCACACTCCTCGACACGCTGCCACAGCAGTTCCGCTACATCGTGCTTGCGGGCCACACGGGCAGCGGCAAGACGCGTCTGCTGAACGCGCTCGCGGGGGCCGATGCGCAAACCCTCGACCTCGAAGCGCTGGCCGCGCATCGCGGCTCGATTCTCGGCATGCTGCCCAATGAGCCGCAACCCTCGCAAAAAGCATTCGATACCGCGCTTGTCGGCACCTTGCGCAGGTTCGACGCGAAACAGCCCGTGTTCGTCGAAGCGGAAAGCCGGCGCATCGGGTCCATTGCGTTGCCCGCTTCGTTGACGGAACAGATCCGTCGCGGCTCGTGTGTCGCCGTGGTGACGGAGCGCGACGAGCGCATCCGCCTGCTGCTGCAGGACTATGCGCACCTGTTCGACGACCGAGACCTCTTCAAGTCGCAACTCGCGCGGCTCGTCGAATTGCATGGGCGCGCGCGAATCGGCGAATGGCACAACATGATCGACGAAGACCGCCGTGTCGAGCTATTCGAGCAGTTGATCGATCTGCACTACGACCCCGCGTATGCGCGCAGCACAGGCAAGCACTTTGCGCGGCTGCCCGAATCGACGCGTTTCGCGCTTCGCCCAACGGCTTCCGACCTCCACCAACAGGCCTGCGCGCTGCTCTCGCAACTGCATTCATCGAGCGACGAACCGGCCTTCCGATAACTCCTGCATCACCAATGCTCGGCCGTCGGCCAAGGCAGACGCTGCAGCGACCAGTCCAGCTCCGCGCCGACCACGCAGCGTCCCACGGCCGACTGCAACGCGACCGTCACCGCGATGCACGGCCTGCCGCTCGCCAGCGACAGATACGGGCTGCTCGTGATGGGCACGCCCGGCCGCAGCACGGCATTGCGGAAATACGGCCGGTGGTCCCAGCGCGCATCGCGTGGATTCGCGACGGGATGCAGCGAACCGCCGTCGATCACAGACGCCTTGCCCGACACTTCATGCCCGATTTGCCGGCCCGTGTCGTCGAGTACGAAGCAGCTGATGCATAGCTCCATTTGCGCGAGATCGTAGAACGCGTCGTTGAGCGGCACGCCCTTGAGCCACGCATCGACACCCGCGTCGAGCGCCTGCCGGTAAGGTCGCACTTCCGATTCGAACAACGCATGCTGATGCGCGCGCCCTTCGGCGATCACGTCGAACGCGTGATCGATGCGCCGATGCACGGCATCGGGCGGCGTCACGGTCGGTGCCGGACGGCCGAGCAGATAGCCCTGCGCGAAATCGACATTCGATTCGACGGCGAGAATCAGTTGCTCCGTGGTTTCGACGCCTTCGACGACCACGAGCATGCCCGCCTGATGCAGCAGCGACACGAGCTTCGGCAGGATCGGCTGATCCGCGCCGGGGCTCTTCGCGCGGATCAATTCGCCGTCGAGCTTCACGAGATCGGGCCGGATGCGCAGCAGCCGGTCGAGGTTCGAATGGCCCGCGCCGAAATCGTCGACGGCAATCAGGAAGCCGTGATCGCGATATTGACCCGCCGCGCGCGACATATCGTCCACGCTGCCGCCGTGCGACTCCAGCAGTTCGAGCACCACGCGATCGGACGGAATGCCCGCTGAGCGCGCGATCTCCGCGAGCTGGTCGGGATAGCCGTCAGCGACGAAGGTGGCGGGCAGGATGTTGAGGAAGACCCACGCGTCGTCCGGTATCAGGCGGCGCGCATTGCTCAGATGCAGCGCGTGGCTGGTGCGGTCCAGCTCGCCCTGATCGGTGAATGGCTTGGGGGAAAACAGCTCGACGGGCGGCACCTGCGCGCCATCCTCGCGCTCGCCGCGCAACAGCGCCTCGAAGCCGACCTGCTTCTGGTGCGACAGGCTGTAGAGCGGCTGGAAATGCGAGGTCAGCCAGAAGTCGTCCCATTGCTGGCGGATCGGCTGCGCCGTGTCGTCGCCCGCGCGGACGTGCGTCCATGTCAGCCGCACCGGATCGACGAGGGTCGCGCGTTCCGCGCACACGCGGTTGCGCCCCGAATACTTTGCGCGCAGCAGCGCCTCGTCCGCGCGGTCGAGCAGCGCCATCACGCTTTCGCCCGGCCGATATTCCGCGACGCCGAAGCTCGCGCTCAACTGCCCATCTGGACGCGCGATGCGCCCGATCGCCGCGCGCAGCGTTTCGGCCAGTTGGGCGGCGGGACGCAGCGCTGCGTCGTGCAACAGCGCGAACTCTTCGCCGCCGATACGGCTCACGATATCGGCCGCCGCCGTCAGCTCCTTCAGCACGCGCGCCACGTCCGACAGCGCCTGATCGCCGACAGCATGGCCGAACTGGTCATTGAGCGACTTGAAGTAGTCGATGTCGAGAAAAATCGCGCTGACCTTCGCGCCGCTATCCAGCTTCGACAGACGCAGCGCCGCCTGCTCCAGAAACGCGCGGCGGTTCTGCAGGCCTGTCAGCGGATCGGTGGCGGCGAGGCGCGCGAGCCGGTCTTCGAGCAAAAAGTGATTGCGCCGGAACCAGTAGAAGCCGAGGTGAAACACGGCCGAGGTCGGCACCGCGATCAGGATCCACATCCAGCACACGACGCTGACGTCGCCGTGCGGGTCCGGCAGGCTCAGCAGCAACGGCGTGCCCGCCGCGTAGAACAGCGCGGTGCCGATGCAGAAGTGCGCGGGCGTGAGCCACAGCGGCGCCGCGCACACGGAGATCACCACGATCGCCGGCAGCGCCCATAACAACGGCTCTTCGAGCCCGACCACATTCAACGCGAGCCCCGCCAGCAGGACGAGCGTGTACGCGACGCCGATGCCGCCGAATACCCGGGTGCTACTGGTCCGCGGAATCGCGGCGACCAGCAACGCGAGCACGATCGCGCACGCGAGCCGCCATACGAGCGGCACGGCTGGTCCCGCGTCGAGGCTGCGCGCGAAAGCGAAGGCGATGTACGCGACGACGGTAAACGCCATCGTCACGGTCGAAAGGGGTCGCTGATGTTCCAGCGAACGTCGGTGAAACCGGCTTCTAAATCCGGCGTCGGACGTCTGTTCCGTCGGGGAGAAAAGCATTATTCACTCAGGCCAGTTCGGTCACTCTGCCGATGTATAACGGCAGCAAACGCCTGAGGTTAATACTTCACATCAATTCTCACAGTCAGGCAGTCAATGCCAGCCGGCCTGTTTTGTTTCACATTTGACGTTCGCGGTGCGGGCAGCTTGCATTCAATGCAACTTATGTTGCGAATGCAACCGTTTACTCCCTTTATGTGGGAAACAAATCGCAGCCCACGCGTTAAAGGGGTGGCCGCTGCAACTGGACCCAGCGTTGCACGGACGGCCTTTGCCATTGATGTCGCGCGTAATCGGCGAGATGTTTCGGCACGTCGTCGCCGTTCAGCACGAGGCGATTGAGCATCAACGCGAGGTCGACATCGGCAATGCACCATTCATCGAACAGAGACTGTGCGCCTGGCGCGAGCCATGCATCGCAAGCCGCGAAGAGCTTGTCGGCCGACTTGCGCGCGACGGCGGAGAGCGCCCCGCCTTGCGCGCCGTAGAACACCACTTCTGTCGGCCGCTCGCTGCGAATCGGCATCAGGTCGCTGCGCAGCCATGCCTGAATCTGGCGCGCCCGCGCGCGCTGTTTTCTATCCACCGGATAAAGCGGCGTGCCTTCGAAAGCGTCGTCGATGTACTCGGTGATCGCCGACGACTCGGACACCGCAAACCCATCGTGAACCAGCGTCGGCACACGCTGCGTGACGGAAGTCGCGGCGTAATCCGGCTCGTTGTTCGCATGACGGCCCAGATCGACGGTGCGCATGTCGAAAGTCAGATGCTTTTCGTGAAGCGCGACGAAAACCGACATCGCATACGGACTCGCGAATTGCGCGTCCACATAAAGAAGCAGTGAGTTGGCCGACGACATAGGCTCCTTGCAAGCGTGCGTAATGAACGTTCGTGGCGCGCGCCCTCTTGCGCCTCAGAGCACGAGTTCGAGAAAGCGCGTACCGGGAACGGGATTCGCATAGTACGGAGACGTTTCGGTAAAACCCAAACGCTCGTAGAGTCGTTGCGCGAAAGCCGTTTGAGGTACGGAATCTAACACGAGCTTTGCGTAGCCCAGCGACTTTGCCTTGTCGATCAACGCATGCATGAGCGTCTCCCCAAGCGCAAGCCCACGGTATGCGGAGCGCACGTAAAGGCGCTTCACTTCGGCGACCTCATCCGAATGGCGCAACAGCCCCACGCAGCCCGCTATCTCCGCCGTGGTTTCCGCAATCAGGAACATGCCAGAAGGCAACGTATACGTTTGCTCGAACGACTGCATCTCTTCTTCGAAGCCGCGATACGACAGGTCCATATCGAGCCATCTCACGTATTCACGAACGATCTCGACGAGCGGCGCGGTATCGCCCGGATAAACCGCTTCGCGAATCTGAGGAAGCACCTGAGGCCTGGTTAACGTGGTTGCCGTGGTGGAAGTCGTCATGTCGCCCTCGCGCTGAATACCCGGATCTACCGTACGGAATCCAGCGTATCGCGCACGGCGGCGCTCAGTCTTGAACGTTTGTGCATGCTTCGCGCTTGCTCAGCGCGCTATCTCTTCCACATCCTGACGGGTGCGCAACTTCTCGTAAGCAATCGGCTTTATCGCCCGTTGCTCGCCTGAATGCGCGCGCGCACGGCACCTATGCTTGCGGATCGAGACTATCTGCATCGAGGGGCCAATGCGCTTTACCACTGCTTCCATCCTGCTCGCGGTCATCCTGTGTCTGCAAGGATGCGCGACGTCGCTTCAGACCTTCATGCTCGGCGGCCTGGTCGGCGCGGCGGCGGGCATCAGCGCCGTCACTTGCGTTGTCGTGTGTCACTAGCCATCTACATTCCGATGAAGCTCAACCGATCCACCGTAGCCGCGCTCGGCCTGCTTGCGATGACCAGCGCGCATGCCACCAGCTTCAACTGCGCGAAGGCGCATTCGCCGGCCGAGACGCTGATCTGCCACGACGATGGTCTGTCCAGAGCGGACGACGAACTGGGCAAGCTGTTCAAGCTCGCCCAGCGACAAGCCGCCGATCGTCGCGCGTACAGAAAAGAGAGCGACAGCAAATGGGCATGGCGCGAAGAAAACTGCAGGGATGTCGCGTGTCTGACCGACTGGTACACGACGCGTATCGAAGAGATCCGCGAGCAGTTGCACACGCCATCGCCGGACGAACCGCGCGCGCCGCGGCCCGTCGACACGGATCTGGCCGCCGTGAGCAAGCCCGCCGACAAGCCGAAGGCATTCGATTCGCAGGCGTTCAGCCGCGACGTCCAGCAATGCACGGCCACGACGCAAGACCTCGTGCCGCCCGCGCAATGCGATAACGTGCTGGGCAAACGCGCGCAATGGCAAGCGCGTGAGCCTGCATCCGATGGCTGGTTCTGCGGCGTCGCGATGATTGCAGCGCCTTCCGCCGACGGCAGCGCGTCGCAATAGGCAGCGCGTCGAAAGCGGCAACAGCGAAGAAACGAAACGTTAAAACAAACGATCTCGAACGCCACAACGTTCGAGATCGTTTGTTGCATCTACAGCGTCGGGCCCGATGGCGCGTAGTAGAGAAGCAACCGCCCAGATCCAGCTTTTCGCTGAACACAACCTCCGACCGATAGCCAACCGACACGGCGTATTCGTCGCGCGCATGATAGTTGACGACGATTTTTCCCTCCTTGGATTTTCCGAAGGGTCGCCGCGACGGTCGCAGGCGCGTGTCGAGCCGTGACGGTAGACTTCCTCTTTCGAATCGAATCGAGGAGCGCCACTTGAACACGCCTGACATCGTTTATCTCTTCTCGTACGGCACGCTGCAGGATCGCAACGTACAGATCTCCAGCTTCGGCCGCGAACTCGCCGGCCGTCCCGATGCGCTGCCTGGCTATGCGCAGACGCTGCTTGCCATCGGCGATCCGAAGGTCGTGGAAATCAGCGGCAAGACTCACCATCCCGTGGTGCGCCCGAGCGCCAATCCGGCCGACGAAGTGGCGGGCACGGTCTTCGAAATCACCCATCAGGAACTACTCGCCGCCGACGAATACGAGGTGTCGGACTACAAGCGCGTACACGTCACGCTGAAGTCCGGCATCGATGCGTGGGTGTATATCGCCGCATGACGCATGCCCGGTTTGCTTACCGGGCCTTACGAGGCCTCAAGTTGCGCGCGCAACTGGACGTTACCGCCATCAGTGCAACTGGAATTCGCGACTGAAGGAGGCGTGCAATGGTAAGCAGTGTCGGATATGGGACGGCGACAACGCCATCGACGAATCGCGCTTCCGTGTCCGGCGAAGCATCGGCGCAAGCCGCGCAGTCCGCGGCGAACAACGTGATCGGCGCTGCGCAAAACGAAGGGAAGCAGGACGCTGCGACGAAGCCCGCGCAGCCGGGCGTCACAGTCAGCATTTCGCCCGAAGGCGCGGCGGCGGCTTCGCGTGCGCAGACTACGGATCAGGCGAATGTGCAGACGGCGACGGCATCGACTGACGCAGGCACTGACACGGATACGGACACCGACACGCCGGACTCCGCCGTGACTGACAGCGACATCGCCGATCCCAGCGCAACAGACGATGTTACTGGTGGCACAGAAGCAAGCCCCGCCAACGTCTCGCCGGTGAAGGCATTCGCCTATGGCGCATTGGGACTGGAGCGGCCGGACCAGCCGCAGGACGAGCGGAACAGCTTCTACACCGCAGGCAAGTGGCTCGCCGCGGGGCTGACGATCGGAGGATTGATCTCGCTGCTCGCGTGATGCGGGCAGCGAGCGGGGACAGATGTCAGCGCTTCGGCCGCAGCGCAGCTTGCTTGTCGAGCGTGTCGATATCTTCGTCGAGGCTCTTGCGGATCGTGTCGATCGCCTGATCGACGTTGGCGGGCTTCAACTGGTTGCGAGCCAACGCGACATAAACGTAGTGACGCAGCGCCGGATCGTGCGTCTTCGACAGCACGTCGTGATAGACCGCGTTCATGTCGGCGTCGCGTCCGCTTATGTCGTAGAGACGCTGCAGATGCTCGAGATCGTTGATGGCCGCGAAGCCCGGACCATGCGGCGGCGGACCGTCGTGTGCAGAGCCGTCGTGCGACGGCGGAAGATCGGACGAAGGCGGCACTTGTGCATGAGCGGCGGACGTCAACGCGACGAGCGCGGCGAGAAGAGAGATGCGTTTGAGCGAGATCATGGCGATCGGCAGAACGGCGGCTGCCGTTGCAGTAATGAAGATGCCGAAACGATAACAACGCGCTCCACGCGTTGGGAGGCTCGCCACAAAGGGCTCGCTTACGCAGACTTTCGCGTATCACATGCGTGCTGGCTCGATTGTGCGCGTCAACGGGCGGCGTGCTCCGTCCGTGCTCGGCGCATGGCGATCGTCCTTCGCTAACACGAGCCAGAAAAAGAAAGGCGGTGAAAGACACCCTGTCCTTCACCGCCACGCTCAACGCGTCACGACACGCTCACAGCACGCCGAGCAACGCCTTCGGCTCAAGAAACGCTTCGATGCCGTATGTGCCGTACTCGCGTCCAATACCCGACTGCTTGAATCCGCCAAACGGTGCAGCCGGCTCATGCGCCAGCGTGTTGACGAGCACACGTCCCGCCTCGATGCGCGACGCCACTTCGTGCGCGCGCGTCTTGTCCTGCCCGAACACGTACGCCTGCAAGCCGTAGTTGGTATCGTTGGCGATCTTGATTGCTTCTTCGGTGTCGTTGTACGCGATGATCGACAGCACCGGCCCGAAGATTTCCTCGCGCGCGATCGCCATGTCGTTGGTCACGTCGCTGAAGACGGTCGGCCGCACGAACCAGCCGGCATCGAGACCATCGGGACGCCCTTCTCCGCCCGCGATCAGCCGCGCGCCTTCGTCGATGCCGATGCCGATATAGCGCTGCACGCGCTCCCACTGTTTCTGGCTGACCATCGGACCGACGGTCGTGCGCGGATCGCGCGGATCACCCGATTGCGTCAACGCCACTTCGTCGCGCACGCGCGCCTCGAACTCCGCGAGCCGCTGGCGTGGCACCAGAATACGCGTACCCGCGATGCAGGCCTGCCCGCTGTTCATGAAGCCCGCGTTGATCGCGAGCGGCACGACCTGCTCGAAGTCCGCGTCGTCGAGCACGATGGTGGGCGACTTGCCGCCCAGCTCAAGCGTGACGCGCTTGAGCGTATCGGCGCCCGTGCGCAGAATCGTCTTGCCGACGGCCGTCGATCCCGTGAACGAAATCTTCGCGACATCCGGATGCGAGCTGATCTGCGCGCCGACGGAATCGCCGCGTCCCGTCACGATGTTGAACACGCCCGGCGGCAAGTCCGCTTCGTGGAGCGCCTGCGTGACGATCTGCGTCTGCAGCGCGCTCATTTCGCTCGGCTTGATGACAGTTGTGCAGCCCGCCGCCAGCGCGGCCGCAAGCTTGCCGCAGATGAAGCCCGCGTTGCTGTTCCAAGGCGTGATCAGCCCCGCGACGCCGAGCGGCTGCATCGCGACTTCCGCCGTGCCGGCGCGGCGCGTGAACTCGTACTGTTCCAGCACCTTCGCCGCTTCGATCAGCACGTTGCTCGCGTGCTGCGCCATCCAGCGGCCGCGCGACACAGGCGCGCCGTATTCCTCGACGATCGCCTCGTAAAGCTCGTCCTCTTTCGCGACGACGGCGGCATGCATGCGCTTGAGCATGTCGATGCGCGCGCGCTTGCTGGTGCGCGAAAACGCCGGAAACGCGCGCTTTGCCGCCGCGATTGCATCGCGCGCATCCTTTGCGTCGGCGAGACGCACGCGGCCGATCACGCGCTCGGTCGCGGGGTTGAAAAGGTCGAACCATTCGTCGCCGTGCGGCGTGACGAACGCGCCGTCGATATAGATCGTGTCGATTGTGTGCATCTGCGTATCCCGTGACTTGCCTTCAGTGCCATAAAGATAGCGGCACCTGATTGACGCGACTAGTCGTACAATCGGACATGACCTATTGAGCAAAACAGGATAATGAAGACCACCGGCCTGAGCGAACTCGAAGCGGTGCTGGCTGTTGCGCGTCACCGGAGCTTCCGCGCCGCCGCGAACGAAATGGGCGTCTCGACCTCGGCGTTGAGTCATTCCGTGGCGGCGCTCGAAGCGCGCATCGGCGTGCGGCTCTTCAATCGCACGACGCGCAGCGTGTCGTTGTCGGAAGCGGGCGCGCAGTTTGTCGACAGCGTGGCGCCCGCGCTGTCGACGATCCGCGTCGCGCTGGAGCAGGCGGGCAGCTTTCGCGACACGCCGAGCGGCACGTTGCGCATCAACACGGCCGTGGGGGCGGCGCATCAGGCGATGCCTGTTTTCATTGCGTTCCTTGCGCGCTATCCGGAGATGAAGCTCGATATCGTGACCGAGGGGCGGCTGATCGATATCGTGGTTGAAGGGTTCGATGCCGGGATTCGGCTTGCGGAGACGGTGCCGCAGGACATGATTGCTGTACCGTTCGGGGATAAGCAGCGGTTTGCTGTGGTCGGGAGTCCGGCGTATTTTGCACGGCATCGGCCGCCGCGTACGCCTGACGAGTTGAGTCAGCATCGTTGTATTCGGACTCGTATGCCGAGTGGCACGATCTATCAGTGGGAGTTCGAGCGGCATGGGGAGACGGTGCGGATCGATGGCAAGGGGGCGCTGACGCTCGATGAATCCGGGCTGATGTTGAGCGCTGCGCGGGCTGGGGTTGGGCTTACTTACTTGTCTGAGTGGACGGTGGCTGAGGATCTCCAGGCGGGGACGCTGGTTCGTGTGCTTGAGGATTGGACGCCGCCGCTGGATGGGTTGTGTCTCTATTATCCTGGGAGGAGGCATGTGCCCGCCGGGTTGCGGGCGTTGATTGGGGTGATTCGGGAGTCGGCGGATTTGCAACGCAAGGGGTAGGGGTTTGTCTGCGACGCTGTTTGGGGTTTTGGCCTTTGCGGTGGCATTCGCGTTTGCGGCTTTGCGGCGCGGGTGTTTCGGTTTGTTGGTTCTTTCGCTGGCATCCGCGTTATGGTGTTTGCCGTTCACGCGTCGCCGTTCGGTGTTTCGGCCTTTGTGCTGGCATCCGCGTTTTGTTAGCGTGCTTCAAGCGTCGCCCCTGTGCGGGGCGGCACCTACTTTTCTTTGCCGCCGCAAAGAAAAGTAGGCAAAAGAAAGCGGCTAACACCGCCAGTTCTTGTGTTTGCCTGAGGGACCCCAAAGGGTCTTACACTTCATACGGCAGCCTTTCTGTTTGCGTGCGTTGCCAACGCTTTGAATGTGCGTCTCACCCGCTTCAAACACCCGTACATGGGCTCACGGCAGCGAATGGTATGTGCCGCCCAGGTGGCAAACTGTGTGTAGGTTGTCGCGTCGTACAGGGTAGCGCTCTTGCAGAGTGGGACGCATGCGCTATCGTCCGAAGTGAGGCGTGTGAGGTGCTACGGCCTACACACAGTTTGCCACCTGGGCGGCCGTGGAATATCTGGCACGGCGTGCTGCGACGCGGACGCGTGAAGCAGGTGAGGCGTCAATTCAGAGCGCTGGCAACGAACATGGGTCACGTGATTGCCGTGTGAAGCGTAAGACCCGTTGGGGGCCCTCAGGCAAACACTAGAACTGGCGGTGTTAGCCGCTTTCTTTTGCCTACTTTTCTTTGCGGCGGCAAAGAAAAGTAGGTGCCGCCCCGCACAGGGGCGACGCTTGAAGCACGCTAACAAAACGCGGATGCCAGCACAAACACAAGCAAACCAAACCGCCCGCGCCAAGAAAGCAAAACCCGGCTGCCAGCGCAAAGGCAAAAAAAACCAGACCATGTTGTCGATTCCCCCCACCCTCAATCGTCGTCAAAATGAAACCCGCCATTCCGCGGTTCCAACCAGGTCAGCCAGGAGAAAAAACATGCGAGTCATGGTAATCGTAAAAGCAACGAGCGACTCAGAAGCCGGCAAGATGCCCACCACCGAGCTACTGACAGCAATGGGCCAATACAACGAAGAACTCGTGAAGGCGGGCATCATGCAGGCAGGCGAAGGCCTACACCCAAGCTCTCGCGGCAAGCGTATACGCTTCTCCGGCGCAAACCGAACCGTAATCGACGGCCCGTTCGCAGAAACAAAAGAATTGATCGCCGGCTTCTGGCTCTGGCAGGTGAAATCGATGGAAGAAGCTGTCGAATGGGTCCGGCGCTGCCCGAACCCGATGGAAGGCGATTCCGAAATCGAGATCCGTCAGGTCTTCTCAGCCGAAGATTTCGGCGACGAGTTCACCCCCGAACTGCGCGAGCAGGAAGACCGCCTACGCGCCGAGATCGAACAGCAAACGCACAAGCCAAACTAACGACAAAACCCGTCGGCTGCACGCAGCAAACTCACCGCGCACGCAACGCATCAACGATATTCATGCGCGCCGCCCGCATCGCGGGCAAAAAGCCGCCGACGAGCCCCATCGTCATCGAAAACGCCAGCGTCTTCAAAACAATCGCCGGCGTGAGGATGAACCGGAACGACAGGTCCGCAAAGGTCTGAAAATTCGTCGTGGAAAACGACGCAAATTGCATGAAGGCTGCGCATCCCAACCCCGCCAACCCTCCGACGAGCCCCAGCAACACCGCCTCGATCAAAAACGCGGCCAGCACGTTCGCCCGCTGAAACCCGAGCGCGCGCAGCGTGCCGATTTCGGCGACGCGATTGGCGACGGACGCGTACATCGTGATCATCGCGCCAATCATCGCGGCAATCGAAAAGATCGTCGACAGCGTAAAGCCAAGGATGTTGAGAAACGTCGACAGCGCCTTCGACTGGTCGCTATAGAACGTCTGCTCGCGCTTCGCCTCCTCCGCAAGACGCGGATCGACATCGATATCGGCCCTGAAGCGCTCGAACTGATCGGACTCCGCGATCCGCACCACCATCGACGAATAACTCGTGCGCCGGAACGCTTGCATCAGCTGATCGACGTCGCCCCAGATTTCCGAATCGAAGCCGCTGCCGCCCGCATCGAAGGTGCCGACCACCGTCCAGTCGCGCTGCGCGAAACGCAAATGCTCGCCGAGTTGCGTGCCGCTGAAACCCTTCGCGATACTGCTGCCCACGATGATCTCCGACGACCCCGGCGCAAACATGCGCCCCGACGCGAGCTTCACCTGCGGCCGCAAGCTCATCGCAGCAGGCGAGACGCCGCGTATCACCACGTTCGACGGCTTGCCCGTGCCGAGCTTCAGCAGCGAAATCAGCACGACGGATTCTTTCGACGCCATCCGCTTGCCATCGCTACCCATCTCCACGGCCGGATGCATCTCGATCACGTTCGCCTGGCCGCGGTCGATCGCGCTCTGCACCTCCGTTTCCGCGCCCTTGCGAATCACAACGACGTTGTCCGCTTCGCCCGTCGACACGAGCGTTTTTTTGAGGCCCGCGTCGAGCATCAGCACCGTCGCGAACACGAACACCACGAGCGCGAGGCCGCCCGCCGTCAGCGCTGTGGTCAGACGGCGCGTCCACAGATTGCGGGCGATGTACGAAAGCGGAATGGCCACGTTGTGCTTGCCTTTAGCGTTGATCTCAGCCGATCGCCCGCAGGCCTTCGACGATCCGCACGCGCGCCGCCTGCAGCGCCGGAATGATGGCAGCAGCCAGCCCGACGACGAGCGCGCACGCGGCCTGCTGCAGCATCGTTTCGCGCGACACTGTGAACACCGGGAACACGCCGCCCGTCGCCTGCTTGAAGAAGCTCGCGGCGGGTGGTGTCGCGAGCATGCCGAGGCCCGCGCCGACCGTGCAGATGGTCAGCGACTCGCCGAACATCAGCAGCGCGAGAAAACCTGGCCCGAAGCCGAGCGCCTTGAGCGTCGCGTATTCGGTGGTGCGCTCGCGCGCGCTCATCGCCATCGCATTCGCCATCACAGCCATGATGATCACGATCACCACGTACGACACGAGCCGGATCGCCGCAATGATCTGATTCGACATCGCGACGAAACCGAGTTGAAACGCCTGCTCGGTTTCCGTCAGCGTTTCGGCGAGCGAGTTCTTGAACACGTTGTCGACGTTGCGGGAAATCGCGGCGGCATCGTCAGGATTGTCGATGCCGACCACGTACACGCCGACCTGATCCGCGCGCCGCCCCGGCATCTTGCGCACGGATTCGTTCAGATAGTCCCAGTGAAAGATCATCTGGCGCGTGATCGTCGATTCGTCGCGGCCATCCAGAATGCCGCGCACGACGAATTCCCACGTGCCCGGATAGATCGTCCCCTTGATAGGGATCACATCGCCGACCTTGAAGCCATACGCGGTCGCAAGCTGCCTGCCGATCAGGCAGCCCTTGCGATCGCGCTCGTAATCCGAGCGCTGCTGCGCGGGCAGAATGAACTCAGGGTAAAGGTCGAGATAGTTGTCCGACACGGCGAACTGCGCGAAAAAATTCTTCGGGTCGCGGTAAACGCCGCCGAACCAGTTCGAGCGCGCCACCAATGTCACACCGTCCACGCCGCGAATACGGTTCTCGTAGCTGAGTGGCAGCGGGAACGTCAGCGAGATCGCGTTGCGCGTCACGAGCCGCGCATTCGATGCGGCCGCCGCGCCCGCATACCACGCGTCGATCACGGTATGCAGCAGCCCGAACGCGAGCACGGCAATCATCAGGCCGAGCACGGTCAGCGTCGTGCGCAGCTTGTGCCGCAGCGCGTTACGCGTGATCAGCTTCAGCAGGTACATGGCGGCATGATCTCCGATACTGCCGCGATCGCTTCAGCGAGCCGTGCCATCGATCAGCTCTCCCTTCTCCAGATGCACGAGCGCTCTCGCCGCGCCCGCCGCGTGCGCGTCGTGCGTGACCATGATGATCGTCTTGCCCAGTTCGCGGTTCAGGCGCTGCAGCATCGCGAGCACTTCTTCGGCGGATGCGCGGTCCAGGTCGCCCGTCGGTTCGTCGGCGACGATCAGCGTCGGGTCGGTGATCAGCGCGCGCGCAATCGCGACGCGCTGCTGTTGCCCGCCCGACAGCTCAGACGGGTAATGATGCGCGCGATTGCCCAGATTCACCATGTCGAGCACGAGCGCGACGCGCTCGCGGCGCTCCTTGCGCGTCAGGCGCGTGAGCATCAGCGGTAGCTCGATATTCTCGAACGCCGTCAGCACGGGCATCAGGTTGTAGAACTGGAAGATGAAGCCGACGTGCGCCGCGCGCCATTGCGCGAGCGCGGATTCGTTGAGCCGCGTGATGTCCAGCCCGCCGACGCGCAACTCGCCGCCGTCCGGCCGGTCGATGCCCGCAATCAGATTGAGCAGCGTGCTCTTGCCCGAGCCCGATGGCCCCATCAGCGCGATGAAGTCGCCTTCGCCGATCGCCAGCGTGATGTCGGATAGCACAGGCACGGTCTGCACGCCGCGCCGGTACGATTTGACGAGATGCCGGATATCGACGAGCGGCGGCGTTGCGTTGATCGGCTCGCTCACTGTTTCTTCGCCACGGTGACTTTGGCGCCGTCCTTGATGTGCTCGTTCGGCGCGCGCACCAGTACGTCGCCGGGTCGCACGCCGCTCACTTCCACCAGTTCGCCGAGCGTCGCGCCCGTCGTGACGGGCACTTCGCGCACGCTGTCGTCCTTGACGACGAACGCCACCTTGCGGCCATCGCGCTCGACGATGGCAGCCGGCTGCGCCGCGACCACGGGCTTGCGGTCTTCGGGCGGCACCGGCTTCGACAGAAACGCGATCTTCGCGCTCATGTCGGGCAGCACGCGCGCGTCGCGATCGACAAAGCGCACCTTGACGAGCACCGTCGCTTTCGAACGGTCGACGGTCGGCACGATGCGCGACACGCTGCCCGCGAGGCGCATGTCCGGCAACGCGTCGAGCTGGATCTCGCAAGGCGCGTTCACGGCGATCTTGCCGATATTCGATTCGGCGACGTCGGCTTCGACTTCGAGCGTGTCCATGTCGGCGATCGTCACGACGGCGCCCTTGCTGTCCGAGGCCTGCGAAAACGGCGTGATGTTGTCGCCGACGTTCGCGTGCTTTTCGATCACCACGCCGTCGAACGGCGAGCGGATCACGGTCTGATCGACGGCGACCTGCGCGGCCTGTGCGTTCGCCTGCGCGGCCACGATTGCGGCGCGGCTATTGTCGATCGATGCCACCGCCTTGTCGTAGCGCGCGACGTCGGCGTCGTATTGGGTGGCGGGGATCGCGCCGTTCGGCGCCAGGATTTTCGAACGACGCAGATTGACCTCGGCGTTCTTCAACTCGGCCTGCTGCAGCGCGAGGTTCGCCTGCGCGACCTTGATCTGCGCCTTCGCCTGCGCAAGCGACGCCTCGACGTCGTTGCTTTCAATTCGCGCGATGATCTCGTCTTTCTTGACGCGCGTGCCTTCCAGCACGCCGAGCCATTCGAGGCGCCCCTGCGCTTTCGAAGAGACGGCCGCCTTGCGTTGCGGCACGACATAGCCCGTTGCATTGAGCAGCGTGTAGGTTTGCGACGGATAAGCCGACACCACGGTCGTCGTCTCGACGGTCTGCGGACCCGCCAGCCTGAGGCCGACGACGAGCGCGACGACGAGGATCAGCGCGACGACCCCGTAGCCGATCCAGTTGCGCCGGCGGCCACCCGTGGCGACGGCTGGCCGGTCGATTTTCAGCCGCTTCAGATCGTGATCTGCCAATTTCTTATGTCGTTGCCGCAGGGTTGATGCTGTCGCGCGTCTCGACGCACCGCCACGCCGGCTACTTATAGTGTGTAAATGGGTCCACAGTATAGCGCCGCGCCCTGCCCTCGTCTGCACGGGCCTGGCATCCCGCTTGCAACGCAACAGTGCTTGCGCGCAAAACGCCGGGAGTGCTTACGATTCGGGCCGTGCATCGCGTGCCGCGTATGCGATAAGCATCCGGCTGTATCGCGCAAGTGTTGACAGGCATCTGCGCCAACGGTTTAGATTCTGGCCGTTGGTGTTCGATTTCCGAGGGAGGCATCATGGAAGAAAAACAAACTGTCGCAGCGGACAGCACTGCCGTACGCGTCGCGCTTTGGCGCGCGATGCATGTTCAGGTCGACGCGCCGCCGCATGTGCTCGACGACGAAGTCGGTCTGCGGCTCGCCGCGCCCGACGCAAGCTGGCGCGAACGTCCCGATATGGATGCGCAGGGAACGCGCGGCTATCGCGCGTCGATCGTGGGCCGCGCGCGTTTTATCGAAGACCTGGTTGTGGAGCAGGCGGATCGCGGCGTCGGCCAGTACGTGATCCTCGGCGCGGGTCTCGATACGTTCGCCCAGCGCAAGCCGCGCATCGCGTCACGGCTGCGCGTCTTCGAAGTGGATCGGCCGGGCGCGACGTCGTGGAAACGCGAGCGCCTGCTCGAACTGGATTACGGCATTCCCGACTGCCTGCGGCTCGTACCCGTCGATTTCGAAGCCGGTCAATCGTGGTGGGAACAGATTGCGGACGCGGGTTTTGATGCGAGCGCGCCCGCCGTGATCGCATCGACGGGTGTTTCGATGTACCTGACACGCGAGGCGAATCTGGCGACGCTGCGCCAGATCGCGAAACTCGCGCCAGGCTCGACGCTGGCAATGACGTTTCTTCTGCCGCTCGAACTGATCGATCCCGCCGAGCGCGCGCAGCATGAGTTCGTCTACGAGCGCGCGCGGGCAGCGGGCACGCCGTTCGTCAGTTTCTTCAAGCCAGTCGAGATGCTCACGCTGGCGCGTGAAGCGGGTTTCAAGGGCGTCAAGCACGTGTCGACGGCCGATCTCGTCGAGCGCTATTTTGCGGGCCGGTCCGATGGACTAAGGCCATCGACGGGTGAAGCGTTTCTCGTTGCAACCACCTGAAGGTTCATGAACCGCGCGCCGTCCGTCATGAAAAGACGGCGCGCGGTCATTCCTAGAACCCGTTGGCCGTCTTCCGATAGCTGCTCCAGTTGTTGCCGCCCGTGCAGTTCAGTTGCGAGCCCTGCGCCTGGCACCATGCCTCATAACCCGGCGAGTAGAGCCACTCTCCCATCCAGTTCAGATCGACACGCGTGTCGCCTTGCGCCGACACGAAGTTAGACGCGTCGTCGGTGCTGCCCGAGCCGGTGTAGCGCGCCACGGCCGGATATGGGAATACCGGGCGTGTGCGCGTGGTTTGCCCCGTCGAATCGATGATCGACGTGACGATCTTGCCTGGCTTCGCGCCCGTCTCCGTCCATGACATCAGGGGCGTGAGGATATCGAACGTGTTCGGCCCTTCCCCGCCGCCGCAATGCGCGACGCCCGGGAACAGATAGAGCTTCGCGAAGGCGTCGACGCGCTCGCTGCCCATCACGTTCTTCATCGCGGTGTAGTACTCGATCGTCGAGCGCGGAGAGATGTGCTGATCTTCGAGGCCATGCCACAACAGCAGCTTGCCGCCGCGCCGTTCGAACGGATGCAGGTCGGGGTCGGTGGCCGCGAGGTACTTCGAGGTCGGCACGGTCTTCAGGAACGCGTCGATCGTGAACTTCAGATCGCTAAAGCTCGCCGATGCATTCGATCCATTGAAGTAGTCGAGGTAGCGCAGGAACGGCATCACGAAGTTGATGCTGCCGCTCGGCCCTGCATCCGTTGCGGGTACGAAGAGACTCCAGTTCAGCTCCGAGCCCCATTCGCGCGAGACGAACGGCTCCAGACGCGCGCCGCTCGTATCGGTGGCGCCGTCGTGAATCTTGCGCACCACCGTCGCCTCGGCCGCCGACAGGCACGTCGCCGCCGCCTGCCCTTTCGCGCACACCAGTGTCGCGGGATCGAAACGGCAAGCCTGTGGACGATCGATCACGCCATCCGTCACGCCGTCGATACCGTCGCACGCCTTCATTACGGCGGCATGGACGAGCGGCAGCTTGTCCGCGAGCAGAATGTATTTGCCCGTCTTCGGATCGATGTTCGCGGCGGCTGCCCAGCCGTGATGGAAGGTGTTCTGCACGATCAGATCATTGGCGGGCGCGCCTGCTGCAATGCCGTCGAAGTCGTCGGGAAAGCGCTGCGCTTCCATCAGCGCTTCGCGCCCGCCGTCGGAGCAACCGTCGAAGTACGCGTACTTCGCGGGCCGCGCGTAGAACTTGTTGATGATCGCCTTCGCCACTTGCGCCGTCGCGTGCTCCGCGCGATACGCGAAGTCGAGCTTCGCCTTCGGGTCGAGCGCCCATGAACCGTCATTGCCGCCTTCGTGGCCCATGTCGGTCGCGGCCATCGCGATCTGTCCGTTGGTGACGGGCACGCAGGTCGAGGCCATCGGTGCGTTGACCGACAGGTTTCCACAAAGCCCGCCGCAGCCCGTTTGCAGATAGCGCTGGGTCCAGCCTTGCGTCGGCAGTTGCAATTCGAATAGCGATGCACCCGGTCCGATCGTGCCCTTCACGTCGCACACAGGCGCGGGCAGCGTGCGCTGGCCGACGGCCGTTCCCGCCGCCAGCACGACAGCCGAGGTGATCGTGACCGTGCCGTCCGTCACGCCGCTCAGGTCGAGTCCTGCGACGGCTGCGCAGTTCATCGCGGGCATCACGGCGGGCAGGTTGGCGAGGCCCGCCGCCGCATGCGCGCCGGACGGCCAGGCCATTGCCGTCAGCAGCGACACGAGCAAGGTGAACGCGGCCAGCAGGCGGCGCATGAGGTCATGTTGCACACGTTCTGTCACACGCCCTGCGCTCGCCGCTGTCGGCAAAGCGCACGCAAGCGATCCTGCGTTGCAGATCACACGCATCTCTGTCTCCTGTTGTCATCGGAATGCGGCGCTCGCGCGATGCGCCGCTAGCAGAACACGCAACCAGTTGCACGCTCAGGATAGCCAACGTAAGGGACTGACACGATTGCCAATTTGGCGCGATCCAATCTGTTTTTCTTATCGGCTCACGGACGACCGCCGCGCTAAGGCTGCGCTAACTCTGCAACGGCAAAATCCTGCGATGCACCGGGACAAGGCGTGGCAACGCCTGAAACCACGCGCCCAACGCGGGATTTGCAATCCGTCTGCCTGTTTTCAGAAGCGGTGATATGGTGCGCGCAATTGGCGGCGACGCGTGTCGTCGCCCGCTCACCTCATTGGTGCAGCGTGCGAACCGCACGCCATGCACTCATCATCGATCAGCGATAAAGACATGAACTTCGAAAACAACGCCACGAGCAATTCGCTGGACGTCGCCGACGCGACGTCTTCGCCGTTGCGAGCATGGCTCGCGGTGGCATCGGTAACGATTGGCGCGTTCGCCTTCGTGACGACGGAATTTTTGCCCGTCGGTCTCCTGCCGCAAGTCGCGCAGACCTTCGACGTATTGCCGGGCACAGCCGGCCTCATGGTGACGATTCCCGGCATCATGGCTGCTATCTCCGCGCCGGGCCTGATGCTCGCCGCCGGGCGCGTGAACCGCCGGCTGATTCTGATTCTGCTGACCGTGATGCTGCTCGCGTCGAACCTGCTGTCCGCGTTCGCGCCGAATTTCCCGATGATGCTCGTGGGCCGCGCGCTGCTCGGCGCCGCGCTCGGCGGCTTCTGGACGCTCGCGCTCGCAGCGGCGGGGCGTCTCGTGAAAGCACATGAAGCGCCCCGCGCGACAGCGACGATTCTCGCCGGCGTCACCTGCGCGACGGTGATCGGCGTGCCGCTCGGCACCTTCATCGCGAGTCTCGCTTCGTGGCGCATGTCGTTCATCGCAACGGCCGTGCTCGTGAGCGTCGCGCTGATTGCGCAGATTGCGCTGCTGCCGTCGCTGCCTTCCAAAGCGGCTTTGCGTTTCGCCGATCTCGTGACGCTCGTGCGCCGTCCGTTTCCGCGCAAGAGCCTGTTGATGGTCGCGTTGATTTTCGGCGCGCATTTCTCGTCGTACACGTATATCGCGCCGTTTCTGCAGAACGCGCATTTCAGCACGTCGACCATCACCGCGGTGCTGCTCGGCTTCGGCATCATCGGCTTCTTTTCGAACTTCGCGGTATCGACGTTCGTCGCGCGCAGGCTCAAGAGCACGCTCGCCACGGTGACCGTGCTGCTGATGTTCGCGTTGCTGACCATGCCGCTGCTCAACGACATGGCGCCCGTCGTGACGGGTATGGTGCTCGCGTGGGGCGTGGCGTTCGGCGCGATTCCGCTGTGCGTGAGCGTATGGATGCAGGAAGCCGCGCCCGATTTGCCCGAAGCGGGTTCGGCGCTGTTCGTCGGCATCATTCAGGTGGCGATTGCCGTGGGGTCGTCCGTGGGCGGCACGATCGTCGATCACGCCGGTATTCCCGTCGACTTCTGGTTCGGCAGCGTGCTCGCGATTCTCGGCCTCGTCACGCTGGTGAGCTTCCGCACGCGCAACAACGTCGCGCAGGCCGCCGCGCCTGTGGCGTCAACCGAGGTTCAGACCGAGTGCGTCTGATGCGTGAAGCGCAGCGTCTTCACGCTGCGCGCACTACTTCCGCTTGAACGCGGCGCGCCGCTCGGCGCGCTCGCTGGCGAAGCGGCTACTCAGCGTCGAATCCAGATCCTTTCGCTCGACGTGTTCGCCACAATGCGGACACACGTTCGCCAGTCCGACATCGTGGCCGCACTTGCGATGCACGAAGCGCACCGCGATGTCCTCGTGCTTCTCCTTGCACCACGTTTCACCCCACGCGCGTAACGCGTGAATCACGGGATAAAACGCCCGCCCTTTCTCCGTCAGACGATACTCGTAGCGCAGCGGCTTCTCGCTGTACGGATGGCGCGCGATCATGCCGTCCGCTTCGAGCGACTTCAGACGCGTCGCCAGCATTTGCGGCGTCGCTTCCGTCTGGATCTGTATCTCCTCGAAACGCGCTGCGCCCATGTACAGCTCCCGCAGGACGAGTATCGACCACCGGTCGCCGACGACATCCAGCGACCGCGACACCGGACACACCGTATTAGCCTTCTCTGCGACACGTGCCACGATTCTTCCCCCATCGAAACTCTCAATTTCATAGTAACACAAACAGGCATTGGCGTGCATACACACACGCCGTCTGCGCGCCTGTTGGCGGACCTTGAGGGCTAATCGGAAGCCATCGCAAAACGACCCGCAAAGTCACGTCGCACTTTACACTATGATTTTCATAGTGATATGCTGCGTTCACGTTAGCGATGCGCGAGACGTCACGCATCGTCCGATCAAGGCAGCCGGCGCCGGGTGGGGAACGCGAATTCGTACGCACCCTTTTCGATGGAGAACTGAAATGCCCAATACTGTTTATCGCGCGGAGCGCACCGGCCTGTTGCTGGTCGATCCGTACAACGACTTTCTGTCGGAAGGCGGCAAGCTGTTTCCGATGATCAAGGAAATCGCCACCAACGTCCGCCTGCTCGACAACCTGCGCGCGACGGTCGCCGCCGCGCGCAAGGCCGGTATCCAGGTGTTCTACGTCCCGCACCGCCGCTGGCAGCCGGGCGATTACGACAACTGGGATCATCCGAATCCGACGCAGCGTCTGGTTCAGCAGCGTCAGACGTTTGCAAAGGGAACGTGGGGCGGCGAATGGCATCCCGATTTCGTGCCGCAGGATGGCGACATCATCGTGCAGGAGCACTGGGCGCAAAGCGGCTTCGCCAACACCGATCTCGACTTTCAGTTGAAGCAGCAAGGCGTCACGCACGTGATCGCCGTCGGCCTGCTCGCCAATACGTGCATTGAATCCACCAGCCGCTTTGCGATGGAACTGGGTTATCACGTCACGCTCGTGCGCGACGGCACGGCCGCTTTCTCGGAAGCGATGATGCGCGCCGCGCACGAACTGAACGGACCGACCTTCGCACATGAAATCCTGACGACGGCCGAACTCATCGCCGCGTTGCCCGCAGTGAAAGAAGCAAAGGGAGCACAGGTATGACACTCACTGGCAATCTGCTGATCGGCTCGCATGAAGTTGCTGCGACGGCCGGCACCATGAAGGCACTGAACCCCGCAACGAATGCCGCGATCGAACCGGAGTTTGCATTCGGCGGCGTCGCGGAAGTGAATCACGCGGCGCAACTCGCCGACGACGCATTCGACAGTTTCAACAACACGTCACTCGATGAACGCGCGGCGTTTCTCGAACGCATCGCCGATGGACTCGATGCCGTCGCGCCTGAACTTGGGCAGCGCACATCGCTGGAAACGGGCTTGCCTGCCGCGCAGCTCGAAGCGGAAACGGCCAAAGCGGCCACGCAGTTCCGTCAGTTCGCGACTGTGGTGCGTCAAGGGCGCTTTCGCCAGGCGACGATCGATCCCGCGCAGCCCGAGCGTCAACCGCGCCCGCGCATGGATCACCAGATGCAGAAGATCGCGCTCGGCCCCGTCGCGATCTTCGGTGCGAGCAACTTTCCGATCTCGTATTCGGTGGCGGGCGGCGATACGGCATCCGCGCTGGCGGCCGGCTGTCCTGTGATCGTGAAGGCGCACAACGCGCATCCGGGCGCATCCGAAATCATGGGCCGCGTGATCCAGCAAGCCGTCGAAGCATCGGGCCTGCACGAAGGCGTGTTTTCAATGCTGCGCGGCGGCGGCAATGAAATCGGCGAAGCGCTGGTCGATCATCCGCTTATCAAGGGCGTGACGTTCACGGGCTCGGAAGTCGGCGGCATGGCGCTGTTCCGGCGCGCGCAGCAGCGTCCCGATCCGATTCCCGTGTTCACGGAAATGACGAGCGTCAATCCGACCTTCGTGCTGCCGGCTGCGCTCGCCGCGCGCGGCGGCGCAGTCGGCGATGGCTTCGGCGAACGCATGCTGGTCAACGTCGGACAAGCGTGCCTGAAGCCCGCGATTCTGCTTGCGATCGACGGCCCGGGCTACACGGAACTTCGGCAGGCGCTGATCGCCCGCGTCGAAGCCATGCACGCTCGCACGATGCTGACGCCCGGCATCTGGAAGTCGTACGGCGACAATCTGGAGCGGCGCAAAAACGCCGGCGCGGAACACATCGCGGCGGGCGGCGATGCGCAAGGTGAATGGGACGGGCAGGCGGCACTGCTTGAAGTCGACGGCGCGCGCATGCTTGCCGATGCGTCGCTGTCGGAAGAAGTGTTCGGTCCGGCTGCGCTGCTCGTGCGTGTATCGGACGTCGAGCAATTGATCGCGATCGCAAAGCAGTTCCGCGGCCAGTTGTCGGCGACGATGCAACTCGATTCCGCCGATCACGCGCTCGCCGCGCGCCTGTTGCCCGTGCTCGAACGACGTACGGGACGCATCGTGATCAATGCGTTTGCGCATCCGCAGGAAGTGTCATATGCGTCGATTCACGGTGGTCCGTTCCCGGCAACGTCTGACAGCCGCTTTACGTCGGTCGGCATGACGTCGATCGAGCGCTTTCTGCGGCCTGTGTGCTATCAGGGTTTCCCGGACGATCTGCTGCCTGAAGCGTTGAAGCATGACAATCCGCGCGACCTGTGGCGTCTCACGGATGGCGAGTTGTCGAAAGCCTGATCACTCTCGATGAAGTGAGGCCCGCGCACGGTACACGTGCGCGGGCTTTTTATGTTTAAAGATCCAGCACCAGCAGTTCGCTTTTCGCGCGCGAGACGCACAACGTCAGGAAGTTCTGCTGGTCGGCGGCATCGAGAATGCAGTCCTGATGCTCGACTTCACCGCTCAGATAACGCACCTTGCACGTCGCGCACAAGCCGGCTTCACACGATGTCTGCACGCCAATGCCCGCTGCCTTGAGCACATCGGCAATGCTCTTGTCGATGGGAACGGGCAGACGTTGACCCGTGCTCGCGATCTCGACGGTGAATTCGCCCGGCTTTCGATCAGCAGGCGTGATCGCGCGCTCCGGCGCCTTGAAATGCTCGCAATGCACAGCATCCTTCGGCCAGTGCCCGGACGCGTCGGCGCAGGCGCGCATGAAGCCCGCGGGACCGCAATAGTAGACATGTGTGCCGTCTTGCGCCTCGTCGCGCAAGAGCGCCGCGATATCGAGGCCGCGAGACGGGTCGCCGCCGTCGAAGTGAAAATGCAGCCGCTCCCGTTCGACGAAAGCCTGTAATTCTTCCGTGAACGCCGCGCATTGCGCATCGCGCGCGCAGTAGTGCAACTCGTATTCCACGTTATCCGTATTTGCAAGCTGATGCGCCATCGACTTGAGCGGTGTCACACCGATCCCACCCGCGATCAGAATCACCTTGCGCGCGCCTTGTGCGATTTCGAAGTTGTTGCGCGGCACGCTCACGCGCACGCGGCCCTGCACGTGCAACTGTTCATGAACGGCCTTCGATCCGCCGCGTCCCTTCTCGTCACGCAGCACCGCGACCACATAACGATGACGGTCCGCGGGTGAATTGCACAGCGAATACTGTCGGATCACACCGTTCGCAAGATGCACGTCGATATGCGCGCCCGCCGTGAATGGCGGCAGTTCCGCGCCTTCGGGATCGACCAGTTCATACGACTGGATATTGCGGCCTTCATAGCGGATTTGCCGCACGAACAACTCCAGTGTCGCCGCTGCCTGATTGAATGCTGTCAATTGATGTCTCCTTGCACTTGCATTGCGCGCGTTGTCGGCAGATGCGGCGCCACGTTGCTGCTGCGTGGCGCCGCATCTCGTCGGCTAGCGCGTCGACTGCTCCAGCTCATCCATCTTTGCGCGCACGAACGCGGCCCGCTCATCGCCCTTCAGGTGATCGCTCTGCGTGAGAATCGCGACGACCGCTTTCGAAATGCGGCGGCGCTGCGCGACCTCTTCTTCGACGGTCGCGGCCTCGGGAATCTCGAACACGTTGCCGGAGCAATAGCTGTTCGGCGCGGCACCGACATCGCGCAGCCACTGCGCAAACTCCGCCGGCGACGCCGCCGGATTCGTGCCGCGCACGGCATCGCGCAGCATCTTGCGGAACAGATAAAGGCCGGCGTCGAACTTGGTCGGATGTTCGAGCGAATGCACGGCGATCGGGCGCTGGCTGATGATCGCTTCGTAATCGCCCGGCGCGTACTGCGCGTCCTTGTAGTGCGCGCGCTCGCGATGGTTGGGCGGAATGGGCGGCATGTCTTCGAGCTTGTACTTGCCGAAGCGCTCGGGCCTGCGCATCGCCACCTGGCCTTCGAGGAAGTCGATGGTTTCATAGCCGACCATCGACTTGTCGCCGACGCCGCGCGTATCGACGCCCGGCCCCATCACGCGCCAGCCGATCATCTTGCTGTTCTCGTCATCGACGGGCACCGTCCAGCGGATCATATGAAAGCGGCTGAATAGCTTCTTGTTCAAACCGTCTTCCGATGTGTACGCGTGCAGGCTCAGATTCGGCAGCACCTGATGCTGTACGCGCACGAACAGATGATCCTTGTCCGCCCGACGCGCGCCCGCGCAGGCGAGACTGCGGCCTTGCTGCACGGGAATGAACTGCATGTCGGGCGGCACTTCCATCGATGCCGCGCCGACTTCGTCGAACGTCGTGCCCTGATAGTGGCCGCCCACGACGTTCCTGCCCGCATGCAGCGCGGCCGTGTGGTAGTTGTCGGCGGCGTTGTCCTGGACCTGCAGCCAGTTGCAGTGCTGGAAGTTGCTGTAGGGAACGAGTTCGTCAGTGGGCAGCACGGTGAAGTTGCCTTCCCATTCGGGGAACGGCGGCTCTTCTTCGGGCGGGCCCATATAGGCGAACACGAGGCCGTTGCGCTCGATGGCCTTGTAAGCGCCCTGACGGATCGAGCATGCGTACTTCTCGGCTTCCGCCTCTTCGCCCTTCGGAAACGGCGCATGCAGACAGGTGCCGTCGACGTCGAACACCATGCCGTGATAGCAGCACTGGATGCCGCGCTCCTGGATCGCACCGTATTCAAGCGACGCGCCGCGATGCACGCAATGCGCATGCAACAGGCCGATACGGCCACTGCCGTCGCGGAACGCAACCAGTTCTTCGTTGAGGATCTTCAGGAAGCGGGGCGTGTCGGTGAGTTCCATCGACATGCAGACGGGATGCCAGAAGCGGCGCATGTATTCACCCGTCGGCGTGCCGGGACCCGTCTCGGTCAACTCGACATCGTGCGTCGGAATCTTGTTCGTGTAGTAGCCGCCGTAGGGAATCAGCTTCTTCACCACGGTGCCGCCTGCGCTGCCGCCCTTCTCCATCTGCTCCGACTTGATTGTCATGACCGCTCCTTTTTGACTGTGGGTAACTGAAGACCGTCGTTTTGACTGCCTTCCGTCGTTTGAATACGTATACCGAACTCTGTATACAAAGATTAAGCATGTGCCGAATCCGCGCCAATCAAGGTTTACACCTAAGGTTGACCGGTTGGCGAGCGCGATGTAGTCTGTATCCAAAGTACAGAGGCTCACGATGACAATGAAGTTCGAAAAGCTGCAGGTCCGTCCCGACTATGTCGAGGAGGTGTATCGCGTGCTTGCCGATGCGATTAGCGACGGGTCGCTCGCGCCCGGCACGCGATTGACGCAGGAAGAGATCGCGGAGCAGTTCGCGGTGTCGCGTTCACCTGTGCTGCAGGCGCTGCGTCTGCTGAAGAAGGACGGGCTCGTGCAGGATGCGCCGGGACGCGGGGTGCTGGTGGCGCCGCTCGATGTCGAATGGACGAGTCATCTTTACCAGGTGCGCGGCGCGCTCGATACGCTTGCTGCGAAGCTTGCCGCTGAGCGCGGCGCTGTGATCGATAGCGCGCTGATCATGCGCGGGCGGCTGGTGTCGAAGGGTAAGGACGTGAAGGCGATGATCGATGCCGATATTGCTTTTCATACGGCTATTTATGAAGCGTCGGGGAATCCGCTGATCGTTGAGAGTGCGCAGTTGCATTGGGTGCATTTGCGCCGGGTGATGGGCGCTGTGCTGCAGTCTTCGCGGTTGCGGGATTCGATCTGGGATGAGCACCAGGCCATCGCAGATGCCATTGCTGCGCGCGATGCCGCGCGGGCTGCTGAGCTTACCGAATTGCACACTAGCAGTGCGAGGCAGAATCTTGTTGCAAGGCTTGGGGAGATGTTGAAGGCGGGGTGATTTTTTTGTCTGCGACGCTGGGGTTGGTTTGGCTTTGTGCTGGCGTTCGGGGTTTGGCTCCGTGGCGCGGCTGGTCTGGTTGTTCTAGCTCTTGCGCTGGCATCCGCGTTACGGTGTTTGCTGTTCACGCGTCGCCCCTGTGCGGGGCGGCACCTACTTTTCTTTGCCGCCGCAAAGAAAAGTAGGCAAAAGAAAGCGGCTAACACCGCCAGCTCTTGTGTTTGCCTGAGGGCCCCCAAAGGGTCTTACGCTTCACACGGTAATAACGTGACCCACGTTCGTTGCCAGCGCTCTTGCAGTGCGCCTCACCCGCTTCACCTCCCGCACTAGAGCACGCCATGCCAGTTATGCCACGGCCGCCCAGGTGGCAAACTGTGTGTAGGCCGTAGTGCCTCGCACGCCTCACTTCGAACCGATAGCGCATGCGCTCCACCCTGTAAGAGCGCTACCCTGGACGACGCGACAACCTACACACAGTTTGCCACCTGGGCGGCACATACCATTCGCTGCCGCTAGCATTGGTGCGGGTATTTGAAGTGGGTGAGGCGCTCGTTCGGAGCGTTGGCAACGCACGCGAACAGAAATGCTGCCGCGTGAAACGTGGGGACGTTGGGGGCCCGTGGATACACACACGGGCTGGCGGTGTTAGCCGCTTTCTTTTGCCTACTTTTCTTTGCGGCGGCAAAGAAAAGTAGGTGCCGCCCCGCACAGGGGCGACGCGTGAACATCAAACACCGTAACGCGGATGCCAGCGCAAACCCCAAAAAACCAAACCACCCGCGCCACGAAGGCAACACCCAGATGCCAGCGCAAAGCCAAATCGCCCACCTCAAGCGTCGCAGACAAAAACAACCATCTACTCCCGCTTAGAAAAAACATTCACATGCGCCCGCCGAAGCGTAAGCGTCAGCAAACTCCCAAGCACCATACTCACAGCAATCCCGACGACACCACTCCCAGTCGACCCACTCGAAGTCTGCAAAAACCCAATCACATACGGGCTAACAACACCCGAAATCGACCCAACCGAATTAGCCAGCGCAATCCCACCAGCGGCAGCGGTACCTTGCAAAACAGCCGGCGGCACAGTCCAAAACTGCGAAATCGTCGTAATAACCCCCATCGTCCCAACAGTGAGCGCGATCATCGCAAGCACCGTCTGATGCGCATAGACGACACTCGCACACAACGCAATCGCGCCGACCACACCAGGCACCGCGAGATGCCAACGCCGCTCGCCATACCGATCCGAACTACGCCCGACGAGCACCATAGTCACAGCAGCAGCCGCATAAGGCACAGCCGACAACAGCCCAATATTCAAAGTCCCCGACACCCCCGAAGCCTTAACAAGCGAAGGAAGCCAAAAACTCACCCCATACAACCCCATCGTGAAGAAGAAATAAATCGCCGACAGCAACAGCACACGCGGACTCGCAAGCCCATCGCGCAGCGAATGCAATTTATGGTGCCCGCTCTCCGCCTGCAGATCAGCCTCGATCAACGCCTTCTCATCGTCACGCAGCCACCGCGCATCCGACACCTTGTCGTCAAGATAAAAGAACGCAACGATCCCGACGATCACAGTCGGAATGCCTTCCAGAAAAAACAGCCACTGCCAGCCGGCAATACCATGCGCGCCGCTCATCGAATGCATGATCCAACCCGACAACGGACCGCCAATCACACCCGACATCGGAATGCCCGTCATGAAAAGCGCCGTCACCTTGCTACGGCGCCCAGCAGGAAACCAGTACGTCAGATACAAAAGAATCGCCGGAAAGAACCCGGCCTCGGCCACACCCAAAAGAAACCGCACCACATAGAACTGCGTCGGCGTCGACACAAACATCATCGCCGCCGAAATCACACCCCACGTCACCATGATCCGCGCAATCCAGCGCCGCGCCCCCACCTTCAGCAAAATCAGATTGCTCGGCACTTCGAACATCAGATAGCCGACGAAGAAAATCCCCGCGCCGAGCCCATAGACGGCATCGCTCATCCCGAGATCCTGCAGCATCTGCAGCTTCGCAAAGCTGACATTGATGCGGTCGAGGTAAGCGCACAGATAGCAGAAGAACAGAAATGGAATCAGGCGCCATGCGACTTTCGCATAGACGCCCGCTCCCGAACGCTCCAGATACACGTCCTGGCTGATCGAACTCATGGGGATGTCTCCGTCGTGTATTGATCGTTAGCTGATTGCGGCGGACGGACATTGCATCTCGCCCGCCGCGTCGTACTTCAGTCGAACATGTCAGGCTGCGTCTTCACAAGCTGATCCCAGATGGTCTGGAAATGCAGCCAGCCGATGTACTCGCTGCCGACATGCTCACGGCTATAGCGCGCACGCTCTTCCGTCACGAAGCGCGGCTTGATGCCCGTCGACTCGATCATTAACTGCTGCTGGCAGCAACGCTCCAGCGCGATGAACCAGAACGCAGCCGATTCGATGCTGTGCCGGCTCGCCGTCAGCAGCCCGTGGTTCTGGTGAATCGCCGCCTTCACGCCCGTGAACGCATGCGCGACCTTGTGGCCCGCCTTCACTTCGACGGCCACCTGCCCCGCTTCCTCGCCGATCACGACGTGGTCTTCGAAGAATGCAGCGGCATCCTGGCTGATGGGATCAAGCTTCTTGCCAAGCGATGCGAACGCGGTGCCATACACGGTATGCGCGTGACACATCGCGAAGATGTCCCGATGCATCTCGTGAACGGCCGCATGCAGCACGAAGCCCGCGCGATTGATCGCATAGTCGCCTTCGACGACGTTGCCTTCGTGGTCCGCGCAGATCAGGTTCGACACCTTGACCTGCGAGAAATGCACGGCCATCGGGTTCGTCCAGTAAAGCCCTGGATGCTCCGGGTCACGCACGGTCAGATGGCCCGCGAAGCCGTAATCGAAGCCCTGCAGCGCAAACGCGCGGCAGGCAGCGACAAGACGCTCCTTCAGATACTGCCTATGCTGCGCGTGGCTCTCGAAGGTCGGCAGTTGCGGAAAGATCAGGCCGTCCTGCTCGGGCTGATAGATCGAGATGCGGCCCTTGAGGTCGATCGCTTTCGATAGGGCTTCCATCACTTCGGACATGTCGGCTCCTTTTGAACATGTGGACATTAGGTAAGCACATGGTCGTTTCTGCCGATCGCGTTGACAAACGATGGTTGTTCATGAAAGCATGAATGACATTCACCTGAAGGGAAAACACATGAGGCGGATGCCAAACTTCGTGCTGCTGCGTTCCTTCGAAGCCGCCGCGCGGCTAGAGAGCTTCGCGCTCGCCGCGCAGGAATTGCATTTGACGCCGTCCGCGATTAGTCATCAGGTGAAAGAACTCGAGGAGTATTTCGGGCGGCCCCTGTTTCTGCGGCGTAACCGGCGCATCGAGCCCACGCCCGAGGCCGTGCGCCTGCTCGAAAGCCTGAGCCGCGTATTCGACGTCGTCGAGGCGGCATGCAGCGAAGTCATGCTCGCGCCCGATTCGCAGGTGCTCGCCGTCCATTGCGCGCCGAGCTTCGCGGTGAAATGGCTCGGGCCGAAGCTGCCCGAATTCAACAAGGCATATCCGCACATCACCATCCGCCTGTCGACGGGCGCCGAGCCGCTCGATCTCACGCGCGTGCAGGAAGTCGACGTCGAAATTTCGTACGGCAGCGCGCTCGATCGGCCCGGCATCGACACCGTGCCATTGGGCCGCGAAGCCATCGTGCCGCTCTGCTCGCCCGCGCTGCTCAGCGACGGCACGCCCGTCGCAACACGCATGAGCCAGTTGACGCTGATCGACACGCAGTTGAGCCGCGTCACGTGGGCCGACTGGTTCGCGGCCAACGGGCTCGACATGCCGACCACGCCCCGCCCTTCGTTCGATCGCGCGGCGCTCGGCATCTCGGCGGCAGCAGACGGCATGGGCGTGGTGCTCGAAAGCATGCGGCTCGCCGAACGCGAAATCGTGCGCGGCGACCTGATGGAAGTGCGCAGCGACGCGTTCGTGCGCTTCGAGCGCGACACGCATTTTCTGTCGTATCGGAAGAACGAATTCCGCGTCGAGAAGGTGGCCGCTTTCACGCATTGGCTGCTTGAGCGCGCAGGTGTCGGAAAGGGCCGAAACGCTCCGCCGTAGGCATCAGGGGCACCGGGGCCGCTACCCGCGCGCGGCTAATTTTCTCCTCATTTGCGTGACGCATGATGTCGTCACAGCCAGCCAGGACCGCACAGTCGGGCTGGAAACAAGGACATCGAGCATCAACGGCAATCAGGAGCAACCATGGACTTTCACCCGCCCTTTCTCGTCTTTTGCGCACTCGGCGCGAGCGTCATGATCGTTTCGGTGTTGCTCGCGATTGCCGCCGAAAAGATCGACCACTGGCTCGCGCGGCAAACGGAGCGTGTTTCGAGCCGGCGTCCCGTAGTGGTTCGCCATGCGGAAATCTCGCATCTCCTGTGAGCAACGCGAAACGAAACGCGTGATCGCGCGCCGCCACCCGCGTGCCGCGAAAGGATCATCGTCATGAAACGTCTGCATGCCGTCGTCCCGCTCGCCGCGTTGCTCGCTGGCATCATCGCGGCGCCCGTCGACGCAAAGACCGTCAGCTATCCGCTCGAAAACGCCTGCCCTGTCGTCGCGAACCGGCCGGACCACGATCCGTCCACCCGCGAGCAGATCGCGCACACGCCACAGGGCGACATCGCGTATTACCGCTTCGGCCACGGCAGTCCCATCGTCCTGCAGACGGGCTTTCGCGCGACGCTCTCCGAATGGGACGCGGCCTTTCTCGCGGACCTCGCGAAACATCATGAAGTCATCGTCTTCGACAATCGCGGCGTGGGCCGCTCGCTGCCGACGGCGTCGAGCTTCACCGTGCAGGACATGGCAAGCGACCTCTCCGCGCTGATCGACACGTTGAAGCTGCGCGACGTGACAGTGCTCGGCTGGTCGATGGGCGGCGCAGTCGCCACGCAGCTTGCGATCGACCATCCCGCGAACGTGCAGCGCGTCGTGCTGATGAGCGCGCCCGCGCCCGGCCGCCTCGGTGTGCCCGTCGCGCCCGACGTCGAAGCCACGCTGTCGGGCAAGCCGGGCACGACATTCAACGACGTGATGAAGGTCCTCTTTCCGCCATCGGCTGCGAAGGAAGCGGGCGAATGCTTCCGCAAGAACATGTTCGTACCCGCCGGCTACGCGTCGTCGACAATCTCCGCGACCGTCACGGCCGGCCAGACGGCGCTGCTGCGCGCATGGGAACAGGACGATGCCGCCGCCGACGCACTGCGCACCCTGCACACCGACACGCTGATCCTCACAGGCGACGACGACACCATCCTGTCAAAGCAGAACGCCGAAGCGCTCGCCCGCACGCTGCCCGACGCACAATTGCTGGTCGTGCGCTCGGCCGGTCACGCGATGATGTATCAGTATCCGCATGCGCTGGCTTCGGCCATCAACCGTTTCATTACGCAATCGCAGGCACATCCTCGGCAGACGACAAAAGCAGCGCAACTGCATGAGCAGGCGTAAGATCAAAAGCCTTCTTGAAGGCACAACGGCGCGTTCTGTTGCGACCCATCTGGAGGTGGCGATGACGAACGAAACCTGCCCTGTACGTCGTCTGCAGCTTCTGCTGCACGACCCCTGCCGCACCGACGCCGCACGCGAAGCGGCCAGGCTCGCCGCCGAGCAGCTCGGCATGCAGATCAGCGGCGAGGGCCACGCTACGTTATCCGCGCGTATGCCCGATGACGCATTCCGCCAGCTTTTTTCCTGTTCTTCCGGCACGAGCGGAACCCTCGCCGTGCCGGGGAGTCTCCAACCGTACGTCTCGTCGATCAGCGAAGCGCCGCAACATCTTTCATTCGAATAACCCGCATTCGTCTTGCATGTGACGGGGCAGCGCAGACACGCCCATGCGCCGACTCCCGTCGACACAGGAGAAGAAACGATGAAGGCCTACGATCCCAAAGACGCGGCCGCGCGGCCCGCACGCGGCGACGCCGCCAACGAAGAACTCCGTGTTGCCGTGACGTTCAACCGGCCGGGCCAGGACATCGGGCCTACCCGCTTCGGCGCGCGCATGTCGACGGAAACGGTCGCCTCGTTCATCCCCGATCCCGCGCAGGCCGACCTCGCGCTCGCCGAACTCGCGCGGCGCGGCTTCACGCTGACGGGCCGCGGCTCGCTGTCGGCGTCGATGCGTTGCACGCGCGCGCAATTCGAGGCGGTGTTCCAGACGCGCCTCAAGCGCATGAAGGCGCCGTGCGCGTCGGCGGCGCAGTTCAGCTCGGTTCTCTATCCGCCCGACAACGCGCCATGGGACCCGGACCCCGCGATCAAATCGCTGCTCGACGACGTCTATATCCAGTGGCCGCACATCTACATGGCGAGAGCGGCGAAGGCGGCAAAGAGCACGAAGGCGAAAAAGACCACGACAGCAGCAAAGAAGCGTCCCCCCACGAAGAAGCCGCGCGAGGCCAGCGCGCCATCCGCGACGCCGCCCACCGTGCCCTACTTCCATCTCGCCGCGCCTGCCGACATCGCGCTCAAACTCAACGCGACGCCCGTGCATCAGCAGGGCATCACGGGCAAAGGCGTGCGCATCGCGATGATCGATAGCGGCTTTGCTCACGGCCATCCGTACTTCAACGCGCACGGCTATTCCTCGTCGATCGTGCTCGCGCCGGGTGCCACCGATCGCCGCACCGACGGCAACGGCCACGGCACGGGCGAATCCGCGAACATCTTCGCGATCGCGCCGGGCGCGACCTTCATCGGCGTGAAGCTCGACAACGAAACCGATCCGACCAGCGGCGCATCCGTGCTCGAAGGTTTGCAAGAGGCGCTCAAGCACGATCCGCAGGTGATCTCCGTGAGTCTCGGCTACGACCTGCGTGGACCCGGCGACACGCCGCTGAAAACACTGCCGAACGGGCTCGTCGCGCTGGAGGCGGAAATTCAGGCCGCAGTGAAGCGCGGCATCGTGATCGTCTTCTCGGCGGGCAACGGCCACTATTCGTTCCCCGGCCAGATGCCCGACATCATTTCGGCGGGTGGCGTGTTCGTCGATCAGCACGGCGCGATGCGCGCGTCGGACTACGCGAGCGCGTTCACGAGCCTGATCTACTCGGGCCGCAGCGTGCCCGACGTCTGCGGGCTGGTCGGCATGCTGCCGCACGCAACCTACATCTCGCTGCCCGTCTCGGCCGGTTGCGAAATCGACCGCGAGAACGCTGCCTTCGACGGCACCACGCCCAACGACGGCTGGGGGGTGTTCAGCGGCACGTCGGCGGCTGCGCCGCAGTTGGCGGGCCTGTGCGCGCTGCTGTTGCAGGCGGACCCGCACCTCTCGCCTGGCGACATCAAGGCGATCCTGCGCCGCACCGCGCGCGACGTGACGAAGGGCCACGCGAACCCGGCGAGCGATCCGAAGGGCGCGGGCGTGCCAGCGGGCGTCGGCGAAGACGGCGCTACGGGCGCAGGACTCGCCGATGCACTCGCGGCAGTGAAGCAGATCTGACGCTTTCGCGCGCAGACGGCGGTTCGTCCCGGAACGCCCAGCCGTCTGCGCGGGGCAGGACGCCGTGCCATACTTGCGGATCGTCCCGGCCCACATTCCAACGTAATGATCGTCCCTTCCGCTTCCATCGGCTTCAATCTCAACCTGCTCGACCGCCGCTCCGAACAACGCGACGACGAGGCCTTCATAGCCAGCCTGCACGACGCTCCCGCCGCGCGCTTTCTCGTCTTCGATGGCGATGTTCCCTTGCTCAAGCGCGGCGACACCCACGACGCATGGTTCGTCGCAAGCGAGGCAGCCGCGTTCGGCGAGCCGCTGCAACGCGTGTTTCTCGGCCAGGACAGCGACGGCAGCGGACGTTTCGCGCTCGGTTTCGCATCCGGTCTCGCGCAAGACGAAGGGCAATCGCAAGAAAAATTACACGACCGCATCGATCTGCGCTCGATCGCTTTGCAGGGCCTCGTCGCGCAAGAAATGCTCGGCGTGCTTGGCCAGGCCAAATCGATGTTCGACTGGCATCGCCGCCATCGTTTCTGCGCGAACTGCGGCGCGCCGAGCCGCGCGACGACGGCCGGCTGGCAACGCACCTGCGATACATGCGGCACGCGCCATTTTCCGCGCGTGGACCCCGTCGTCATCATGCTGACCATCGACGGCGAGCGCTGCCTGCTCGGGCGCCAGCGTCAGTTCGCGCCGGGCATGTACTCGGCGCTCGCGGGTTTCGTCGAACCGGGCGAAACCGTCGAAGACGCAGTGCGCCGCGAAGTGCATGAGGAAGCCCACGTGACATGCGCGGAAGTCGTCTACTTCGCGTCGCAACCGTGGCCGTTTCCTTCGTCGCTGATGATCGGCTGCTTCGCACGCGCCAGCAGCAAAGACATCGTCATCGACACCAACGAACTCGAAGACGCGCGCTGGTTCACGCGCGCCGAAGTCGCCGCGATGCTCGCGGGTACGCATGCGGACAACCTGTCGGCGCCGAAGCCGTTCGCGATTGCGCATCATCTGCTGCGCGCGTATGTCGAACACGGCGAAGCTGTGCTGCGCGGTTGACCTGTAGCATCGCTTCGTCTTTCACACCCTCGATGCAATGAGCTAGCGCTCAGCCCACGGAAACTCCGTGGCACGAGCAAACCTGTACGCGAACGTTCACGTTGACGTATAATGCGGCTCTTCCTGACCGCATGGCAGCAGCATTTCCCGCATGTCCACCGAAGTTCCAACCGCCGTCACGATCGGCGCCACGCTCCTTACGCGCACTCCGGCGGTGTCGCACAGCAGCGCGGGCGCCCGCGGCGCGTAACCGCCATGTCAGCCGCACATACGCCGTTCATCGCCAGGCGGTTTCGCGAGGACCTCTTCCCGTGGGCCATCGCGCTCGCCACCGGCCTCGAGTATTTCGACAACACGATCTTCTCGTTCTTCACCAGCACTATCGCGGGCGGCATCAATGCATCGACGGATGAACTCGTGTGGTCGTCGAGCGCGTATGCCGTCGCTTCCGTGCTCGCCATTCTTCAGCAGCAGTGGTGGGTCGAGCGGGTCGGCTACCGGCGCTATATCGGCGGGTGCCTGTTGTTGTTCGCGGCGGCCTCGGCGGCGGCGGCGCTGAGCGAATCGTCGATCGAACTGGCTTTCGCGCGCGGCGCGCAGGGCTATTTCATCGGCCCGATGATGAGCGCGTGCCGCATTCTCATTCAGACGAACTTCCCGCCGCAGCGGCGCTCGTCGGCGGTGCGCGCGTTCCTCGGCATGATCCTGCTGGCGAGCGCGCTCGCGCCGCTCGTGGGCGGCTATCTGGTCGCTTCGTTCGACTGGCGCGCACTCTTCACCTGCACGACGCTCGCGGCCGTCGGCCTTGCGCTCCTCGTGCTGCTGGTCGTGCCGCCTGCGGGCAAGCTGCATCCCGAAGCGCGCGGCGATGCGCACTTCTGGCCGTATATCGTCTTTGCCTTCGCGCAGGGTGCGTTGCAGATCGCGATGCAACAGGTTCGATTCGAACTTTTCTTCAGTTCGCCCATGCTGGTTGGGCTGACGGTGGCGGGATTGCTGTCGCTCGGCTGGTTCGCGTGGCATCAATGGCATCAACCCGCACCCCTCGTGCGGCTTCACGCGTTGCGCGAACGGACGTTCCAGACGGGCATCGCGCTGTACGTGATGTTCTACTACATCAGCAATGCGATGAGCTATCTGGTCTCGCGCTTTCTCGAAGGCGGGCTTCGATATCCCGTCGAGAACGCGGGGCGGCTGGTCGGCCTCACGTCGTTTGGGTCGCTGGCCGTCGCGTTCGTCTATTTCCGCGTGTCGCCCCTCATCAAGCACAAGCGGTGGCTGATCGTCCCCGGCTTTCTGATCGCCGCGCTGATCGGTGCCTGGATGGCGAGCATGCCGCCCGACGTCAGCATGCCGTGGCTCTTGCCGCCGCTTCTGCTGCGCGGCCTGCTGCTCGTGTTCATCGTATTGCCCGTCGCCAATCTCACGTTCCGCCTCTTCTCGATCGAAGAGTACAACCACGGTTACCGCTTCAAGAACATGGTCAAGCAACTGACCTACTCGTTCTCGACAGCGACGATCATCATTCTCGAACAGCACCGTGAGGCCGTGCATGAGACACGCCTGACCGAGTTCGTGAATCCGTTCAATCCGGTGTTCCAGAACTCCTTCGAGAGCCTGACGCGCGCATTCGAAGGGCTGGGTCATACGGCGGGCGACGCGAAGGGCCTGGCGCTCGTGGAGATCAGCCGCGTCGTCTCGCAACAGGCGAGCTTTCTGAGTTCATTGGACGGCTTTTACTTCCTTATCGTCATCGCCCTTTGCGGCGGCCTCTTTGCGCTCTACCAGCGGCAAATCGATTGATCGCGTATTCTGCAAAGCGTCATCAACATCGATTGCAGATTTGCAGTGCGCAAGCTTGAAGAAGGTGCGCGGCGCGCACTGTGGAGCGTTTGACAAGTGGATACTCTCACCAACATGCGGATCTTCGCTCGCGTAGCGGAGGAAGGCAGCTTTACGGGCGCTGCGCAGCGCATGAACGTCACGGTGCCCGCCGTATCGCGCGCCGTCTCTTCGCTCGAAGCCTATCTGCGCACGCGCCTGTTGAACCGCAGCACCCGCAAGGTCGTGCTGACGGAAGCGGGGCATCGTTACCTGCAGCGCTGCGAGCAGATTCTCGCCTTCGTCGATCAGGCCGAAGCCGAGGCCGCCGATGCGCAAGTCCGTCCCACCGGCCAGTTGCGCGTGCATGCGACGTCGAGCTTCGGTCAAACCTATGTCACGCCCGTTATCGTTCGCTACCGGCAGCGCTATCCGTCCGTCTCCATCGAGTTGACGCTGTCGCAGCATATGCCCGACATCATCGACGAAGGGTATGACGTGAGCGTCCAGTTGAGCGTCGACGAATTGCCCGATTCGAGCCTCGTCGCGCAGCGGCTCGGCACGGTGCATAGCGTGCTATGCGCAGCGCCCGCGTACTTGCGCGAGCACGGCATGCCGCACAACGTTCATGAACTGACGCAGCACGCATGCTTCCAGTTCGTCTCGCCCGTCTATCCCACCGACCGCTGGTTGCTCGAAGGACCGGACGGCATCGAGACCGTGCATCTGCAGGCCGGTGGTTTTCGCATCAACTCGGCGGACGGGCTTGCCGTCGCGTTGAAAGAAGGCATCGGTATCGGTGCGGTGCCGATGTCGACGGCCGTGTCGGCGCTGCGCGACGGATCGCTCATACGCGTGCTGCCCGACTACCACTTGCAGCCGCTCTCGGCTTACGCGCTTTACACGTCGCGCCGCTATCTCGACGCGAAGATCAAGACCTTCGTCGAGTTTCTAAGGGACGAGATTCCACAGATGCTCAGCGCGTCCGCGGCAAATCTCCACGACATGAGCCTGGCACGCGCGGATGCGTGAACGCTGAAGCGTCGCAGCGAACGCAAACCTATTTGCGCTCGCGCTTCGCGAGTTGAAATGACGTTATGGGGTTTCGGGCGTCGAAAAGCGCCCGAATCTCTGCAAGTCTTCTGCCAGAAACACGCCCAATAACCGCGCGATATGAGCGGCAGCGCACTGAACGATTACGCGCGGGACGTTATTCTCGCGAAGTTCACCACGAACCGCGCCGACGTCTCCGGCGCGGCCTTCGCTTTGGCACGCGTCGTCCAACCGCCATCACGGTCGCCACCCATGCAAAAGCACGCCGTCAACTATGCACTGGTTCTCGCCTGCGGATGCGCAGCGGCGATCGACACATTCGGCGCGGATTCGATCGGCGTCGTCAAGACGGTCAAAGGCTCGGTTCATATCGAGCGCACAGCGCAAAGCGTGGACGCCGCCGTCGGCAGCGAGGTGTTCAAAAGCGACCGCATCGTGACGGGCCCCGCGTCTTCCGTCGGCATCACGCTGCGCGACAATACATTGCTTTCCGAGGGCTCCAGTTCGGTGCTGGAACTCAACCAGTTCGCCTTCGACACCACCACTCATGACGGCACGCTCGACGCGACGATCCGGCGCGGATCGCTCGCGGTCGTCGACGGCAAGCTGGCGAAGGCCCATCCGGAAGCGGTGCGTTTCAGCACGCCGACCACGACGCTCGGCGTGCGCGGCACCGAATTCATCATCGAGGTCGGCGACGGGGAGAACGGGCGTTGAGGCCCGCGGCACTGCGCCGAAGGCTCACCTGGTGCGCAACCTGCGGGACGCTGGCATTCGTTTCCGCATGCAGCTCGACGCCCGACAAGATCACCTTGCTGCCCGATCCGGACGGCACGGTCGGCAGCGTCATCGTGCGCAGCGGCAACAAGACGCAAGTCATCGACAAGGCTTACGCGACGGCCGAAGTCGCAAAAGGCGGCGCGATCGAGCAGACCGCGACCACTCCGGCCAATGTCGAAGCGCGCTATGGCGACGTGCTCGCCGCGCAGCCGCCGCGTCCGAAGACCTTCACGATCAACTTCCTGTTCGACTCGGCCACGGAACTCGCGCCGCAGTCCAATGCCACCGTCCAGCAACTGAAAGCAGCCCTCGCGACGTGGCCCGCGCCGCATCTCACCGTCGTGGGTCATACGGACCTGGCGGGCTCGCAGGAATACGACGACAAGCTGTCGCTGCAGCGCGCGCAGACCGTCGCGAAGTTCCTCGTCAAGGCGGGCATCCCGGCGAAAGAAATCGAAACGGCGGGACGCGGCAAGCGCGAGCCGCTCGTGCATACGGCGGATGGCGTCCCTAACCAGATGAATCGGCGCGTCGTCATTACAATCCAGTGATCCGGGTGATCCGTCACTGCGCCTGTCACGGGCATTGATCTGCCGCTGCCGACATGAAACGCTTTCGCGACTACTCATGGCTGGTGTTTTTCATGAAGCTGATGAGGGCGGGACAAGGACGCCCCGTCGCGCTCGCGGTGCTGCTCGGCCTGAGTCTGCTGAATCTGTACAGTGAATCGCCCGGCGTGATTCCGCGACCGGCGCTCTTCGACAAGCTCGACGACATGGTGCCCGATACGTTCGGCACGGCGCGGCAACTGCTATTCGATCACTACCAGCGCCGCTTCCCACGCATCCCAGCCTCGCAACCCGTGACCATCGTCGCGATCGACGACCGGACGCTGGCGGCCGTCGGTCAATGGCCGTGGCCGCGCAACCGGCTGGCGAGCCTCGTCGATGCGATCGCGGCGCAAAAGCCGCTCGCGATCGGCCTCGACATCTACATGCCCGAGGCCGATCAGACCTCGCCCGACAAGGTCGCCGACAACCTGCCCGATTCGGCCGCCGCGCTCGCGGCCGGCTTGCGCGCGCTGCCTCGCCACGAGACCACGCTCGCGAACTCGCTGCGCGCCGCGCCTTCGGTTCTCGGTGCCGCCGCCGTCGATCACGCCGCGTTCGACACCAGCACCGACCTGCGCAGCGCGCCGATTCTCGTGCATGGCGTCGACCCGCTGAACCGGGTGAAGCGGTACACCTACGTGCTCGCGAGCCTGCCGGAATTGCAGGCGGCGGCGCACGGACAGGCGATGCTGAATGTCGCGCTCGAACAGGGCACCGTCCGGCGCATTCCTCTCATCCTCGGGTTGGGCGACAAGCTCGTGCCGTGCATGCCCATCGAAATACTGCGCGTCGTCACGGGCTCGGCGGCCGTCGATGTGTATGCGGACACGGCGGGCATGCAGTCAGTCGGCGTCGCCGATGTGCAGGTTCCAACGCAACCCGACGGCGACATCTGGCTGCATTTCGCGTCGATACGCTCGACACAGCATCGCTACGTTTCCGCACGCGACGTCCTGCAAGGCCAGGTCGATCCCGAACGCTTTCATAACAAGCTGGTGCTGGTCGGGCTGACGGGAACGGGCAACACCGACATGCGCACGACCGCGCTAGGCGAACTGGTGCCGGGCATCGAGATTCAGGCTCAGATCATCGAGACGATTTTCGACGGGCGTTTCCTGCGCCGCCCTGTCTGGCTCAAGTGGGCCGAGACGATCTTCGTGCTCGCATTCGGGATTCTGATCATCTGGTATCTGCCGCATACCGATTCACGTCTTGCGGCATTCGTGCGGGCCGTGCCGAAAGCGTCCGCGGTCCTCGGCTTGCTGCTTAACCTGCTATTGCTCGCGAGTTGCCTGCTGCTGTTCAAATACTCCGGCTTGCTCGTCGACGCAGCGTCGATTTTCATCATTCTGTCTGCGGTGATGGGCTGCTTCTTTTCGACCGCATTGCTCGACCTGGGCGTGCAAACCAGGCGAGAAGCGAAACGCCGGCGAACCGGCGCTTCGCGATCTGCGGATCAGCTTCCGCGATAGACCGGACCCTGGCGGTCAGCCGGTGCGCGGCGGCCCGACTGCGTGGTCATCGCTTCGTCGCCGCCGACGCCGGCGCGCTTTTCGTCCATCATGCCGGCCTGGGCCGCTTCTGCCGCGAGTGTTTGAGCGCTTTGGCCAGCCTGCGAAGCCGGTGCGCCGACATCCGGACGATAGTAAGGCGCAGGACCGTAACCGCTTGCGAAAGCGGATGCTGCCAGCGACGCCGAGCTTGCGATAAGCAAAGTAACGATGAGTTTCGATTTCATAAGGACTCCAATTAAATTAATGAACGGATCGACGCGCAAGGACGATGTCCATTGCGTCGTGTCGTGTTCAATGTTGATGGGACGATGTGCAGGGCCGTCGTGCGGCACGCTGCCAAAGAGGCTCAAACGAACAACACTTTCCAGGAATCTGAGCAATGCTGTTGACGCCGTGGCGGCCTCGCCAAGCTGGCCGTCGTTGTGCCCGCGGCTACCAATGCAGGGGTTGTGCCAGCGGCGCTATATTTGCCGCCGGTTGCCGTCAGGTAGTTGAAAACAAACAGAATTACTACATTGAAAAGCGAATCCGTTCGACGCGTAAGGCGTCATGTTGTCGGGCCGCTGCCAACTGTTCTCTATTTGATGTACGTGGTCGCCCAACAGAATGCACTCGCAGCACTACGACGTCTTTAACGAAGCACTCAACGACACGCTGACGCCGCCCGACAGGACGCAAGCAATTGGGCCGCGAAACACGACGCTCGATGCGTGCGCATATCGCGGCCCCTATCAGGCACTTGCTGAAATCGACGCTCTATTGCGGCTCGTACCACGAGTACGTCGCCAGCGTATTCACCGGCTTGCCGATCTGCAGCGTGATATCCCGATGCGAGATCAACTCGATACTGCGCAAATCGCCTTCATAGCGCCGCACGTCGCCATTGTCATTGATGTATGCGACTACCGTTCCCGTTATCCCCGCAACGTTCGTGCTCGATAACGTTTGCCCCCAGATATCGAAGAACTGGCCGAGCGTGAAAGTCTTCAAATTCGGCGTTTCGATGTGGATGATCCCCGTCGAATCGTGGGTGTGCATCTCGTAGTTGCACTGCGAGACAATGCCGACGTTTGCGGGCAACGCGAGCCATTGACCGTCGCTGACAATCGCCAGATGCGCATGCACGTGGTACAGCTCGGCCATACCCGACGCGCAGACGAGTCCATCGACATCGGCGCCCGTGCCGCCCGTCGACGTGTTGCCGTTCTGCCAGTGCGGAGTGCCGACGGTGCCGCCGTATGCCAGCACCGTCTGGTTGGGATCGAAAGACGGCGGATCGGTCCAGCTAAACGTGGGAATCTGTCCGAGCGGCGAGCCGATTTCTATCGACACTTCGCCGTGCGCGGGCAGCACGAGACTGGCGGGATCGCCCGTATATTTGGTGAGCTGGCCACCGTTGTTCACGTAGATCGTGATAGGCGTCGACGTCAGTCCCGCGACATTCGTCGACGTGAGCGGCCGGCCCCAGATCGCAAAGAACTGACCGAGCGTGTATGACGCGTTCGAACTCGCGTCCATGCGGATCTTGCCTGTTTCGTCATCTGTGTGCACCGGATACGCGCAACCCGTTTGCGCGGCCATCGTCGGCGCGACCGTGCCGATGTTCGCGGGCAGCGCGAGCGGCCGGCCGTTCAGATAGATCGACAGATGCGAGTAGGTGTAGAGATTGCCGCGTGTGCCGCAATTCAGGCCGCTGACAGGCTGGCCCGTGCCGCCTGTTTGCACCGATCCAGCGGGCCAATAGTCGTCGCCGACCTTGCTGCCGTCGACGAGCGCGGTCGCGTTCGCCAGCGTCGGCTGGCTCGTGTTCGCGCTTGGCGCACCCGGCGAACTGCCCGATCCACCGCCGCCTCCGCCGCCGCCGCAACTCGCCAACATCAGAATGGCGCCAACCGTGACGATCCGTGAAAAGATGCCGTACGACATGTCGATCTCCGCCTATGTAATGTAAGTAACGTGCCGTTGCACGGCATCTCGTGATTGCGCAACTGCACGAGCGCGCGTTGCGCGTGTACTCGCTGCATTACCGCGTGCCGCTAACAAATGCCTTGAGCCGCCGCAACAGCGTCGACAACGGACCTTCACGTCGACGCTCTTGCGCCTGGCGATGCGGCATGCGTTGCAGATCGTGCCAGTCTGTTTCCAATGAGCGCGCGTGGCCCGCTGGCGTAAACGGCCACACAGTTGCCGACGCGCGCACGATGCGCGTCACGACCTGCTCGTTCTCCTTCGCGCTCTCGAGGTATGCGTTGATCGCCGCTGCCTCCCGCTCGGCGGCTTCCTGGGACATCGTCGCAACGAAGTCGTCCAGCCCTTCGAAATGAACGCACCAAAGCTGCTCGCTCAAGACGCGCTCCTGATGAACGGAGGCTCGATCTTCGTGTTGCGGCCGCGCACGCTGCGTGTGAGCCGAAGATTTCCTGAACGTAATTGCATGAGTCATGTATGGCGCACCTGCTCAAACAAAGCGTTGAGCCGTTCCTGCTTGCATGGGGGGAAATACGGGGCCTCGACCGCCGCGATAAAGCGCACTACGCGACTGTGCTCAATACGCGTTCTGATGAGCAATGCCTTTGAAGATGGTCGCGAGGATGATCCGCAGGTCCAAAGCGAAAGACCAATTGCGCAGGTAGTACAGATCGTGCTCGACACGCCCTTCCATCTTTTCGATGCGGTCGGTCTCGCCCCGGAATCCGTTGATCTGCGCCCAGCCCGTAATGCCCGGTTTAATCCGGTAGCGATGGATATAGCCCGACACCACGTACTGATACTGGTCGTCGTGCTCCAGCGCGTGCGGACGTGGCCCGACCACCGACATATCGCCGCACAGTACATTGAAGAATTGCGGCAATTCGTCGAGACTCGTCCGCCGCAAAAAGGCACCGACGCGCGTGATACGCGGATCATCGCGTTTCGCCTGCTCGAGCACGCCCTTCTTTTGCTGATGCAGGCGCATCGTGCGGAACTTGTAGATCGTGAACACGCGGCCATCCGCGCCCTTGCGCTGCTGCTTGAAGAACACAGGCCCCCGCGAACTCAGCTTCACGGCGATCGCGCAGCCGAGAAGAATCGGCGAAATGGCGAGCAACGCGCAAAGCGCGAAAAGGCGGTCGAACAGATCCTTCTTGACCATCGCGTTCGGCGGCAGCGGCGACGCCGCGAGATTGATCGTCGGCTGATCCAGCACACTCGTCACGCTTCCTTCGAATAGCGCGAGCGCACGCACATCCGGCATGAAGCGTATGTTGATCAGGTCATTGCGAAACTCGTCGACGAGCTTCAGGATCGTGCGCTCTTCCGTCAATGGCAACGCTAGCCATACTTCGCCGATGTTCTGCTCGCGCACGTATCGGGCAAATGCCTTGTGCTCGGAGAACGTCGGCACGCGCGAGGCCGGTTTGGAATCCGGCCGCAGATTGTAGATCGCCCACGGCCGGAAACCGGATGCGGGTGCATCATCCATCTTGTGAATGATGTCGTTGTAGTGGTCTCCACACGCAGCAATTGCAACCGGCTGCAAATCCATTCCGGCATGACGAGCGCGTCCAATCACGCTATGCAGTACGAGACGGCTCGCAATGAGCGCGCTGCCCGAGATGGCCGTCCAGTAAACGAACCACAGGCGCGACACAACATCGATCCGGTGCAGCGAGAACATCAAGGCCATTGCGCATCCCTGCACGATCAGCCAGCCTGATGCCACCTGTCCCGTCAATACCCGTTTCGAACGCCCACGCCACGATTCATATACGCCGAGCGTGGGAAATATAGCGAGCGAGAACGCCGCAGCAAATGCGACGAACGCGAGATAGAACCCGCGCTGCGAAACGTCGTCGAAGCGGATTTTCGACGCCACGAGCGCACCCGTCACGATCAGCGCGACGTCGAATAGCCGCGCCAGCAGACCTGTCAATGCACGCATCACAACACCCCTTTAAGCAAGCATTTGTTCACCACGGCCGCTCAATTGCAGCGGCCGTACTTGTCATCGAACCGCACGATGTCATCCTCGCCGAGATACGCGCCGGACTGCACCTCGATGATCTGCAGCGACACATGGCCGGGGTTCTCGAGACGATGCTGCACGCCGATCGGAATATAGGTCGACTGGTTCTCGGTCAGCAGGAACTGCTCGTCGTCGCGCGTAACGAGCGCGGTGCCGCATACGACGATCCAGTGTTCCGCGCGATGGTGATGCATCTGCAACGACAGCCGCCCGCCCGGGCTCACCACGATGCGCTTGACCTGAAAGCGCTCGCCGTGATCGATGGAGTCGTAAAAGCCCCATGGGCGCCGCACTTTTCGATGGTTGTCCGCTTCCGGCGAGTTCGTCTGCCGGATACGCGACACCAACCCCTTGACGTCCTGCACATGCGATCGATCCGCGACGAGCACGGCATCGTCCGTTTCGACGACGACGAGATCGCTCGTGCCCACGCACGCAACGAGCCTGCCGCCCTGCGAGCGCGCATAAGTACTCGTTGCGCCTTCCATCAGCACACGGCCGTTCGCCACATTGCCGAACTCATCCTTGTCCATTGCCTGCCACACGGCATCCCATGAACCGAGATCGGACCAGCCGGCTTCGAGCGGCACCACGACAGCCGTGAAGGGCGACTTGGGCTTGCCGAGTTGCTCCATCACCGCATAGTCGATCGAATCGGACGGACAGCGCTCGAATGCATCGGCGCCCGGAACGATCTGCCCGCCGTCCCGTCTGGCGTTCGCGTGGGCCTGCGTGCACGCCGCGTGCATGTCCGGCTGGAATACTTTCAGCGCGGCGAGCCATACTGAAGCGCGCACCACGAACATGCCGCTGTTCCACCAATAGCCGCCCGATGCGACGTATTGCGCGGCCAGTTCGGCAGCAGGCTTTTCGACGAAGCGGTCGATACGATGCGCGCCATCCGCCAGTTGCGCGCCGAGACGGATATAGCCGAAGCCAGTGTCGGCGCTCGTCGGCGGGACGCCCAGCGTGGCGATCTCGCCCTCCTCTGCGTGGAGCGCCGCAAGTTCGATGGCCCGATGCAATGCGGGCACATCCGAAATCGCGTGGTCCGCGGGCATCGCGACGAGAATGGGGTCGTCGCCGTCGGCACAGGCAGCCAGCGCCGCCAGCGTCAATGCGGGCGCCGTATCGCGCCGCGCCGGTTCGACGACGACGCATGGCTTCACGCCACACTCTCGCGCCTGCTCGGACGTCGCATAGAAATGCTCAGCGCCGCAGACGATCACAGGTTCCGCTGCGACGTCCCACGTTTTCGTGAAGCCGTCCATGCGCTTCATGGTGGCCTGTAGCAGCGATTGATCGCCGACCACATCGATCAGCTGTTTCGGATATTGCTCACGCGATACGGGCCAGAGCCGCGTGCCCGACCCGCCTGCGAGAATGACCTGCACGAGCCGTCGACAACCGATTACCGATTCGGCAACGGCGGCATCGACGTTCTGTTGTTCGGCATGCGTGATTCGTGTGTCCACTTCAATCTCCCTGGTATTGAAGTCTGGAAGTCCGGTCCTCAGCGCCCATGACTGTCCGGGCGACGTCGATATGACCCAACCACCGGCTTTTTATCTACACACCTTGCGCGCGAATGTAACGGGTGTTGACGCGGGATTGTGATGGCCGCAGACCGCACCGGCCGCGAATGAAAGGCGGTTCATATGAGAGCGCCCGTCTCGCGTCGTGCTCGCGCAACCTTGCAAGATGAAGGAAAGATCGAAGTTCCGGCAACGGCGTATTCAACGACTCGCAGCCATCGTATTCAACTCGACCTGATATGGATGATAGACAGGTTGCGCTGCGACACAGAATTTCTGGCGCGATCGGTTGATGTTATGGCCTGTCACGCTGAGCCTTTCGGATAATGGCTAATATCTGGCGGCTTTATCTTTTTTGAAAAGCAATTCGAGCTTGGAAATTAAGGGGTAGTCGTGTTAGGTTGTGTATAGAAGGTGTCCCTTTAGTTATCCCGGTTTGGCACGGCATCTGCAACCGTTAGTCTCGGGATCCGGGAACACCACACGTCAATAGCAAGTCGCAATTCCATTCTGGCGAGTGATCGGCATACGCGATCACTCGCCGCGCGCAATGTCGGATCGAATCGCATCCACCATTGACATGCGCCACTTCCACCAGCGGACGTGCAACTCTATTCTTCACGAGAGTCGAAATGGCTTACATATCGGTATTGGCGCTATTCCTGACTGTTACCAATCTGATTCCGCTTAGCGCAGTGGGATTTTTGCCGATCATCTTCTGCGCCTGGCGCTTTTTCGGCAGAAGCTACCCCTCTTTTATTGCGCCGCTGACGGCACTGACGTTATTCGCGCTCGTATCGACACTGCTCTACGACCCTCACTCTCTGACCGAATTCGATTTTTATCGGCGCGACGGCAATTTCTTCATCGCCTACGCGCCCATTTTTGCCGGTTGTCTGTACGCACATCGCTGGGACATGAACAAGCTGCTTCGCGCGTTCTTCGTGTTCGCGGTTGTCATCAACATCCCTCCTTATGCGCTCTATCTCGCACAGAATGGATTGCTGAGCATCTTCAAGCATCCCGACGACAGTTTCGGCAGCTTCTTCATTGCCCGCAATGCGGCAGGCGGCTTTCTCGCGATGCTGTTCTGCCTTGGCGTGGCCTGCTATCTCCAGCGGCGCAGCAAGATCATGCTCGCGCTGATCGCGCTCAACGGACTGATGCTCTTCTCGACCTATAGCCGCGGTTCGCTGCTGGGCGCCCTTGCTGTGCTCCCGTATCTGTACTTCGGACGCAAACGGGTGCTTCTCGCGTCGCTGATCTCGTGCCTCGTCGTGGCGTCCCTTGCGATGGCGATGTATCACACGCGCTCCACGGTCGACTACATGGGTTACACCTTCAGCATCCAGAACCAGGACGCCAAGACCGCGAATCTGGACATTCGCTATGAATGGCTCTGGCCACGAGCGCTCGCCTATTTCCGCCAAAGCCCGATCGTGGGCATGGGATTCGGTTCATTCGACGACCAGATACGCAACGTCGCGTCGTATTTCGGCGTGCTAGGCGTGCCTTCCGACATCATCGTCGAACATAGTGACTCGCACGCGCATAACTCCTATCTGAACTTTCTTGCCGAGCTCGGCGTGGTGGGCCTCGCGCTGATGCTGGGTTTCTACTGGAAGCTCGTCAAATGGAGCCAGGATGGCGCCGCGCGCAGCGCATTGGTCGAGCGTGGGCGGAACTTTGCGGCATTCCGCTTCGTCGAGATTTCATCCGTATGTCTGCTCGTCATGGCCGCGACCGAACATCGGCTGGTCTCGCCATCAAATGTTCTGATTCTTTCCCTCGTGATTTCGCTGCTGCTCGCGTCGCGACCTGTGCGCGTGGCGAATCCTGAATATGGACGGGCCCGCGTTCTGGACCCGCAGCCTCCGTATCGACAACGCGGGCAAGCTTATCCAACGGCAACCGGACGCAGCATTCCGGGCTCGTGAACCAGACGAAACAGAACAAATAGCCCGATATATGTGGACAGTCCTTTCCAATGTTGGCGATGCCGCTGTTACGCTGCCCGTGGCGATCGTGTGCACAATCTGGATTGCAATGAGTGATGTGAGGCTCGCGATACGCTGGGCGCTCGCGCTGGGCTGCGGCATGCTGTTGGTCGGCGCAAGCAAGATCTTGTACTACACATGGGGCGTCGCGCTGCCGGTGGCGCACTTCCGCGTTATCAGCGGCCATACGATGCTATCGACGGCTGTGTGGGCCGTCGTGTTCACGCTGCAATTGAGATGGTGGCGGCTGCCTGCTTATCCAGGCATCATTGCAGGCATCGCCGCCGGACTGCTCTTGGGCGCACTGACAGGGGCTTCGCGGGTGCATGGACATTCGCACTCGATCGCCGAAGTCTGCGTGGGTTGGGCAGTCGGCGCAGCCGTCGCCGCGGCGTTCCTGCGGACGGCGCTTCGCGTCGAATTTCGACGGTTACGGCCTATCGGGTCGACGATTTGCCTGCTAGCCGTGTCGACATTGACCTACGGGCACACGGCGCCGTTCCAGGATCTCATCAAGGAGAACTCGGCGGTGCTTAGAGAGAATACGCCCGCGCTCGTATGCGCGCTTTCACACGCGCGACCGGGGGAACACGGCTAAGCACCCTCGCGAGCGGTTCAGACGAGCAGATGCCGCTCGCGCTCTTCGTCCGTCAATGACACTTCATCTTCGACGGTATACACATGCGCAGGATCGGTGAGATTATCCGGCAGCCGGTCTTCGATGAATGACGTCAACGCCGTCTTGAACCGCTCCGATGAAAAGCGTTCCGCGTTCTTGCGGCATTGACGCGCATCGAACAGACGGGAGTACTTTTCGAACCTGTCGACGGCTTCCAGCAGCGATTCAGCTGTCTGCTCCTGGAAGAACACCCCCGTGGGCCGCTCGCGCGGCAAGCCGAGCACCGACTCCAACGCTCCGCCCCGTCCCAATGCGACGACAGGTGTCCCGCACGCCTGCGCTTCGACGACCGAAATGCCGAAATCTTCTTCCGCCGCGAACACGAAGGCACGTGCGCGCTGCAGATGATCGACCAGCACGTCGAACGGCTGATGGCCGAGAATCGTGACGTTATCCCCCGCAGCAGCCTTGACCTTCTTCATATCCGGCCCATCGCCGATCACGACCAGTCTGCGCTCCGGCGTTTGCGAGAACGCCTTGACGATCAGATCGATGCGCTTATACGGAACCATGCGGGACGCCGTGACGTAGAAGTTCTCCTTGCCCTCGCGAATCGGCATATGGCTGAGATCGACGGGCGGGTAAATAACCGTCGCATCGCGCTGATAGGCTTTCCTGATCCGGCGTGCGATGAACTTCGAATTAGCAAGAAGATGATCGACGCCATTCGCGGAGCGCGAATCCCAGCCGCGAATGTAGTGCAGCAGCACGCGGGCCATCGCCGATTTGACGCCCGCCGTCAGACGCGACTCTCTCAGGTACTGATGCTGAAGATCCCACGCGTAGCGTATCGGCGAATGCACATAGCTTATGTGCAGCTGGTTCGGCCCTGTCAGCACGCCTTTCGCTACCGCATGCGAACTGGAAATGACGAGGTCGTAGGCTGACAGGTCGAGCTGTTCGATCGCAATCGGCATCAAGGGCAGATACGCCCGGTAGCGTTTGCGCGCGAACGGCAAGCGCTGGATGAACGATGTGCGGACCGGCTTGCCTTTTATGCATGCGCGGTCCTCCATGAAATCGACCAGCGAAAACAGGTCCGCATTCGGGAAGCACTCGATAATGTTCTGCAATACCTTCTCAGCACCACCCGATACCACCAACCAGTCATGAACAATGGCAACTTTCAACGCGACCTCCTTGTGCTCGTCAAGTCCGTCCGTACTTTCCCGGTCTTTTCAATCCGCTTCGTCCAGAAACAGGGCCTCACTCAATCCTCCTTGCCCGCGCCAGCCTGACCGCGTGTTCCCCACGCGACCCGCGCCATCGCGATAGCACGCCCGGCGCCCGGCACGAGGGTGATCAATTCCAGTCGAACCATGAGGGTCAACAGCATCGCCGACAGCGAAAGCTCGCCGATCACGCGAGCGAATGCCATACCTTCTGCGCCGTATCGCGGGGCGAGATAGAGCGCCGCGAGCAGATTCGCGACGCCGGAAGCGGCGCCTGCAATAGCCAGCAAGCGATCTTTTTTTCGCGGCACGAACACGTAGAACGCAGCGAATTCGTTGAAGGCCGCAAACGGAAACATCCATGCGAAGCACTGCAGCACATGCCCGCTCGGCGTAAACGCCGCCCCGAGAATCAATGGAAGAACGATGGGCGACAACGTCAACGCGCCGCAAAACACCAGCAGGCCGTAGCCCAGCATCAGCGTCGCGCCGCGCCGCGTGGTCGCGTGCGCGCCCTCCTTATCACCCTGCGCAAGCTGGCGCGAGATGGTCGGAATGAACACTTGCGAGGCGGGCCCCATCAGGCTCAGCCCGATCGTCGCAAAGCGCTCCGCTGCGCCGAAATAGCCCACTTGGGCCGGCGTGGAGAGCAGCGTCAGCAGATACGTCGACGATGCAGTGAGCACGACCGAACCCGACGAATAGCAGAACAGCATCGTCGAGCCTTTTACGAGCGACGCGATGCCGGAAAACGAAAGATGCGGCCGCCCCAGCTGATACGTCGCCAGTGCATAGGAAATGGCCAGAGACAGCACGCCCGCCGTCAACAGACTACCGACGACCCAAACCGAGTCCGCCGGCCCTCTCACGAGGCACAGCACGAGCGCCAGACTCACCGCAAAGCCGAATACCTCGATCATGATCGGCGTGCGGAAATGGTGACGCCCTTGATAGAGCCAGCCCAGATTCAATGCCGACACCACGCCCAGCGTAGTTGCCAGCAAACCGATCAGCGGTCGCTCGGACAATGTCGGCGAACAGAAGGTCGCAACAACGCCGATGCAAGCGCCCAGCGCGCACAATGCAAGGCGCGCGCTCGTATGCAACGAGTAAATGGCGTTGCATTCGCTATTGTTCTGAGCCTTCGATATCTCGCGCATGCCGACGAATGTGAAGCCGTAGCTCGCCAGCATCCAGATGACGTTCATCAGCGACATCGCCGCGAGAACACGTCCGTATTCGGCGACGCCAAGCACGCGTCCATAGAAAGGCACGACGATGATGAGGTACACGTACCTCATCAGATATCCGCCATAGACGAATGCTATGACGTTAGCGCTCTTCTTACCATCCATTCCCACCTCTCCTGTATTGGCGACGCTTCACGGCTATTGCTCGACCGTGCCGCGGCGCGCAAGCGGATTGGTGATGTATCGGACCACGAAGTCTGAAAGAGGTGAGTACGGCAACAGACAGAGACTCGACAGAAAGAGCGTGCCGGCCTTCTTTTTCAGGCTCCAGAAAGGGTTGGCGACGATCGTGTGCATATAGGCGCGCGAATCGTTCAGCATCCAGCGCCACCGTGCGCCGAGCGACGCATGATAGAGACTCGATCCGAAGTACGCTTTCTCATGCGCGAAATCATGGAATGCAGGCGGTAGTTCGAGATTCATCCGCTCCTTGGCGATTTCACGCAGCGTGACCCAGCGCTCCTTGAACGCCTTCGGCGCCTTCTTGATCTGCTCCGAGTTCGCAAACGACACGCTCGGGGTAGCAGAATGATGGACGCGATAGGCACCGAGCGATTGCGGTATCGTCGCGACGGCACCGATCAGCGCGGCCCCGTAGATCGCATAGAAGTCCGCGCCATAGCGGTTGATGCCGCCTTCCGGCACAGGAAAGACCGCTTTCAGCGCGCTCACGCTATACGCATTGCCCGACGCCGGCGGCGACGGATAGAGCCAGCCTTCTCTCAGCAAACGGCCGCAGTCGGCGGGCGGCTCAGAGTGCGGAATGTAGGCGCCCGTCTGCTTGCCCGACTCGTCGATCACGTCGAGACGAAACTGCACTTTTGCCAGATCTTCTTCTTCGAACTTGCGCATGACCTCCGATACCGCGTGGGGATACAGCACATCGTCAGAATCGAGGAAGATCACGTAGTCGGTGCCGGCGAGTTCGACGCCGAGGTTGTATGCGGAAACCTGTCCGCCGTTTTCCTTGAAAACCGCGGAGATACGCGAACCGTATTGCTCGATCACGGCTCGCGAACTGTCCGTCGACCCATCGTCGATGACGATCACCCGCGTTCCGGGATAGTCCTGCGCCAACGAAGAATCGATCGTCTCGGCGATAAAACGTTCATAGTTGTAGTTGCATATGACGATGGCGATGTGTTTCATAGAGCCTCGATACGATGAATTGAGTCAGCGAGCGGGAAACTGAATCCGCTTGCGAAATTGGGCGTACTGGTCTGCCGACTGCAGAAAGAACTCGTCTCTTTCAAGCCGATTTCCCCTGGTTCGCCCGCACGACGAGGTAGGCAAGATGCCTGGGCGGCTTTCTGTCGGCGCCATTGACGTTGTCCGGCACGCGAAACCGTATGTTCATGACGTCGCTATTCCAGTTCAGTGCGGCGTCTTCCTTCGGAGCGGCAGCGCCTGTCAACGCATCGATGAAAAGCACTTGCGCACCGCCCGACTGCGGTGCAATGCCTGCTGCTTCCACGGTGCGCCAACCGGATGGCGCGCTCACCTGGATCACCATGTCCCTGTCCGACAGCAAACCGGAGCCCGACACTTCCGGACCGAATCGAAGCGCCCCTGGAAGCGACGCGAGCGCGCCGGGAATCGTCTGGTTGAGTACGATCAGGCTTTGCCCCGACACGTTGAACGTGCGCACGGGCGGGCCGCGATGCGTGAGGCGGAAAGGCTCATAGCCGTCCCAGTGATAGACCATCGACAGATACTTGTCCGGATCGTCCCAGTTGCGCGCCAGCGCCCATACCGCGAACTCGAAGAAGTAGCGCGGCAAGTAGTGCTCGTCGAGCATGTATCTGTCGCCAATCTCCGTTTGCCACAACCCGCGCGCCGGCCCCTGTTTGACGTATCGTTCATACAGGCGGTCGAGATCTGCAACGGGCAGGTAATGCGTATCGAGGTAGTCCACCCAATCGGCCATTCGCTCGTTCAAACGCGGGCTTCGGTAATCGAGCCACTTGTCGAGATTGTCGAGACCGCCCTGATCCGGCCATCCGCCATAGACGACATAGGCGCCATAGCGTCGAATGATGCGGGCAGCCGGAATATGAATCCGTTCGACATAGTCCTGCATCGCGCGGTCATAAGGTCCGGACTGGCGCTCGTTTTTGTTGAAGTTCGGGCCGTGCCAGAAAGTGGCTTGCGGCAATCCGCCTGACAGACGTCCCGCCGCCTCATTCCAGATCTGGAAATGGCGCACGCCATACGGCGAGCCCGAGTACTTGCGAACCACCGCGTCCACATAACGCTCCCATGCATCGACATCTTCGGGCGCTGATTTCGTGTCGCCGGGAACTCTCGCATTCCACCTCGGCGTATAACCGAGAAACAACAAGGACCGGATTCCATTCTGGTTATTACGCAATACGACCGAGGGCAGATCGCTGTCATAGCGATTGCCTGTCTTGTCGACGCGCATCGGTTGCGTCGGCGCATCCGGCTGTCCGGGCCCAACCGACCCGCGCCCCCAGCTGATGCCCATCTTGTGCCACATCTCGATGTCGGCAGCGGAGCCTGGCCAGCCATTCGTTCCGATCATGTCGACGATCCTGCGAGGCGTGCGATTGCCAACAGGACCGGACGCGGACGCTGCAATCGCATGCATAGGCCGCAAGCCCGCACACGCGAGCGCCGCGAATGTGGCGAGTACACGTCGTCTGGATGGCCGGTAACTGATTCGATCCACAGGCTGCCCCATTCGTTGCTCAGCCGGCCGACACACGTGCTGCGAGTTCCGGAAGAGGCTCGCTCTCCTTGCCGTACAACACATCGAGCAGCCTCTTTGCCGAGCGATCCCAGCGGTATTCCCGCGCATGAGCCATGCCTTTCACCCTGTACCGTTGCCTTATCGCGCCGTCGCTCATCATCAGCGAGATCTTTTCGGCAACGTCTTGCGCGGACATCGCATCGCAGTACATCGCCGCGTCTCCGCACGCTTCGGGAATCGAGGTGCGCGACGAAGCGACAACGGGGCATCCGCAATACATGGCCTCGAGCGGCGGCAATCCAAAGCCTTCATAGAGCGACGGGAAAACCAGGCAGCCCGCGCGTTGATAGAGCGCCTTCAACTCGCTGTCCGACACGAATCCCGCCCAAATCACCTGCTTTGAACGTGACATCGCCTCGATGCCTTCATTAGCAAAAATGCGCGAGTTCTTTCCGCCGACGATTACGAATCTCACATTGCGCAAATGGCTCAGGCCCGAAATCGCTTCGAGAACGCGCTGCAGATTTTTGCGCGGATCGAGGCTCCCGACGATCACGCAGTACGTGTCTTCCCTGAGCTGCAGGCGCTCAATGACGCCGTAATCCGGCACGACGCGATCGAGATGATCGGCACCGGGCTGGATCACGGCGATGCGCGACTCGTCGATCTTCAGGTGATGGCTGATCCGCCGTTTCGAAAACGTGGATACCGTCAGCACGAATGGTTCCATTCTTGGCAGGATCGAGAAGCACAGCCGATACCACAGCAGGAACTTCTTCGAAAAACCATTCGGCGCGTCATAAACGGCCATGTCGTGGACCATTACCACCTGCCTGCGCTTGAGGATCGGATTCGTGTTGCACAGATTGACGAGCGTCCGGCCTCTTGCCGCGAGCGGCAGCGTGATCTGTTCCCATAGCGTGCCCCGCAGCCACGGAAAGCGCCGCTGCCGCTTGAGCGACGCACCGGGCTCCATCGCGTTGTGCGGCACGAAGATCTCCAGTTCGTTGCCCGGTTCTTCACGCATTTGCATTGCTCTCGTGAGTTCATATGCGACCCGTTGCACGCCCGTTACAGGCTGCGATGTGAACTTCCCATTAATCGCGAATGCCATCGTTCTCCGCCTCACGAAGTTGTGCCGTTTGCAGTGGTTGCGTAGTGACATGCCGCCATCAGGCCGCTGTCGCGACTTCGCCGAAGTCGCTCGCATAGTTCGTCGCGTAGCCGTAATTGCGCGTGCTACGACGCAGCGGAATGCCGTTGAAGACAGCGCCTGCAACACGTCCGCCAGCGCGCTCGATCTTCTTGATCGTGTCGGCAATCTCCTCCTCGGTCTGCATGCCCGAACGCAGCACGAGCAGCGATGCACCTGTTTCGTTCGCAATGATCGAAGCGTCCGTCACGGCGAGGAACGGCGGTGTGTCGACGATCACCAGGTCGAAGTGACTGCTCAAGCGTTGCAGTATTTCTCTGAAGCGAGGCCGCGTGAGCAAAGCCGCCGGGTTCTCCGGACGCGCCCCGCAAGACATGAAGGTCACGCCCTCGATGCCGACTTGCCGCAACACATCGCGCAACGGCATCCGCTCGGCAAGCACTTCGGAAAGGCCGCCGCGATTGCTCTGGCTGAAAAATGCGGCGAGATGGCCGCGACGCATGTCGCCGTCGATCAATGCGACCCGCGCTCCTGCCTCCGCGTGCAGCGTCGCGAGATTCGCCGCGACGAAGCTCTTGCCCGCCGATGTGGTCGGCCCCGTCACCATCACGATGTTGTTGCGCGTATGCGCAAGGTCACGCGCCATTGCGGTGCGGACTTCGCGTAGCGCTTCGACGGATGCGTCGTGCGGGAAGCGTTCGGCAAGAATCTTGTTGCCCGAAGTACCGAACGAAGGATCGATCTTTTCGCCCGTTGCCGCCTCGCTTCCTTCGGCACCACGCTGCATCTGCAGCGCACTGCGTCCACCTGCGCCCGGCAACGGTTTGCGCGCGGCCGCCGGCAGGCCCCGATCGAGCAACGACTGCTGATGACTGAACAGCACCTCACCGACGACAGGCACACTCAGACGACGCTCGACATAGCGCGGATCCGTTACGCCGACCAGCACATGGCGGCGCATGAAGACGATGAATACGCCCGCCACGAGACCGAGCACGAAGCCCCCCGGCAGGACGATCAGCGGATCGGGCTTGACGGGGCGATGCGGCCGCACAGCTGTATCGAGAATGTGCGCACCGCCCGTCGTGCTCGCACGACGCACCGTCAATTGCTCGGCCTTCTGCACCATGCCCATGTAGACCGTCTCAGCAACCTTCTGCGCACGAATCAGGTCGACGCTCTCACGCTCGGACGCAGGCATGCCCTGGAAGCGCCCGTCGAACTCGGCTTTCGTCTTCTTCAATTGCGCGAGCTGCGTGTCGACGCTTTGAATCCAGCGGCTTCCAGGCGCGTACTTTTCCAGCAATTGCGTGCGTTGCAGTTCCAGACTGGCAATCTGCCGGTCGAGATCGAGGCCACCTTGCAGATAGGATTGCGCCTCGGTTGTCGGCTGCATCGAATTGGAGTTCGCACGGAAGCTCTTGAGTGCTTCTTCCGATTTGCGCAGGTCGGCAAGCAGGCGCGGCAATTCGCCCTTGATGAAATTCAGTGTCTGCGTGTCGTTCAACTGACGGCCGGCGATCGCTGCCGCGAGGTACTGCTGCCCCAGTGCGTTCGCGACTTCAGCGGCCTTTGAAGGACTCTTGTCCGCGTACTCAATCTGGATGAGGCCGGAGTCCTTCACTTTGTCCGTGATCTTCACGACATCCATGAAGCGTTTGGTCGCATCGACCGAATTCCAGCGGATCACCTCGAAATGCGTACCGGGCCGTGCGGCGAGCTGATTGACCACCATCGAAATGCCGTTGCCTTCGGCTGGCTTGCCGACTGTGCCCTTGATCAGAAATTCGCCCGACGGACCTAGCAGTTCATAGGCGCCGTCGCCGAGCGCAATGAGACTCAGCTTCTCTTCCTCGAGATTCTGCGGAACGTTCAGGTAACCGACCTTGACGACCTCGCCACCCCATGCAAACGACTTCAGACCGAGCCATGCGCCATTCGGCTCGCCTGGCGTCGAGAACTTGTCCGCAATGTCGCCGATGATCGGGATTCGCCGCGGCTTGATCGAAACGTCGAAGCGATATCGGTCGATCACGGGGTCGAGCACCGTTCGGCTGCGCATGACACCCATTTCCGTGCTGGGCGACGGCGCGGGCGGCGGCAGTGCCTCCTGAGTCTGTAGCGCGAGGCCTAGCGCATTGGGCTCGGGCGGGTCGACACGCACGAGCACATCTGCCGAATACACGGGCGTTGCAATGAGCTGATACGCGACGGCGAGCAGAAACACCGCGACGGTGGCCGCCACGATTTCCCAGATGTGGTCCCGCATCAGGTTGAGCATCTCTCGAGCGGTGAGCTGCCCGCGCTCAACCTCTGGGGCAACAGGAAGCGAGTTCGAGGGGTAATAATCCACGGGAATCATCCTTTGATATGCGGTTGTCGAGCAGGCTGCGAAGCTCGTGAATCCACGGCCCGATGGCGGCCTTAAGCCGCCTGACGGGGCGCGACAGAAGCTCGATCAGCCGTGCTCGGGCCGATGATGAGTTACGGGTACGGCTGGCCGACTAGCAATGACGGCCGGCGGCAATTGACGGGGAGCGAGATAACCGAAACCCCCGATGCCATATCAGGAATTCAGGACGAGAAGAGCAAGATGCCTGTGTGTTCACTCATGCGTATCCCCTTTTCCGGCACTGGCGGCACTGGCAATTGCGAAAAGCCCGTCGTGTCTGCGCTGACGCGAAGACCTGTTGGCGTGCCCAACGACAAGCTTCGATCCTCACAACCGCGTGAGGCGAGTGGCGTGTCGTGCATGCTCTCGACGGGAGCAATTCGCCTTGGAAAGAGCGTTTGAAATAGCTTCAGACTGATCACATGAATTGGCTTTCGATCCGCGAAATCGCCATTCCATTGATGTTGCGTTGAAGCATAGACGCACAGAATTCGAATTAGTACAAACCCGGCTTAAATTCGGGTGCTAATGGCCGATATCGTGGAACACGTTACATCGACGACTGACCAGAGAAAGAGTTGTTGCGATCTGAAATTCGTGTAACAGAGTGATACGCGACGCGGAAAATCGCGTAGCACGACGGTAGTGACAGGATGCTATTACGGCGATCCGCTTACGAAATCCTTTCCCATTCTGCGACCCTTATATGGCAAGCCTTTCCGCCGAATAAACCGGCTTTGACTCAAGAAAATCGGACACTTTCTCTCAGAAAATCTTTCCGTGATCAGAAGAAACACCTGGAATTCTAAGTGCATATTTAAGTAAGAATTTCCCAGATCCGAACGATTTCGCCACATCAATCGCGCCAATCAGACAGGCGTCGCATCACTCATTTCTCTAATGTATTCTGATTCGTGTCGAATTGTTGTGTATTAATTTGGAGAGCTAACGGTGAATGGGATTTATCAACCGCATCCGTTGTGTGCCGATGAACGGCTCGAGACATCGAAGTTTGAAAGGCATATTGGTCTGCTGATCGCGCCGCATTGCTCGATGGCGGCTGCGGGCGCGGTCGGCGACGCTTTTTGCCTTGCCAACAAGCTCGAAGCGGAAGTCGGCACCGAGCCTCCGTACCGCTTCTCGGTGCTGTCTGAGACGGGCGGGTTCGTCACGGGCGGCGCCAGCTTTCCGATCTGGACGCAGAAACTCGAACGGTTTCAGCTCGCCGACTTTCACGCCTTCTTCGTTGCTTGCAGCGCCGATCCGATGACCGAGTCGAGCGAGCAGCTTGTCTCTTGGCTGTCCCGCCAGGGACCGGGCACGCCGCCCTGCATGCGGCAGAAAACTGATCTGTTGAGCGGCCCGGCGCAGTCCGCCGTGCCCGTGTTCGTGCTGGACGAAGCTCTTTCGGAGATGCGACCCGCCGGTGCGACGGCGACTGATATGGCCCTCGTGCAGATCGAGCGCGACCTCAACGTGGAGACGGCACGCCGGATCGCACATACGCTGCAGCCGCAAGTCCGTCAGCGCATGCGGCCCGACGCAGATGATCCGGGCGTCGCGACCACGTCCGATAAAATCCGCGAGTCCGCGCACTGGATCAGAGAAAACTATAGCAAGCCCATTTCCGTCAGCCAGGCTGCCGAGTCCGCCGCGATGAGCAAGCGCAACTATCAGCGCCGTTTCAAGGTCGAGTTCGGCATGACCCCGCTCGAATACCTGTTGCGCACGCGCTTCGAAGTCGTCTGCTCGATGCTGATGGACACCGAGCTTCCCATCGACAAGATTGCAAGGCGTTGCGGGATGGGCGACGGCAACCGGCTGGGGCGCATCTTCAAGGTGCGTTACGGCATGTCGCCCACCACCTTTCGCGCCTTGCGCCATCTCGGCAACGGCAATCACACACAAACGCCGACGGCAGCGACGGCTGATCACGTCATCGAATCGACCGCAACAACGGATCCGCTAATGAAGGCTGTTTTCTAGCAGGGCACAGGGTGCGCGAAAAAATGCCAATAACCGAGTATGCGCAGGCCCGTGAAGAGGTGAGCGCGTCTGACGCGAGAGAGGAGGCGCTCGCATCATCCGAAAAAGTCGAGGCGCGCCCGCTGCTGCATGACCATGTTTTGGGAGACCCAATTCAATCGCAGTCAACGATCCGGAGAATGAAAGAGAAGGCGAAGTCGATATTGCCCGATACGCTATTCCTGAGCCTGTTGCACCGGAAATGTATCGGGCGATATCCGCGGCTCGCTCGTCCCGCGACTTTCAACGAGAAGATTCTGCAACGCAATCTTCGTCCGGACCCGCGCTACGTACGCTTGACCGATAAGCTCGACGTTCGGGAATATGTTGCCGCCAAGCTCGGCGAAGATCATCTCGTTCCGCTGATCGCCGCGCCTGATGTGTTCACGCGTGCGGTCTTCGATAGTCTGCCCGATGCGTTCGTGATGAAGGCGAATCACGGCAGCACGTTCGTCGAAATCGTGCGGAACAAGTCGGAGACCACGTTCGAAAGGCTGCAGGAGCTGTCCGAACGGTGGCTATCGACGTCGTTCTATTGGGTCGCACGCGAACGGCACTACAGGAGAATCAAGCCGCGCATCTTCTTCGAGCAGCTTCTACTGGACCGCCAAGGGCGCGTTCCGGCTGATTTCAAGGTGCATTGCTTCGGTGGGCACGCCGGACGCCCGCTCATGTACATTCTTCTGATTACGGACCGGTTCGGCAACAACACGCATGGCGACGTGTTCGACGCGCAATGGCGGCATATGGATGTGATGATCGGCCCCTACACGCGCAGTGCCGAGCCGCCGCCTAGACCTGACAATCTCGAAGCGGTGCTGAAAGCCGCGGCGATCATGGCCGAAGATTTCGACTATGTTCGCGTCGATCTCTATGCCCCCGATAACCGTGTCTATTTCGGTGAATTGACGTTCACGCCAGGGGCTGGCGTATTGCCCTTCACGCCCGACCACATCGATTATGAATGGGGACGACTGCTGGAAGTGAGCGCTGATCTGTGAGGCCGCGCTTCCCCGCTCGCATGCGGGGAAGCATTCGTGGAGCGCGTGGCGCCCGCTGCGGATCAAGAATCCGCGTTGCCCGACACGAAACTCGTGAACGCGCTATACGGCGGATTGAGCGCAACACCGTTAGTCATAATGCCGTACGTGTTGTTGCCGCTATCGAGCACGTAATACATGACCGACTGGATGTTGTGCGTCTTACGCGCCTGATAGAACTTGCCGAGCGTACTGGTGATATAGCTGGCTCGATACGCCTGCGTCTGCTCGGGTCCCGTGTTCCATTCGGTGATGATGAACGGCACACCATAGCGGGCCTTGCAGTACGTCGGCAGATCGAAGCCCGGCCCAGAGCCGTCGATACCGATGTTGAAGATGTCGCCGTACACTTCGTAGTTATGCCACGTCGTGATGTCCCAGCGCACTTTCGGATGACCGCCCGAGCCATCCGGCTGCATGCCGTCCCACAGCGCGTCCGCTGCGCCAATATCGGCGACACAGAAGTTGATGCCGCACTTCGCCGACGGTTGAACCGACTTCACGCCGTCGATCATGCCGCGCATCGCGCCCCGCATGGCGGGCCAGTTCGTGTTGTTGAAGTCGACGGCTTTGGTGCCTGCGTTGGTAAAGTCCAGGATCGTGGCGTTCTGCCGCGTCAACTCGTTTCCGCACTCGTAAAGGGTCACGCCGTATGTCTTGAGTGCATTCGCGACAGCCATCGCAGCCTGCAACCCGCGATTGTATGCGGCTGACTCGCTGGTGAACACGTTGCCGTTCGCGTCGTACACACCCTGGTTGATCAGCACGAGCAGCGAGATCCCCGCCGACTGGAAAGCTTGCGCGAGCTTGGCGACTGCATTCAACTGATTCGGGTCGTCGGTGCAACCCACACGGTAACTCGTGCAGCCCATGCCTTTCAGGATCGATACGAGTTGCGCTGGCGTATAGCTGTAGTCGTAGTGGCCGTTGACGCCGTAGAACATCCCTGCCGTGGCCGCCGTAGCGATGCGCGGATCGTTGCAAGGCAGCCAGCCGCCAACATCCGTGCAGACATAGAACTGTCCGCCCGTTCCCTTGTGCCAGATCTTTCCGCCGTACCACAGCAGCAGCGACACGTTGTACGTGTTGCCGACTGTCTTGCCATTCTTGTAGATGACGCCGTTCACGACGGTCCACATCGCACCCGTCTTGTCGATGATGTACGACGCGGGGGGAATCGCCGTGCCATCGGCCGATGTGCCGCCGAGGCGCGGGTCGTTACAGGCAATCCATGTCGACCCATTCCACGAATAGAACTGACCACCCGTCCCCTGGTGATAGATCACGCCACCATAAAACAGCACGAGCGCGACGTTGTAGTTGTTGCCCGCTTTCACACCGTTCCGGTAGACGGAACCGCCCGACAAGGTCCATGTGGCACCGGAGTTGTCGACGATCGATGTGGCCGACGGAATGGTCGTGCCGTTAGCCGACGCCGCCGCGCGGGCCGTGGCTTTCGCCACCGCGTCGCCGGAAACATCGCTGATACTGCCCGCGCCTCCACCGCACGCGGTGAGGACATAACTGCCACCGAGAGCCGTCAGGCGGCCTAGAAATTGACGTCGTTTATTCATGGCGAGCGCATCCCTGTCGAGAAAGTTCTCGAGAAAAGTCCAAAGAGGTGACTACTGGATTTCGGACCAGGATGGCGGCGCGAGCGACTCCGCATTGCTCAGTAATCCTGACTGGCAATGACGCTTTGTCACCCGATTTTTAGACAGGGAGAAGATGAATGAACCGCCTGCCGCGGTGTTCCCGGCAGGTTCCGACGATTCCCCTAACGTGTTGCCACTACTGCCAACCGTCCTTGTGCATTGCGCAAACATCTCACCTTTCAGGCTGAATGACGTCCGGCAATTTGTTCGCACATATCCTTTCGATCGGCGTAAATAATACCCAAGACATGCGGCAAATTACACCCAAAAATAACTTCATCGGACAATTAGCAGAATTCTTCCGACTATAACTTTCTGGAAAGGAAATTCGCCCTTTGGATTTCTGTGAGTGAATTTCGCGCCGGGATTTCGGACAATATGACCCTATGAGGTACTTTTGTGATCCTGATTGTTTTGCGCATTACGGGTATTGCCGTATTGGAAATCGACAGACGGACGGGCGGTGATGTCGCTTTTACCGAAGAGTCATAATTACCGAAAGGAAAACGCGTTGCGAATGGCGCAATTTTCGTCACGCTGAGAATTTTTTTTCTGTATCGACCCTGGATGCATTCGACGAAAGGAGATTCCCGGTGAAATGAAGCCGGGTGATCGGTCCAATAAACGCGGAGAAAATGCGGCAGCGCGAAACCCAAAGTCACGCGCCGCGATTTGAATCAACTAGCGATATCGGCGCACGGCGCGCGTCATTCGTCACAGGTCGCGAGCGCCAACTGTTGGTGGGCACCACACATCGTCTCGCCATTCGATCCATTTGCATCTGCATTGCCACGTGTCCATGCACGGTACTCGATTGGAGACTTGCCCACACACCGGCGAAACAGCTTGCCGAGTCTGTCGCCGTTGGTCAGCCCAACGCGTCGCGCTACTTTGTCCGCGGGCAGCGACGTCTCCGCGAGCAACTGGCACGCACGCTCGAGCCTGACTCGCTGCAAATACTCGGATGGTGATGCGCCAATGTATGTCTGAAAGTTGCGCAGCAGAGTGCGCTGGCTCATCGCGCAGGCTTCGGCAGCATCGTTCACGCTGACGGCGCGATGACAGTTGTCCTGCAGCCACCGTGCCGCCGCGCGGATTCGATCTCCCGCAGTATTGGCTGCGTCCACGGACGGCGAGAGCCATTCGCTCGAATCGACGAACGATGTGCGGCGTAGCGCTTCGTGCGCGATCGCTTCGCCGAAATCCGCGCGGATCACTTCGAATGCCGCTTTGACGGCACTGCCCAGTTGCGCCCTTCGCCGGCGCGCCTGTTCGTATCCGCTGACCGTGCCTTTGTCGTGGGTCCCATTCGATGCTTCGAAGCCCGCCGTGAAGAGTTTGACGCGCGCACCATTGGCCCTCATCCGTTGCAGCCACCCGCTCAGTAAGGGCGTGTCGCAGGCCGCTCTCGAGAGAGTGCCACCGGCGACGAACACATGGGCAAATCGTTCGTCGCCCGTCTTTGGCAATTCGTCTGTCGAAACGAACAGCGATCGATCGCATTTGACATGTCCGCCACCTTCGGACAGAAATCGCATCTCATACTTTCTCGAAGACTCGCCCGTTGCCAGCGAGCACGCGCATTCAAGCGCCTCCGCGATGGCGCCTATCCCGAGCAGGTCGCACGATTCAGTGAGTACAAAAGCGATACGTTGTGTGGATGACGCTACGCTGCTCTGCTGGTGTGGTATCCATTGCAAGTTGTTCCCGACAAACATGGTCGCTCCCGCGTGCTTTGTGATTGGCATGCCTGCGCATGCAATGACTTCTAAGACGATCGTTAAGACCTTCGCTTAAACGCGAATGTAAAATCGACGCGTGACTGCTTGCTACCTGTGCCCGAACGGAGACCGCACCCGCGAGCGCATCCAGCGCCTGAGCGGCCACACCGGTCGATTGAGTTCGTGCCTCACAACCAGACTCCGCCACACATGGGCCGCGCTGAATACGGGACGACGCGCCTGACGTTCCAGCAAGCGCTTGCATCCGGGCAGATGCAACAACGAACATCCTTTGAACCAGCGAAGGTCACGATGCGTGTTACCCGACCAGTGACGTCCGACCACGCGATTCGCGCCGAGATCGATGATCTGATGGCCGTCGTCGGAGAGCAGATTGAGCGCCGCGGAAATGAATGCCTCGTCCCCGTTGTGATTCAACTCGTTGATGACGCGCCGGTATCGCTCGAAGCATGCGTGCGCGCACGGCACCAGTTCCCTGACGAATCGAGGCGACGCGAGCAGTACCTCACCGCCGAACCATCGCGGATTTTGAAGGTGCCCGCCCGCCACCGTTTCAAGATCGTCGATGACACGACCGTCGCCATACGCCGAGAACTCCTGGTCGGAAATGTCAAATGCGCCCACGCCTGTCGTCTGACAGCGCTGCAGCAGTTCTTCATTCACGGTCCGAAGTGCGAGCATGTCGGTGTCGAGCACCATCAGCAGTTCGCCTTCGTGCAGCATCGCACCCAACTGCTCCATCATGTCGAGCTTGAAATGCGCGCCATAGAAGCGGGTATTCCTTGGAAGCGTCAATTTCGATGGCGCCAGTTGCAACACATAGGGACGTGCATCGGTGTCGACCTTCTCGAGGTAGCGCGTAACGTCGTCAGCGACGTTCGTCGCCACGGTCAATCCCGGCAAGCCGACTGCTTTCATGCTGCGGTTGAGCGTGATGGCCTGCTCGACATAGCAGAACGGATCGGCGCTTTTGCAATTCGGGCTTCCGGTGCTATCGATCTCCACGTACACGAGCGCGCAGGGCACGACACCGATGCCCCCGCGGGCACAGCCCAACGCGGAAGAATTCATCTGTCTGAAGGTTGGTGCGAGGTCATTGCGCAGGAACGCTGCGTCGAACATCGTCGCCTCCCGGCTAATAGTTGTAGTGCGGCGTGTCGTCGTCGATCCATCGGTTGGGCGTTGCTTATAGCAGCCCTTCGCAACGAGCATCGATGCATGACGCATTGAAATAGCAGCATCCATGCCACTCGGATAAATGGCATGGAATCGGGGCTTTGAAAATGACGTGAACAGCGTTTTGAAAATTTGTCTTGTAGAGCGTGCAAATTCGCGGAACGGAATTTGTTAAATCGGCAAGTTTTTCATTGGATGCGAGAGCATTGCATTTGCCCGCAACTCTTTCTCAATTGTCCAGATGGCTCGCGACAAAGCTCACAAACGCGTTGTAGGGAAGATTCAGCGTGACGCCGTCGATCATCACGCCATATGTGGCGTCCCCGCTATCGAGCACGTAGTACATCGCGGACTGAATGTTCTTCGTTTTTCTCGCCTGATAATAGCTTGCGTACCGCGAGCTGATGTAATTCGCGCGATATGCCTGGCTCTTCTCCGGCCCCGTGTTCCACTCGGTGAGCAGAAACGGCACGCCATAACGCGCGTTGCAGTAGGTCGGCAGATCGAACCCGGGACCTGCGCCGTCAGTGCCGATGTCGAAGATGTCGCCGTACACCTCGTAGTTGTGCCACGTCGTCATGTCCCATCGCACGGTGGGATAGCCGCTCGTGCCGTCGGGTTGCTTGCCGTCCCACAAGGCGTCGGCGGCGCCGATATCGGCCACACAGAAGTTGATCCCGCATTTCGCAGCCGGCTGGGCCGACTTCACGCCGTCGATCATCCCGCGCATCGCGCCACGCATGATGGGCCAGTTCGCGTTGTTGAAGTCGGCCGCCTTGGTGCCGGCGTTGGTCGAGTCGAGAATGATTGCATTCTCGCGTGTCAGTTCGTTTCCGCACTCATACATCACGACGCCGTACGGCGCGAGCGCCGCCGCGACCGTCGCGCCACATGAGCGCCCGCGGTCGTAGGCAACGGTTTCACTAGCAAACAGCGCGCCGTTCAGATCTCGCACGCCGATATTGACGAGCACGAACAGCGTCAGCCCCGCTGATTGAAACGCCTGCGCGAGTCTGATGACGGCGGTGAGTTGCGCGGGATCATCCGTGCAGCCGACGCGATACGTCGAGCAGCCCATGTTCATCATGATCTGCACGACCTGGGCAGCCGTGTAGCGATAGTCGTAATGGCCATTGATGCCGTGGAAAGAGCCGCGCGGCGCGGCGACAACGATACGTGGGTCGCTGCACGGCAGCCATTGATCGAGGTCGGTGCACACGTAGAACTGCCCGCCCGTCGACCGGTACCATATCTTCCCGCCGTACCACAGCAGCAGCGATACGTTGGAGGTCAGACCGACGTAAGCGTTGTTGCGCAGGACTCTGCCGCTGGAAACCGTCCACAAGGCGCCGACCTTGTCGATGATGTATGACGCCTGCGGGATGGTCGTGCCGTCGGCAGACGTGCCGCCAAGGCGCGGATCGTTGCAGGCGAGCCAGGTCGTACCGTTCCATCCATAGAACTGTCCGCCCGTACCCTGGTGGTACACGCCGTTGCCGTACCACAGCAGCAGCGAGACGTTATAGGTATTGCCGGCCATCACGCCGTTGCGATAAACCGAGCCATTGACGAGTGTCCAGAGTGCGGCCTGATTGTCGGTAATGAACGCGGCGGGTGGAATGGCGGTGCCGTTCGCCAACGCTAGCGTGCCGCTGTTCGATGAGCCCGTATCCGTCTGCGTCTGGTTCGACGAACCCGATGTCGTGCTGCTGGTCGTTGCGCCGGCACTGGATGCGTTGCCCTGATCGCCACCCGCACCGCCTCCCCCGCGGCCACAGGCGGTCAGCACATAGCTTCCGCTGACAGCGGTCACCAAACCAAGAAATTGACGACGTTTAACCATGACCATTCAATCCACTGCCGGGCCGCGCCCGAAGAAAAAGCTTCGATAGGGAATGGCGGCGAGCGGGCTGGCACAAGGTGTTGAGCCTTTCACGTTCGATTCGTGATCCTTATCAATTGATGCTGATCACTATTGGACGGCGGTAAATATTCCCGCCTCGCGTCCGCATCGCGCAGCTAGTGAATGGTTGTCGGCAGCAAGGGCTTATCGGCGTAGGTTATTGGCGAAATAACGGATTTATTTCGATATCGGGAAATGACGGGAAAAGATTTACCCTTCTTTAGAACATGCCATTTTTACCGAATTGCGCTGCTGCATGCGTTAAATCCCCGATAACAATACGAATGCACCCAAAAGCAATTCACCGCCGAAAAAGAATAAATTCCTTGTTAATTCCCCTTTTATTTTTTACCCGATTTATTAGTGCCACGTCCCTTAGTCAGATTTCGGATAAAACGGCAATTCTTCCCGCCACTCGAAAAGGCACGCATCCGGCTTCACGTCGGACACACGCGGCTTACCCCTGCCCGTCATGGTGCCTTCGTTGCCGACCCATGCCCGCGGCTGTATCTTGAGATCGTGCATCGGCACACGCGACACCCATCGACCCGAGGACCACCCATGACCACTCCGGCAGACACGCCGCCCGCTTCACCCATCAGCACCGACGTGCTGATCATCGGCGCGGGACCCGTGGGGCTGTTCGCCGCGTTCGAGGCAGGCGTGATCGGCCTGTCGAGCCAGATCGTCGACAACATCGAGCGTGTGGGCGGGCAATGCATCGAGTTGTATCCGGACAAGCCGATCTACGACATTCCAGCAGTGCCCGTATGCACCGCGCGCGAACTGGTCGACCGGCTCGTCGAGCAAATCCGGCCCTTCGCTCCGCCGCTGCACCTCGGCCATCGTGTCGAAACGGTCGAGCGGCTCGACAATGGACACTGGCTCGCCCGCACCGATAAAGGACTGACATTCGAAGCAGCGGCCATTCTGATCGCGGGCGGCAACGGGTCGTTTGTCCCGCAGCGTTTGCTGCTCGAAGAGGCCGTGCCGCTCGAAGGCCGTCACGTTCACTACAGCGTCCCCAAACTCGACGACTTTGCCGGCAAGAAAGTGATCGTGGCGGGCGGCGGCGACTCCGCGCTCGACTGGGCATTGGCGCTGCGCAAGGTTGCACAGCACGTGACGCTCGTGCATCGTCGCAATGGTTTCAGCGCGGCGGACTCCAGCGTCGCCAACATGCGCCGCGCAGTCGAAGCGCGCGAGATGGATTTCGCGGTCGGCACGATCGCGAGTCTGAGCGCACCCAATGGGCAACTCCAATCGGTCGAACTCCGGCAGGCCGAAGGCTCTGCGCATCTCGAAGCCGATCACGTGCTGGTGTTGTTCGGTCTCGTGGCCGACCTCGGTCCGATTGCGAAGTGGGGAATCGAAGTACAAGGCGGACGCATCACGGTCGACACATCGAACTACGAAAGCACGTGTCCCGGCATCTTTGCGGCGGGCGATATCGCGGGCTATCCGAACAAGCAGAAGCTGATTCTTTCGGGCTTTCACGAGGCGTCCCTCGCGCTTCGAAAGGCGTACAACTACGCGTTCCCCGACAAGAAACGCGTGCATATCCATTCGAGCTATGACGCGAAGCTGGCAGAGCGCGTCGCCGCGTCTCACGCGTAGTAGACAGATCGCCTTTGCCGCGACGGGATGCGCGTCGCGCTTCGTGTATAAAGGAGGAAGCCAGAACCAACGGAGCGCTCCGTGTCCGAAACGCCGCCGTCAAGCACGAACCCAAACACCGAAGACTTGCGTTCATCCACGTGGCGTCGCGCCACACCGTGGGCCATCGGCGCCGCAGTCGTCCTGTTGCTCATCATCCTGTTCGCCGTGTTCAGTACGTCGCGCAGAAGCCCGGACGAACGGGTACTGGGCGAACTGGGATTCATCAAGGCCACCTGCAGTAACAGCGACGGTTCTGCCGCACCACCTGATTCCACCTGCCTGGCCTTGCGGGCAAAGCCGACGTTGACGGCATCCGAAGTCGCGGCCGCGATTCCGCACCTGAAGGATTCAGACCGCAAGATCGAACTGAACCTCGCCAATACGCAAATCGACAACCTCGATCCGCTGAAAGAACTGGATACGCTGGATTCGCTCGACCTGACGGACACGCCCGTCTGGAACATCGATGCACTCAAGGACATGCATTCGCTAAAGCGGCTCGTACTCCATCGCACGGATGTAGAGAACATCGCCGCGCTTAAAGGACTGACCGGTCTACAATCGCTCACCCTCTGGGATACGCGGGTCTCGAATCTCGATGCGCTGAAGAGTCTGACTGACCTTCGGCAACTCGACCTGCGCGACACCCAGGTTCGGGATCTCGATCCCCTCGAAGACCTGCCTCATCTGGAAACACTGAAACTCGGCGGCGCGCGGAATGTGCGTGACATCGATGCGCTCGGCCAGCTCACCGCTCTCAAAGCACTCGACCTCAACGAGACACAGATCGACAGCATCGCGGCGTTGAAGAAGCTGCGCGACATGCAAGCGCTTTACCTTGCGAACACGCCGCTGCGCGACATCGACGTGATAAAGGGCATGCCGTCGCTGAAAACGCTCGTGCTGGACGGCTCCAAGGTCGACGATATCGACGGCGTGCGCGGCTTGCGCCAACTGGATACGCTCGTGCTCGCCCGTACGCAAGTGACCAGCATCGACGCGTTGAAGGAACTGACCGCGCTGCAGAGGCTGAATCTCGCCGACACCCGCGTCGAGAACATCGACGCGCTAAAAGACCTCAAAAGCCTGCGCATGCTCAACCTTTTCCGCACGAGAGTTCGCAATATCGATTCGCTGAAAAGTTTGACGAATTTGCAGGAGCTTTATCTCGCGAACACCCCTGTCGAAGATATCGACGTGCTGAAGGGCCTCACCGGATTGCGCGAACTCGTTCTCTATGGGACCAAGGCCAGGAACGTCGACGAACTCAAGGCGGCGCTGCCGAAAACGCGCATCGTGTGGTGAGCATTCGACATTTTCGCAACAGGTGCGCAAGGTCACACAGTAGCAGCCTGGTTTTTGATAGTCTTTATCCGACAGCACGCGTGACGTTTAAACGCGCACTGGCAGAGAAATTCGACCAGGTGTTTGAGTACCGGAGGGTACGCTCATGCTTAACTGGCTTGCAAACCTGATTTCCCATCACGCCCCGACTCCAGAAAAGCAGGCCGAGCGGGCCTTGAGCGAGCTTCGAATGGGTCTTTTCCAGGCGGAGCAACGGGTTCTGGACGCGCAGTTGCAAGCCGACTATTACCGATCCCGCATCGCGTTCTGCGAACAGGTTGCAAAAGCGGGCATCGAGCTGGTATCCGACCGCCGAAAAATCCCGCAGGAAGTCGCTGTCGACAGTTCGCGGCCAAGCCTGAAGCTCACAGCCGCGCAATAGCGGCGGGCGAACACGGTTGCGCGGTTGCGCGCGCCGCCGTCATTCGCATGATGAGCGTCAGGAATACGGCGTGCCGTCCTTGTGCAGGAAACGGCCGTCGCAGCTGGGGCTCATCATGTCGATGTCGGAGCAGGTGATGACATCCGCGGCCGAACGCGAACCGACTTCGAGGTAAAGGGCCGTCACGTTCGACCTGTTGATCATGTGATGGCCATTTCCGGAGTTCTTCGGAAAGGCTGCGCAATCGCCCGCGCGCAATACCGTTTCGCCGCCGTCTTCGATCAGCGTCAGCTCGCCTTCGAGCACGAAGACGAACTCGTCTTCAGCCGAGTGCCAATGGCGCTGGCTCGACCAGTTGCCCGGCGGCAGGCGCATGAGGTTCACGCCAAAATCGACCAGTCCGCCGGCGTCGCCCAGCCGCCGGCGAATGCGTTCGGCACTGCGCGCGGCATACGGCTGCGGGTAACCCGTGCCTTGAAGTTCCGGTACGTCGGCAATGTCGATTTTGGGCATGCAAGACTCCGTCGATCCACACGATCAGCCCATTCATACACGAATCCCTATTCGTTGTGGCATTGTTCGCTCTCAGCCCTCCAGCGCGAAAGCCCTCTTTTGCAGAATGGGCGCGGTCATCGTACGATCGCGTACCGCTGCGTACGCACTCCCACCCGACTCATGAAAGACTCGCCATCACGCTCAGGTTCACTCGGGCCGCTGCCTTATGTCGTCGCCGCGACCTTCTTCATGGAGTATCTCGACACCACGATCATCGCCACGGCCCTGCCGGCGATGGCGCGCTCGTTCGGCACCAGCCCGAACGCGCTCAGCCTTGGCATGAGCGCCTATATGATCGCGCTCGCGATCTTCATTCCGGCAAGCGGCTGGGTCGCGGACCGCTTCGGCTCCCGCAGCGTGTTCTTCTCGGCCATCGTCACGTTCACGCTTGCTTCGTTGCTGTGCGGCATTTCGCAGAACGTGGTCGAATTTACCGCTGCACGTGTGCTGCAGGGCGTCGGCGGCGCGCTGATGGTGCCCGTGGGACGACTGACCGTGGTGCGCAGCATCGACCGGAAGCAACTGATGCAGGCAATTTCGACGATCACCTGGCCGGGCATCGTCGCGCCCGTGATCGGGCCGCCCGTAGGCGGTTTCATCACGACCTACGCGTCGTGGCGCTGGATCTTCCTGCTCAACCTGCCCGTCTGTCTCGTCGTGCTCATCGCCGTGCTCAGGTGGGTGCCGAATCTGCGCAGCGCCGAACGCCGCCCCTTCGACGCGCTCGGCCTCGTGCTGAGCGGCGCGGCGCTGACGGCAATTCTGTACGGCGCCGATGTGGCGAGCCAGCCGGACATGAATCCCCTCGTCGGACTCGGCATCATCGCCCTCGGGCTCGTGATCGGCGCCATCGCGTTCTATCAGGCGCGCCGCCAGCGGCATCCGCTGATCGACGTCACCACGCTGAAGATCCCGACGTTCTCCGTGACGGTTGTCACAGGCACGCTGACGCGCATCGGCATTGGCGCGGTGCCGTATCTGATGCCCTTGCTGTTCCAGATCGGCTTCGGATTGTCGGCGTTCAAATCGGGATTGCTGCTGCTTGTCAGCGCAACGGGCAATCTCGGCATGAAAGCGCTCACGACACGGATCCTGCGGCGCTATGGTTTCAGGCGCGTTGCGATAGCCGGCAGCGCGGTATGCGGCGTGTTCACCATCGCGTGTGGCGTGCTGACGCCTGCGTCGCCGCTCGCGTGGGTACTGGTGGTCGTGTTCATCTACGGGCTCGCACGTTCGCTACAGTTTTCCACGCTGGCCACGCTCGCCTACGCGGACGTGCCCTCCGAACAGACGAGCGCGGCCAACACGCTGTGGAATGCGGCGGCGCAGATGAGTATCGGCCTTGGGATCGCCTTCGGCGCGCTGGCGCTGCGCGCGGCAGCGGCCGTCAACGGCTCGGGCGGTGGTCAGGGACACGCGTTCACGCTCGATGACTTCCGCTTCGCGTTCCTGTGCGCGGGCGCGTTGACGATCGCGTCGGTGTACGGCTATGTCAGGCTCGCCCGCGATGCGGGACACAGGCTGAGTGCTGCGTCGCGTTAGAGACATGCCTCGGTTTCAGCACACATCGAGCATAAAGCGGATTTTTATGCTCAAGGTTGAATTGCAATCGCCGATATCCGGTGCATGAAAGCAAATGAACTTGACGAGCACGTCCCGGACGACCCCATGTGGCGTGTTGCACAGGCAGTCGAAGGGAGCGTCCGCACCATTCGCAAGGCACGCGGAAAATTGAACCCGGAAGACTGCACGCCCGGAACACTCGAATACGAAGTGGTCACGATGGAGTTTCTCGACGACTGCATCCGATCGTTGGGCGGCGACCCTGACGCGGACGACGAAGCGACGGGCTGAGCATCTGCTCATGTGCGTCGACATCAGCGGCCCCTGGTGTGCCGCGCGTCGATTTTTGTCCGATACAGAAGAGTGAATTTCGCGCCATGCATTAATAGTGCCAGTATACTTCCCAGAGGTCGCGCACTTCGCGCAGCCGGCGACCCGGCGAACAATCTGGGGTTCTTTTCTCGGTGCAGCGACGTTCGACGCGTTGCCGGCTGGCAGACCAGGGAGATGGCGTGAAGAAACGGTTGGCCTCGCTGACGGCCGAGATCATCTGGCTCTTGTGCTTTCTGGTGCTGGCGGCATTGGCACCGACGCTCTTTGCGAAGATAGTGTTGCTCGCCATCTGCGCGCTATTGGTCTGGCTATATAAGCCCAATAAAAACAGTAGCTAGGCAGAGAAGCCCCAATTCCCTATCGCAGGTCATCTTTCTGTCGGACGTCCGGACCGACTTCCAGCGGCGCATCGCCTGTCGCGATCGCCGCGTGCTGCCAGACCCACCTGGCGTCGCCGCTTACCGCACATCCGAACACACCGCGCGCGTCACACTCCCAAGCCGGATCCCTCGGCCGTTTCGCGCATTCTCGACAGCGTAGTATCAGGCGGTGTACGCGTCGGGTTCGGTGCTTGCTCATCACTCATCACAGGCGGTGCGCCGACGCTGCACTGTCCCGTCGTCGACATGGCGGTTTATGACATCGTGCTCAACTGGAGTGACAAATGGAAACGACCAAGGCGGAAGGTACCCTTCGCGAAGCTGCAGGCAATGTGAAGGAAACAATCGGCTCGCTCGCAGGCGACGTCGGGATGCAACTCGAAGGCAAAGCGAATGAGTTGCACGGCAAGGCGCAACAACTCTGCGCGGACGCAAGCGATCTGGCGCGCGACGCCATGTCGTCCCGCCCGCTTGCCGTGCTGGCGGGCGCGACTGCGCTCGGCTTCGTGATAGGCGCGCTATGGTCAGCGAGGCGTGACACGGGCGACTAACCCGGCATAGGACGAGAGACCGCGCAGGCCACCCTACTTTCAGGAAGCCGTGAGATGTCGATCCAATCCAAAGTGAACCAGTGGAGCACCGTGAGCCGGTTCTGCATGGACCGGATGGCAGACTACGGCGAACTCATTTCCATCGAACTGGCGCAGGCGCGTGCGCAGCTCGCTCGCGAAGTGATTGCGCTCGTGGCGCTGGCGGTCGCGGGATTGTTTGCGCTGTCATTCTTTTGCATCGCGATCATCGCTACGGCATTGTCCACGCCGTACTTCGTTCAGGTGGCGTGGGCGATCGCCGCGGCGTGGCTGCTGTTGTGCGTGATTTCCTTCATCGTCGTTCGTACACAAAAGCCGGTGCGCTCTTTCCGCGTGCTTCAGGATGAAATTCACCACGACCTGCAAGCGGTCAAGGAGGCGTTGAAATGACTTCGCGACTGGCGGCGCTTGCCGCGGCTGAATCCGACGTGCGAGCGCGAATGGCCGTATCGCGCGCGAACCTTGTTGCCAGGCAGGAAGCAGCGCGCCTGGTTCCTGGCGCCAGCAGGCCTTCATTGACGATGCGCGCGCGAGAACTGGTATCGATTGCGCCCAACGTCACGCTGCTCGCGGCAGTGCTCGTCGGTTCGCTGGTGATAGGGCCGCGCAGGATCGTGGGCGTCGTCGTGCGCAATGGGCTCATTGCGTGGATCGCCAAGACGGTGCGGCGTGTCGCGGGGAACTGAGCGTCGTCGCGATTCGCCGCCGGAGAGAAGCGTTCACGGTGTTGACGCAACCGTCCGTCTCAGCGCGATGATGGGACGTGTCAGATTGCGCTCCTGACCGCTCGTCCGCCAATTTTCACCGTCCCGTCGCCCGCGTATCGCGCCATGAGCGTACACGGCTGGCCGAGCGCATCGCCTTGCTTCAGCGTAACGCTTCGCTCAAGAGACAAGGCCAGAGCACCAGCCGCCACCCCCGTCGCAGCATCTTCGAAGCGCGGCTCGAGATGATTGAAGTTCCGCCCCGCGTAGACGTCGTCATGAAGGCGGCAATAGACGTACATGCCCGAAACGCCGTGTGTGCGGCTCCATTGAGCAATGCCTGCCAGATCGGGGCGCAAGGCGGCCAGCACGGATTGATCCGCCACCTCGACCAGCAGCTTCGCGCTCCCCACCGATGCGAGTCCAGGTGTACGAGTCAGGTCAGTCGGTTCGACGCGAAGCAACCGCGCCGTCTCCGCCACATGACTGGTCAACGCCGGGCAACGCTGCGCCTTCACGCCGACGAAGATTCCCTCGTCAACGCGCTCGACCTCGAGCACCTGCCGATGCATGCTCGTGACGCACCGAGCGCGACCGGTGTCCGGGTACCGCTCGAAGAAAACCGCGCTCGCCGCAAGCGTCGCATGCAGGCAAAGGGGGCTGCGGGCATGCGGGTAGTAATAGTCGAACTGCATGTCGCCGGCCGCGTCGACTTCCACAAACACCGTAGCGCTTGCGTTTTGCCGCTGGGCGAACTTCAGTCGTTCCGGTTCCGCCAACGCGGAGTCCTCGACGACGATCGCAGCGTTGCCACTCTCGTCATTGCGGCCGAAACAAAGCATGCGATGGATATTCATTGTCGGTCGTGTCGCTGGCGGATTGCATGGAGGTGGAAATTATCGCGCATTCCACGCATCGAAGGCATCGGGCGAGCCAGCAGAAAATCACGCTGTAACCAGCGCAGTTTCTCGAGACCCTTCCGTCTGTGCCCTTGAAACCAGCGCGTCGATAAAGCGCATGGTGAGCGATACGCCTGGTTCGAGCCGCGCCTGTTGCACGAAGCAGCACGGGCCCGTCGCCGTGTATCGAATGCTCGCGCGCGCCGGGATCACGTCGGCGTTACGCGCAACCAGTTCCACCGCGTAGTCGCCCTCGTGCGGGATGCACATGCCGCCCGGCAATATCAGCTCTCCATTGCCGCCCGACACGCCTTCGATCTCATGACGCCGACCCAGCACTTGCGCCGCGCCACTCACGTCGCCATTCAAAATCAGTTGCCTGGCAACAGTCGACGATGCGGGCATAGACTCAGAGCCGTCGAAAGCCGGACGCAAACTCACCGGATGGAGATCAAACTCAAGGCGTTGTCCAAGTTCCGCCAGATAGCGGATCGTGCCTGTGCGCCCCTTGCCGCACGCGAAATTTTCGCCAACCACCAGCGCACGCATGCCCAGGCGCTCGACAAGCACATGTCGCACGAATTCGTCGGCGCCCTGCTCACGCAAACGCTGGTCGAACGGCAGCACGAGCGTACGGTCCACGCATCCCGTCGAGGCGAGTAGCGCAAGCCGCCGCCGCAAGCTCACGAGCATCGGCGGGGCCTTGTCCGGTTGCAGTACACGGCGCGGATGCGGATCGAAGGTCACGACCACGGCGGGCAACGCGTGCCGCGCAGCCGTTTCGCGCAACCTTGCCAGCACGCGCCGATGTCCGCGATGCACGCCGTCGAACATGCCAATAGAAATCACGCATCCCATTTCTGCTGCATTCATGATCGCGCTCCATCCAGGGGTGTAAGCGGATCATAGGAGGCCAGATCGACGCGGGCTATCGACTCAATCGAATGAACCCAATAACGCGCAGGCATAGTGCGTCAGACACGCGCCTGGCCGAACATCTCCTTCACGACGTTGCGGATCCACTGGTTTCCCGGATCGCGATGCACACGGTCATGCCAATACTGCGCGATCTCGATCCTCGGAAAATCGAGTGGTGGCTCCACCACCTGCAGATCCATATCGCGGCTCATGCCAAGCGCGAGCGTGCGTGGGATGGTTGCAATCGCATCGGAATTCCGCGAGATCAATGCAGCCGATGTAAACGTGGGTACGCGGCACACGATGTTCTGCCGTGGCACATGTGCTTCGAGTAGACGTTCGACGGAAAGATGCTCGTGCCCGGTGCCCGCCGCCGTCACGAGAACATGCGTCTCTTCGATGAACGCTTCGCGCGTTGGCGTCGGCCCAATGCGGGGATGGCCGCCGCGCGTCACGCATGCGTAGTGCTCCGTCCAGAGCGGCAGTCGCCTGATACCCGTCGCAAGCGACGGAAACGAACCGATCGCGATATCGATCACACCCGACTCCAGCCAGCGGTCGAGATGCTGCGCGTCGCACTGAATGGCTTCGATGTGTACACGCGGTGCGTGGCAGCTCAAGTGATTGAGCAGAGGCGGCAGCATATGCACGACACCCGCGTCGACCAGATACAGGTTGAAGCTGCGCTCCGAGGTCGCCGGATCGAACGCGGCATGCGCTGAGCGCAATTGCCGGAAACGGTCGAGGACCGATTTGACGGGGTCCGCGAGTTCGATCGCCTTCGGCGTCGGCTCCATGCGCATCGACACGCGGATGAACAGCGGATCGCCGAAATACAGTCGCAGCCGCGCGAGCGTCTTGCTCAAGGCCGGCTGCGTCACGTTCAGCACGCGCGCGGCTTTCGTGATGCTGCGCTCCATCATCAACACGTCGAAAACCTGCAGATGATGAAAGTCGAGATCCGCTTCATGCCGTGACGGAATAGTGTCCATGACGCTGCGTCCATAGAGCAAAAAATTTAGTCGGCCTACTGTAGCTCAAACAAAAACACGCGGGACACCAGGCAATACCAAGGGCAATGAGCAGCACATGCAGCCGGTTTGATCCGTCTCACTCCTTGAACGCAACGTTCAAGGCCCCAGCAAACAAGGAGACATGCCATGACTCAAGCGCAAGTACAGCCGGCGGATGCCATTGCGCATCCGCGCCACGAGCAGGCCGATGACTTGCCGGATATCGATGCCACCGCGTTTCGCGAAGCGCTTGCTCACGCGGCGACCTCCGTCACGGTGATCGCGACGGACGGCCCCGCCGGCAAGGCAGGCGTCACCTGCTCCGCCGTGTGTTCCGTGAGCGACACGCCGCCGACCATACTCTTCTGCGTCAACCGCCGCAGCGCCGCCAACAGCGTCATCAGGACGAATGGCCTGCTTTCCGTGAACTGGCTGCACGCGCAACAAACGGGCGTATCGCAACTCTTTTCCGGCGTCGGCCAGGTGCCGATGCGCGAGCGCTTTAACGACGCCCGCTGGCAAGCTTCCGCGCATGGCGTCCCCTATCGCACGGATGCCCTCATCGCACTCGATTGCCGTATCGCATCGGCAATGGAGATCGGCACGCACAGCGTATTCGTCGCACGCGTGCTGAACGCACGCCGCGCAGACGGCATGCAACCGCTCGTGTATTGCCAGCGAGCTTATGCGACAACCCGCCCCGCCCAATTCTGACCACCCCGAAGTCGATCACAACAGGAGTACATCCATGATCCGCACTGGCAAGCAGTATCTCGACTCATTGAACGACGGACGCGACGTCTGGGTCGGCAACGACAAGATCGACAACGTCGCCACCCATCCGAAAACGCGCGGCTACGCGAAAGTTCACGCCGACTTCTACGATCTGCACCATCGCGAAGATCTTCGGGACGTGCTGACGTTCGTCGACGAAGACGGCGAGCGCCGTTCAATGCAGTGGTTCAGTCATCGCGACAAGGACGCCTTGCGCCGCAAACGCAAATATCACGAAACGATCATGCGCGAACTGGCGGGCGCGTCGTTCCCCCGCACGCCGGACGTCAACAACTATGTGCTGGTGACCTACGCCGACGATCCCGCGCCTTGGGAAGAACAGGCCATCGGCGCAGAAGGCAAAGGTCTCGCCAACAATATCGTTGAGTTCGTGAAGCGTGCGAAGCACAACGACTTCAACTGCGCCCCGCAATTCGTCGATCCTCAAATGGACCGCTCGCGTCCTGACGCGCAGGAGAAGTCGCCGGGACTGCGCGTCGTGAAGAAAGACGAGCACGGCATTACAGTCGATGGCGTCAAGGCGATCGGCACGGGTGTGGCCTTTGCCGACTGGATTCACATCGGCGTGTTCTTCCGCCCCGGCATTCCCGGCGACCAGATCATCTTCGCCGCCACGCCCGTGAACACGAAAGGCGTGACGATCGTGTGCCGCGAAAGTGCCGTGAAGGACGACGCGACCGAACACCCGCTCGCCGCGCAAGGCGACGAACTCGATGGCATGACCGTGTTCGACAACGTCTTCATTCCGTGGAGCCAGGTGTTCCATATCGGCAATCCGGAACACGCGAAGCTGTATCCGCAACGCGTGTTCGACTGGCTGCACTATCACGCGCTGATCCGTCAAGTCGTGCGTGCCGAACTCATGGCAGGTCTCGCCGTGCTGATCACCGAGCACATCGGGACCAACAAGATACCGCAGGTGCAGACGCGTGTCGCGAAGCTGATTGGCTTCCATCAGGCGATGCTTGCACACATGATCGCCAGCGAGGAACTCGGTTTTCATACACCGGGCGGTCACTACAAGCCGAACATCTTGATCTATGACTTCGGCCGCGCGTACTACCTCGAAAACTTCTCCACGATGATCTACGAGCTGGTGGACCTGTGCGGCCGCAGCGCGCTGATTTTCCCGACGGAAGCGCAATGGAAGGACGTCAAGCTCGGCCCGTGGCTCGAACGCATGAACAGTGGGCCGACGGGCAAGCCGTACGACCGCGTGAAGATCGGCCGTGTGGTGCGCGATCTGTTCCTGTCCGACTGGGGCAGCCGCCTGTTCATGTTCGAGAACTTCAACGGCACGCCGCTGCAGGCCATCCGCTCGCTCACGATGCAGCGCGCCGAGTTCTCTGGCTCGGGCCCCTACGGCAAGCTCGCCTCGAAAGTGTGCGGCATCGATCACCGCAACGAATTGATGACTGAATATGCGGCCTCCGCTGACTATGCGAAGGCACAGGATTCCGCGCGTCATCAGGAACAACTCGCGACCCACAGCGCGTTGACCGTCTAAAGAAGAAAGGCGTGGGGCGCACCTCGCGCCTCACGCTTCACAGGTTGGAGGAGGCATCATGAATTCGCAGACACAGCCCGAACGACAAGCCGTGACGCGCGACCTCGACGAGTTCAGTGTCACGGACGCGGTCGTCGCGCGCATGGCGAACGCGCGCTCTGCACGCACGAAACGCGTTCTTGCGGCGTTGATTCGCCATTTGCATGAATTCGCACGCGAGGTCGAGCTGACGGAGGCCGAATGGGAATACGGCATCGACTTTCTGACACGCGCCGGACACATGTCGACGCCCGAACGCCAGGAAGTGATCCTGCTGTCCGATACGTTAGGGTTCTCGACGCTCGTCACACAGATGAATCACCGAAGCCTCAAAGGAGAATCGGAACAGACGGTGCTTGGGCCGTTTCATCGTGCGGGCAATATCCGCTATGAACACGGCGCCAATATTTCCGAGGGTATCGATGGGCCGCCATGCTTTGTCAACGTGACGGTGCGTGCGCCGGACGGCGCGCCACTTCGCGACGCGACCGTCGACGTATGGCATTCGGATCACGAAGGTTACTACGACGTCGCGCATGACGAATGGGACGGCGACATGCGCATGCGCGGCATCTTCACGCCCGATGCGACAGGCGCGGTGCGCTTTCGGACGATTGTCCCCGCGTCGTATCCCGTGCCTCAGGACGGGCCGGTCGGCGAGTTGCTGCGCGCGACCGCGCGGCATCCGATGCGCCCCGCCCATGTGCACTTCAAGATCGACGCGCCGGGCTTCGATCCCCTCGTCACCCATCTGTTCGTCAACGGCGATCCTTACCTCGACTCCGACGCTGTGTTCGGGGTGCGAAATGCGCTGATCGTGGACTTCGCACGACACGCACCCGGCGACGCGCCGGATGGCAGCGTGTGCGAAACCGAATTCTTCACACTCGACTACGACTTCGTGCTTCGGCACGTGAGTCCCGTCTGAACAGGCATCGGCTGAAAAGCATTCGAAACAGGAGAAATGCAAATGTCCAACTCTTCCATCGCGGATCTGATCTTCTCGCACGCGCGTAGCCATAACGCCTGGTCGGATCGTCCCGTTACCGACGCGCAGTTGCGCGCCCTTTACGAGCATTTGAAGTGGGGGCCGACGTCCGTGAACTGTTCGCCGGCGCGCTTCGTTTTTCTGCGGACGTCGGAAGCCAAAGAAAAGCTCAAGCCGGCCCTTGCACCCGGCAACGTCGACAAGACCTTGAGCGCCCCCATCGTAGCGATCGTCGCCTTCGACACGCGTTTTTACGAGCGCCTGCCGGCGCTGTTCCCGCACAACCCGGCTGTCGCATCGTGGTTCGAAGGCGTCGAGAAGCAGGAGTTCGCTCACACCACGGCGTTTCGCAACGGAACGCTGCAAGGTGCCTATCTGATTGCAGCGGCACGCGCGCAGGGTCTGGATTGTGCGCCGATGTCGGGCTTCAACAATGCGGCCGTCGATCAACGCTTTTTTGGCGGCACCACGGTGAAGTCCAATTTCCTGTGCGGCCTCGGCTATGGCGATCCGGAGAAGCTGCATCCACGCGGGCCACGCCTCGCGTTCGATGAAGCGTGCCAGCTCGCCTGATGCGTAGTGTCTGATCGCGAGCATGCATCCACCGCGTAACGCGGACGCACCACCGTTGCCCGGCAAGCTCGCCTGAACCGCGAACAGCAGGTTTTCAAGGCGCCTCAGCGCGCCTTGGGCCTCGTATTGCCCGCGGCGGCTGCATGCATCGCTGATGCGACGTTGACGATCTGACTGGGTTCGAACACAAGGGGAACGCCATGTTCCATTGCAGTTGTCGTGGACGTTTTATCGCCGCCGCTGTCATTCAATGTGCGCTGCTGTCGGGCGGCGCCAACGCAACGGAAAACGGCGGCACCAACTATCCGATCGGCGTCAACACCATCACGCCCGGCGTGCAGCCTCCGCCCGGCACTTACGGCTATCTGTATCTCGCGGCCTACGAGTCCACTTCGTTGAAGGACAACTCGGGGAATGCCGTTGGCAACGTGTCGAATTTCTCGCTGCATGCGCAGGCGGCCGCCGTGCGTGTCGCGCATGTGTGGCGGGGACTATCGCTGCTGGGCGCGACGATCGAGACGCGCGCCAACATTCCTTTCTGCAATATCGACATTCATTTCGACGCCCATACGCCTCATGGCGACGTGTACAAGAGCAGTCATGCGGCCGGCCTGTCCGATATTGTGTTCGCACCCGTCATGCTCGGCTGGCACAACGGCGACCTGCATCAGGTCGCGGGCCTCGAGTTCTTTCTCCCTACGGGCAGCTACGATGTCAACCGCCTCGCGAATCCGGGCCGCCACTACTACTCGATCGAGCCGACCTATGCGCTCACCTGGTTCCCCACGCAAAGAGTCGAACTCAGCGCGCGCGCATTGTATGAATTCAACACGATCAACAACGCAACCGACTATCGATCGGGCCAGGAATTCATCGTCGACTACAACGCCGCATTCAAGCTGACACAAGCGTGGCAGATCGGCGTGAGCGGCTATTACTACCGGCAAATGACGGACGACATGCAGCATGGCCAGGTCGTCAACGGCAATGGCAATCGCGGACAGGTACTCGGCGTTGGGCCGTTCATCGGCTACATGACGCGCAAGATCGCGGTCGCATTCAAATATCAGCGCGAGACGCTGGTGCGCAATCGTCCAGAAGGAAACCGCTTCTGGTTGCAGGTGTACATGCCCTTCGAGTGAGCCCGTCCATGCACGCATTCAAGCTGACCGGCCACGGGCCGCGCAAGGTACTGCTTTTTCATGGGTTGCTCGGCGACCGTGACACTTTCGATTCGATGCTTGCGTATGCGGACCTCGACGCCTTCGAATACGCGACTTTCGACTATCGCGGTTATGGCGATGCGCTGCACGCGCCGCCTGGCTACACGTTGCGGAACGTGGTTGTGGATGCGCAGGCGCTGGCCGCTCGTCTTGGCTGGACGCGCTTTGCCGTCGCGGGCCACTCGAGCGGCGCGCTGGTTGCGCAAATGCTTGCAGTCGCGTCGCCGGATCATGTCGATGCCATCGTGTCGATCGCGGGTATGAATGCACGAGGCACAAGCGCCGATCCGGAGAGGCTGCGCAAACTCGACGCGCTTGGCCATTCACGCGAAATGCGTGAAGCACTCGTCGACACGGGCACGGCGCACCGGTACACGAAGGGCTTCGTGCGTGCGCTCGTCGATGCGACATGGTCGCATATCCGCGCTGATGCACTCACGGGCTATGCGCGCGACGCGAGCACCATCGACATAAGCCGCGACGTCGCAGAACTCGATGCGCCGATTCTCGTGCTGGTAGGCGAGCACGACCCGACGCAATCCGAACATGTCGCGCGGCAATCCACGCTGCAATGGTATCGCCGCGCGCAGCTCGACGTGATGGCGGGAACGGGACACTACCCGCACGTCGAAACGCCCGCGGCAACGCTCAGCCTGATGGAACGATTTCTTCTCGCTCATGGCGCGGCGTCAACGCAGCGCTGATTGAGCCTCACCTCAAAGGAATTGCGATGCGAGCAGATTCATTCGTTTATGCCCCACTCTCGGGGCGCGTGGTATTCGGTGCAGGCAGCCTCGACAAACTCGCCGACGAGTTGCGCACGCTGCGCGTCAATCATGCACTGCTTGTCTGCACGCCCGAGCAGCGCGGCCTGGCCGATGCCGTCGTCGATCAGCTAGGCGGGCGCTGCGCCGGCGTGTTTCCCAAGGCCGTCATGCACGTGCCAATCGAGATCGCTCGCGAAGCGCGTGAATGCTCACAGTTCATCGGCGCGGATTGCGTCGTCGCCGTGGGCGGCGGTTCCGCAATCGGACTCGCAAAAGCGATCGCGCTCGAATCGGGCTTGCCTGTCATCGCGGTGCCGACCACCTACGCCGGTTCGGAAATGACGCCGATTTACGGCATCACCGAGCGCGGGGAAAAGAAGACGGGCCGCGATCTGCGTGTGCTGCCGCGCGTCGTCATTTACGATCCGCTGCTGACGCTTACATTGCCCACACGCCTGAGTGCGACAAGCGGCATCAACGCGATTGCGCATTGCGTCGAAGCCCTGTACGCGGACGACGCCAATCCCATCACGTCGTTGATGGCGAGAGAAGGCATACGCGCGCTGGGTGAAGGTCTGCCCAGGATCGTCGAAGAGTCCATCGATCTTGAAGCGCGCCACGCATGCCTTTACGGCGCGTGGCTGGCGGGCTCTGTACTCGCGACAACGTCCGTCGGCTTGCATCACAAGCTGTGCCATACGCTGGGCGGTATTTTGAATCTGCCGCACGCGGAAACGCATACGGTCGTGCTGCCACATGCCGTCGCGTACAACGCGGCGGCCGCGCCTGCCGCAATGGACCGCATTGCGAAGGCGCTGAACGCGGATGATGCGGCGCAGGGTCTGTTCGATCTTGCGCAACGGCTGGGCGCGCCGACTTCGTTGAAATCGCTCGGTGTGACACACGCCGATCTCGACCGCGTTGCGGCGGCGTCGCTGTTGTCGGCTTATCCGAATCCACGGCCGCTGGAGCCCGATGCGATCCGCCGGTTGCTTGACGATGCGTATGAAGGCCGGCGTCCTGATGCGCTCGATGTCGATCGTCAGGCCGATCGTGCGGAAGCTTCGAATCCCATGATGAAATAGAACGCGGATCAGAATTTGCGGCTCGACATTTCCGAGGAGCCGGCGTCGCAATAGCGACGCCGGCTTTTTTTCATCGCGAAGCGTTGAACGAATAATGCACGTTTATGCACGTTTACATTCTCGTTCATGCACGATATCATTCGGACATGAACGACGACATCCCCCTCGCACGACGCGACGAGATCGCGAACCGGCTCGCCCAAGGCCAGCCTGTCGTCGCCGCCGCGCTCGCTGCTGAATTCAATATTTCGGAAGACGCGATCCGTCGCGACCTCCGCGCGCTGGCATCGGAAGGCCGCTGCCGCAGGGTCTATGGCGGCGCGTTGCCGATCACGCCCGCATCCGCACCAATGGCGGCCCGCATGGATCTGGCACGCGAGCGGAAGTCGGCGCTGGCTCGTTCAGCCGTGCCGCTGATTCAATCCGGCGAACTCCTGTTCCTCGACAGCGGCAGCACCAATCTCGCGCTCGTCGACGTGTTGCCAGAGGAAAGCGAACTCACCGTGGCGACCAATTCCGTCGACATCGCCGCTGCCGTGCTTCGCCGCTCCGATCTGCAGCTCATCATGATCGGTGGATCGGTCGATACGGCCGTGGGCGGATGCGTCGACGCGAGCGCGGTGGAGGCCATCGCCCAGTTGAATATCGACCGATGCTTCATCGGCTCGTGCGCGATATCGCCGAAGAGCGGGATCAGCGCATTCGGTCTCGCCGACGCGACGTTCAAACGCGCGGTCCTTGCGGCCAGCGAGCACAGCGTGGTACTCGCGCTTACCGACAAGTTCAATGCGCGCGCGCCTCATCGGGTCGCCACGCTCAAGGCGATCGAATGCGTGATCGTCGAACACGACCTGCCGCGCGCGGAGCGTACGGCCTTGTCGAAATCCGGCCCATCGGTTGTAAAGGCCGATCCGCCCGCCAGCCTGTGAGCGCGCGGCCAACTCATTCAGGACACCCGTGACAATGACGTTCGACCGCCCCGCAGCCCGACTCGCGACGCGCCTTGCCTTCCTCGTGGCCGGATTCGGTGTCGCGTGCTGGGCGCCGCTCGTGCCCTTCGCCAAGCAGCGGCTTGGCGTCGATGACGGCGTGCTCGGCCTGTTGCTGCTTTGCCTCGGCCTCGGATCGGTCATCGCGATGGTGATCACAGGCGCGCTCAGCGCGCGATACGGCAGCAAGCCGATCATCGTCGTGGCAGGATTCGCCCTGGCCGTGGTCCTCCCGTTTCTGACCGTTGTCAGCACACCGCTCACACTGGGTATTGCTTTGCTCGCGTTCGGCGCGTCGCTCGGTTCGCTCGACGTCGCGATGAATATCCACGCGATCGATGTCGAGCGGGCGGAGGGCCGGCCATTGATGTCGGGGTTTCACGCGCTGTTCAGCATCGGTGGCTTTGCGGGATCGATGGTGATGACCTTTCTTCTTTCGATGCACATCGGCCCGCTCGAAAGCACGTTGCTATGCGCCGTACTGATGCTCGGCGCGATCGCCTATGCAAGGTCACGGCTGATCGAAACGGCACACGCGAAAGAAGGTCCGCTATTCGTCGCGCCACGCGGCATCGTGCTGGTGCTTGCCGGTCTCACAGCGATTACGTTTCTTGTCGAAGGCGCACTGCTCGACTGGAGCGCGCTGCTGATCACGGGCGCTGGACTGGTGGCTGCAGCGCAGGGCGGAGTGGGCTACATGATTTTCTCGGTTGCGATGACGGCCGGCCGTCTGGGCGGCGACGCGGTGACCGCACGCGTCGGAGACCGCGCCATGGTGTTCTGGGGTGGATGGGTAGCGATGGGCGGCTTTGTTGTTCTGTTGACCGCCCCGGGCGCTGCGATTGCGATGGCAGGCTTTTTGTTGATCGGTCTTGGCGCATCGAACGTGGTGCCAGTGCTGTTTCGCCAGGCGGGCTCGCAACGCGCGATGCCATCGGCGCTCGCTGTCGTCGCGATCACGACGACCGGTTATGCGGGGAATCTCGTCGGCCCGGCGGGTGTGGGGTTTGTTGCGAATGGAGTGGGACTGCCGGGGGCGTTCTGGATGTTGGCTGCTCTGCTTTGTCTTGTGCCGTGTTGTGCCCGGTTGGTTACGGCGAAGCAGGCGCAAGTGGACTTGTCGTGAGCTTTGTGCGACGTTGGCTTGGGTGCGATCGGGTTTGACGTACCGCACTGAGCGCGTGTCCAATCAATCAATCGCTTGCTACCGTCTGCACGCTCTGTCTATGTCGCCCCACGCGATATGTTCGAACATCCTCGGTCAGATAGAGTGACTTTCACAACCAACGCTCGTACTTGAGTTTCCGAAACAGCACAAGGCAACCCGCAGCCGTGACAAACAATGTCACCGGATAGCCCCAGGCAGTTTTCAGTTCGGGCATGCTCTCGAAGTTCATCCCATACAGGCTGAAGATCACCGTTGGAACCGCGAGGATAGCGCCCCACCCGGCCAGTCGCTTGACGACCTCGTTCTGCCTCACAGACACGAGCGCCAGATTGACATGCATGGCGTTAGTCAGCATCTCGCGCATGTCGTCCGTGATGGTCGTTATCTGATGCGCGTGATCCTGGACATCGCGCACATAAGCTCGCAATTCCTTCGGAACAATATCTTCATGGAACCGGATGAGTTGATTACAAATGTCGTCCATCGGAACTGCGGCATTCCGCAGTTTGAGGAGATGGCGCCGAAGCTCGTATAGCTTCGCAACTGCCACCTGGTCAAAGTCGGACTTGAACATGTCCGACTCGATGCGGTCGAGTTCCTCCTCGAACCGGCTGACGATAGGCACGTAGTTATCGACCACGAAGTCGAGTATCGAATACAGCGCGAATCCTGGACCCTTGCTCAGCAGCTTCGGATTCTCCTCGACACGCGTACGAATTGCGGCATAGCTTGACGAGGCGCCGTGTCGAACCGTGACGAGGAAGTTTGTCCCTACAAACAGGTGAGTCTCGCCGTACTGCACTTCGCCATCTATGAGTTGCGCGGTCTTGACCACGATAAAGAGCGAATCGCCGTACGCCTCGATCTTGGGCCGTTGGTGTGCCTGGAGCGCGTCCTCGATGGCAAGGTCATGCAGGCTGAACTCCTCCTGGATCTTGCGCAGAAATTCGTCGTCAGGTTCCCAGATGCCCACCCAGACGAAGGTGTCCGGCTCTTTCAACACCTCGCTGATGTCATCGATGGTGACGTCGCCCAGGCGTTGACCGGCCCGGTAAGCAATGCTGTTGACGACCATGCCCATTTTCTGCTCCTTCATGTTGTCTCGATGGATTTTCGGTGACCGTTTGGGTTCCAGGTCGCGTGCTGATGAGCCAAGCCGTGCGGCCGGAGCAAGCTGAGTTCGCAAAGCGCCTCTCGAATCCGCGTCAGATCGCGAATCCCGGTCTCCACGCCGATGAGATGGTCGCGCACCATCTGGGTCAGCTGCGTGGAGCAGGCGCGCCGGGGACGGCGCGAAAGATCGGGCAGCCTGCGGCGTTTACCGACGGGAGCCATTCGATAAGTCATCCGCACCCGCATGACCGCTTACGTGAACGCTTCCGCGTGGCGCAGTCAGGGCCACCACCCGTCGCCTTTACCCGATGAAGCGCCTTCCGTCCCACAATTTGAATGGCCGCTTCTTTCGGGCGGACAGACGCCCGAATGCCCACATCCCGTCGCTTGCGAAGGTCGCCCGTGGATTATCGGCTTAGGGCGGCTTGGGCCCGTTGCAGCCACTCGCTGTTATGTTCGCGGGCGTGGCGTGGCCAATGCCTGGCATCGTGAACGATCTCAGCGTAAAGTTCGCGCGCACGCTGGCGGTCGGCCTCGTCGGGCTGCCCGGCCAGCCAATCGGCGTACAGGCAACGCGGTGCGGCGTCGCTTGCGCTCGCGAGCGCAATATCGAACGCGGCACGCGTGCCCGGCGCGCCAAGCGCGGCCAGCGTTCGTGCGTACAGCAAGGCAGGCTCCGGCTGCCGGCGGGCGAGAGGATCGGCGGCGAACAGCTTTTCCAGTGCGTCCAGCGTGGCCGCAGCATTGCCGTTGGCAAACTGCGCACGCGCCAGCCCCAGTAGCAGAGCCGGATCGGATGAGAATGGCCCACTGGCGGCTGCCTGATAATGCTCCAGGGCTTCGGCGGCATTTCCTGCGTCGAGCAGCGCTGCAGCCAGACGCATACGATGCGCGACGGTCGGCGCGCGATCGAAATCCGTGCGCGCCTCGCGCACCGCCCGGTTGGGATCGACAAACTGCGAAATGGCCCTCGTTGCCGTCCTCGCCCCACGCGACTGGCGCAGGGAGGGCAAGTAAATGACAAAGAAGTAGACCGCGCTACCAAGGCCAGGGAAAAGAAACAGGATCAGCAGCCAGTACATGTTCTGCTGGTTGCGCACGGCATGCACCGCAAAGAACAGGGCGATGATGACGTAAAGGCTGATTCCGAAGATGCGCATGACGGGAAGCTCAGTTGTGAGGCGCTGCCGACGGTGCGTCAGCGAAACGGCCGAGCGTTATTTTGACAGAAGCGCGCTGCCATGCCTGATGGCTCGGCGGACTCCTTCCCGCGCCGCTCCTGATGAGCCAACTACAGACTCGACCTACGCCCCGGAAAGCGACACTGTGCGTAGAACGTCGCTATGATCCTTTGCCTCTGGCGGCTGTGTTTTGCGCGACGCATATACAGGCGCTCAGGCTGGTCAACTCGAACAATGGGCGCGGCCACGCCCGCAGGGTATGGCTTCGCACAAGCCACCCGCTCGCACCGCTATAATGGTGGGCTGGAGACGTGGTGGCGGAAAGCAGCCGGAACGACGGGTCACCCGTCGAATTTCCCCGAAATTTTCCGGGTGCCCGGCCTGGCCGGGGTTTGCGCGACGCGTCAGCGTCTATGAGGCACGGGGTTTCGGCGTCCAGGCTTGCCCCTTTCATGTGCTCCCGGTCATCGTACGTCCGGTCGCGTGCTTGCCTGATGATGACTTCGGGGCGGAACGACCTTCCCCACACATGCTCGCTTCAGTTTCTCATCGTGAAGTTGCTTGAGTTGTCCGGCCTGGTCAGTTTGCAGTCCCGCGTACAGCTTTTTCGGCCGATGGAAGTTCTGCATCCGGGATGCCCACGTAGCGAACAACGCCGCCCGGTCTCCACCTGTTTCAACACCGCCACGATTCCGTGGTGATCACATTTCAGTACTCATGCTACGTCTAAGCGAAGTCAAACTCCCGCTCGACCATCCCGAGAGCGATCTCGAAGCCGCGATTCGCGCGCGCCTCGCGGATCTCGGCGTGCCGGCAGACGGGCTCCTCCGTTACACCGTATTCCGCCGTGCGCACGACGCACGCAAGCGCTCCGACATCAAGCTGACCTATATCGTCGATGTCGAAGTCAAGGACGAAGCGGCCGCGCTCAAGCGGATGGCCGGCAAGCCGCATTGCGGACCGACGCCAGACATGGCGTACCACTTTGTCGCAAAGGCTCCCGAGCACACAGATTCCCTGCGCCCGGTCGTGATCGGCATGGGGCCGTGCGGCCTGTTCGCAGGACTTATCCTCGCGCAGATGGGGTTCCGTCCGATCATCCTCGAACGCGGCAAAGCCGTGCGCGAGCGCACCAAGGACACGTTCGGCCTGTGGCGCAAGTCCGTACTGAACCCGGAATCCAATGTGCAGTTCGGCGAAGGCGGGGCCGGAACGTTTTCCGACGGCAAGCTATACAGCCAGATCAAGGATCCGAACCACTATGGCCGCAAGGTGCTCGAGGAATTCGTCAAGGCGGGCGCGCCGGACGACATCCTGTATCTGAGCCGGCCGCACATCGGCACTTTCCGCCTCGTCAGCATGGTGGAAAAAATGCGCGCCAACATCGAGGAACTGGGGGGCGAAGTGCGCTTCGAAACCAGGGTCGAGGACATCGAAATCGATCAGGGCAAGGTGCGCTCGCTCAAGCTATCGAATGGCGAAACGTTGCGGTGCGATCATGTGGTGCTGGCCGTGGGCCACAGCGCGCGCGACACCTTCCAGATGCTGCACGATCGCGGCGTTTATATGGAAGCGAAGCCTTTTTCACTGGGGTTTCGTATCGAGCATCCGCAGGGGGTGATCGATCGCAGCCGCTTCGGCAAGTTTGCGGGCCACAAGCAACTCGGCGCGGCTGACTACAAGGTGGTCCATCACTGCAGTAATGGACGAGCCGTCTACAGCTTTTGCATGTGCCCTGGCGGCACGGTGGTCGCGGCGACCTCCGAGCCGGGCCGCGTGGTCACCAACGGCATGAGCCAGTATTCCCGGGCCGAGCGCAACGCGAATGCGGGTATCGTCGTCGGCATCACGCCGGAAGACTATCCCGGCGGCCCGCTGGCCGGCATCGCGTTCCAGCGCAAATGGGAAGAGCGCGCATTCGAACTCGGCGGCGGCGATTACCACGCGCCGGGTCAACTGGTCGGAGACTTTATCGCCGGCCGGCCGTCGACGTCGCTTGGCGCGGTGGTGCCGTCGTACAAGCCGGGCGTGCGCCCGACCGATCTCAGCACCGCGCTGCCCGACTACGTGATCGAAGCAATCCGTGAAGCGCTCCCGCAGATGGATAAGAAGATCGCAGGTTTCGCGATGCACGATGCAGTGCTCACCGGCGTGGAGACGCGCACGTCGTCACCGCTGCGGATTCGACGCAAAGACGATTTCCAAAGCATGAACGTCGACGGTCTGTATCCGGCCGGCGAAGGCGCGGGATATGCGGGTGGTATCTATTCGGCGGCCATCGACGGCATCGAAGTGGCGCAAGCGTTGGCACTCAATCTGACGTCGGCGCACACATCCTGAGGTGCCGGACAGGATCAGCGCGTGAAGGTCCGATAGCTCAGTGAAGCCGACGTTCGAATCAGCATGAAAATCCGGGGGCCGGCGCTCGCGTGCCGACGGTTTGACAGTCGCGAGACGGGCGGCGGATACTGAATCGCGCGGTCGCCCGCTTGTGCCCGGCGCCGCGCGTTCCGGGGGAGCGCCGTGAAGCCAGGTGCCACAGGTTCCGCGTCCGAGTCTGCAAGCGCTGCCGCACCGCGCATGACGACCGTCGGCCTGCTCGGCGACCTGACGGCGGGCGCCGTCTCGACGCTCGTCATGCTCTGCTACGCAATGAGCCTGGGCACGCTGATCTTCAGCGCGGACCTCGCGCGCTACGCCGAACTCGGCGTGCCTACCGCGCTGGTCAGCTGCATCGTCACGGCACTGGTGATCGCGCTGACCAGTTCGATGCGCCTGAATATCGCCGGGCCGGACAGCAACGCGACGGCATTTCTCGCGGGCGTGGCGGCAGGCGTCGCGAGCAGCGTGCGTGCCGACGGCGGCTCGCCGCAAACCATTCTTCTGACTGTACTGATCGCCATCGCGCTGTGTTCGGTGATGACGGGCATCGTGCTGTACGCGATCGGTTCGTCAAAGCGCAGCCGTTCATTGCAGTTCCTGCCGTATCCCGTGGTCGGCGGATTTCTGGCGGGCACCGGTTATCTGCTACTGGCGGGCGCATTCCGCGTGTTGACGGGCCAGTCGCCGCAGTGGCACACCCTGCCCCTGCTCACGCATCTGCACTGGCTCGCGTGGATGCCGGCGCTGTTCATCGGCGTGCTCACAACCGTTTTCACGCGCGGCCGGCAGCACATTGCCGCGCTGCCGTTCGTGCTCGCGTGCGGGGTCGTGCTGTTCTATCTGTCGCTGCACTTCGCCGGGCTCTCCATCGACGATGCGCGCAACATGGGCCTGCTGCTGCCGCATGTGAAGCTGCACTTCTTCCCGGATATGCATATGCCCGCACCGCTCGCGAATGGTGCAATCGACTGGGCCGCGATCGCGGCGCATCTGCCGGAGACGCTCGTCGTGACGTCTGCGTCGGCGATCACGATCCTGATGAACTCGACGGCCATCGGCGCGGCAACAGGCGAGGATGTCGACCTGAACCGCGAAATGCGCGCGGCGGGCCTTGCCAACATCGCGAGCGGGTTGCTGGGCGGGATGGTCGGCTATCAGTCGTACAACCGCTCGATGCTCAATGCGCGCGCTGGCGCGACGAGCCGCATGGCGGGCGTATTCGCGGCGCTAGCGTGCCTTGTTGCGCTCATGGTATCGCCCGATCTGGTGGCGCTCTTTCCCGTCCCCGTGCTGGTCGGGCTGCAGCTTTTCATGGGGCTGCGGCTGCTGATGCAATGGCTGGTCGGTGCGTATGCAAAGCTCAACTGGTACGAGTACGCGCTCGTGCCCGGCATGCTTGCCGTCGTGGCGCTCTATGGCGTCGTTGCGGGCGTGATCGCGGGCGTCATTGCCGCGTGTGTGATGTTCACGCTGCTGTACGGACGCGTTAGCTGCGTGCGCATGGCATTCGATGCGACCACGCGCACCTCGACAGTCGAGCGCAGTATCGAAGATGCCGCGCGTTTGCGCGAACTCGGCACGCAGCTATGCGGGATGTGCCTGCAGGGCTTTCTGTTCTTCGGCACCGCAAATTCGATTCTGCAACGCGTGCGCGAACGGCTCGAAGCAAAAGATGCCGTACCCGTGCGCTACATCGTGCTCGACTTCGCATCGACCAACGGTATGGATGCGTCGGTATCGATCGCTTTTGTGAAGCTGCGGCAACTGTGCGCAACATCGGGCGCCGACCTCGTGCTCACCGCATTGCCCGCGCGCTCACGCAGTTTGCTCGTGAGGACGGGTACGCTGAACTTGCGGATACACGAATTCGCCACGCTCGATGCGGGTCTCGAATGGATCGAAGACACGCTGCTCGGATCGGGTTCCGCCGTGCAGCCATCGGGGGAACAGAATTTCCGCACGACACTCGCTCCGCATTTCACGCCCCCTGCACTGGAAAGACTGTGCGAGTGCCTCGAAGTACGCGATCTCGACGCAGGTCAGCACCTGTTTTTGCGCGGCGAGCCGGGTGACGCGCTTTATATCGTCGAGCGCGGACGCGTCGCCGTTTCGCTGCCGCTGCCCGACGGCCGGCTCGTGCGGCTGCGCTCGTTCGGCCCCGGCACGGTGGTCGGCGAAATGGCCGTGTACACGCAGACCACACGAAGCGCCGATGTGATCGCCGAAACGCCCACGCGCGTTCACCGTTTGTCGGTGCCCACACTGCTCGCGCTCGAACGTGAAGATCCCGTCACCGCACAGCAGTTTCACCGCTTTCTGATCAAGACGATTGCGTCGCGGCTCGCTGTTGCCGATGAAGCGCTGCGCGCCGCGTATTGAGCGCGTTGGGTGTCAACGGCGAGCTAGCCACGGTCAGCTGGATCGTTCTCGACGAAAGCCGTTAGCGATGGCGATGAAGCTTGACGGTCGCCTTGCTGCTTGCGGGCGCAACCGACAACGCACAGCCTACGAAAAGTCAGTTGATCGGCTTACGTCTTCCCACGCGTCGATCGCCGTTTGCATCGTGGATAGCTTACGTCGCACAACACTCAACGCATCGCTACCAAGCAGGAGGTGGACGGGCGGATCGGGATGTTCGACGAGATCCAGCAGCACGCGCGCAGCCTTGTCCGGGTCGCCCGCCTGTCTGCCGTCCTTCGCCTGGCGGGCCTGGCGAACGGGATCGAACACGGCGTCGTAATCTGCGATGCTGCGTTCAGAGCGCACCATCGAGCGGCCCGCCCAATCGGTGCGAAACGAACCCGGCGCGACGGCCGTCACGCTGATACCGAAGCCGCGAACTTCCTGCGCCAGCGACTCGGAAATTCCTTCGAGGGCAAACTTGCTGCCGCTGTAGTACGAGATGCCGGGAAACGTCGTGAGGCCCGCCATCGATGTCATGTTGATGATGTGACCGGTTCGGCGCATGCGCATGGACGGCAAGACAGCCTTGATCATTGCAACGGCGCCAAATACGTTCACGTTGAACTGATGCAGCAGTTCATCGAGCGAAGACTCTTCGAGCGTGCCCTCGTGACCATACCCCGCGTTATTGACGAGTACATCGACCGGTCCGGTTCGTTCAGCCACGCCTGCAACGGCCGCGTCGATTTTGGCGAAATCGGTTACGTCGAGGACCACACCATGAGCACGGTCCGGTTGCAGTTGCTCGAACGTAGCTTTCGCCGCTTCGCTCCTGACCGTGCCGATAACGACGTGTCCAGCCGACAGCGCAGCTTGCGCGAAAGCGCGCCCGAACCCAGAACTCGCCCCCGTAATCAGGAACACCCGTTGCCGAGATTCGCTCATGGTAACGACCTTGCCAAATTGGTGATTGTCGACAGGACCGGGTACCGCTTACCCGGTGACGACACTGTACTTGCGCCAGGCTGGCTGTTGCATCGAGTGGCGTTCAATTCAGTTTTTCGTGTGGGGAACAACTCGCACAAGGACGCCTGCAGTTTTCAACGCCGACGGACACACCACAACTGTTCTTCGAAAAGGCTGACCCGCTTTGCGGTAAGCGGCGGAGCCCCCTTCATACCATCGGATGATCCGGCAAAACTATCGTTCGATGGCGCGCACCCGGCAGTCGGACTTGAATACAAGCGTTCCTTGAACGTGTCAGCAATAGCGGCGAATTCCGCCTCATGCCATCCCCTGGCGATGTCGCGATTAGACATCGGCCTTAACGAACGGAGATTGAAATGAAAATTCTGTTGGTACTGACTTCGCACAATGTGCTTGGAGATACTGGCAAGCCGACCGGCTTCTGGCTGGAAGAGTTCACCGCGCCCTACTACGCCTTCACGGACGCCGGCGCACAGGTCACCGTGGCCTCTCCCAAAGGCGGCCATCCCCCCATCGATCCTCGAAGCGACGATCCAGACAATCAGACCGATACGATGCAACGCTTCAAGAAAGATCCCGCTACGCAAAAGGTGCTTGCCAATAGCGTCAAGCTCGCCGACGTCAAGGCGGCCGACTACGACACGATCTTCTATGCGGGTGGTCATGGTCCGATGTGGGATCTGACCAATGACAGGAACTCGATCGCGTTGATCGAAGATTTCTACAACGCCGGCAAACCGGTCGCCGCTGTCTGTCACGGACCATGTGTGTTTCGACAGGCTACCTATGAAGGACAACCGCTCGTCAAGGGCAAGCGCGTCACGTGCTTCACCAATGATGAAGAGGAAGCTGTCGGCTTGACCAAGGTCATGCCGTTCCTGGTCGAGGATGAGCTAAAGCGTCTAGGCGGACACTTCGAAAAAGTGGCCAACTGGGCCGTACTCACCATTGTCGATGGGCGCCTGATCACGGGCCAGAATCCGGCTTCGTCTGGCCCGACAGCCAGAGAGTTGCTCAAGGTTTTGCAGGCCTAGTTTCCATCCAACGCGAGCCATCACGCCCGTTGCATATGCCGGCGACAGGAGTCACCCATGAATGCGACCACGAACCCCGTTCAGATCAGAGTTACGCAGCGCTCCCCCGCCTATTGGCGCGTCACGATCGACAACCCGCCCATCAACGTCATGGGCCCGCAAATGCTCCAGCAGTTCAACGAAGTCATTGACGCTCTCGAAACCGACGAGCACGTGAAAGTCGTGGTGTTCGACAGTGCCGTCGACGGCTACTTCCTGAATCACTCGGATTTCACGGCCAAGCTCGACGAGCTAACCGCTCTGCCACCCGGTCGCACAGGTTTGCCGCAGTGGCCGGACTTTCTCGTGCGGCTGTCACGTGCGCCTGTCGTCTCCATCGCCCTCATCCGCGGACGGGCGACGGGTAATGGCAGCGAAATTACGCTCGCCTGTGACATGAGTTTCGCGAGTCGGGAAAAGACGATCATCTCGCAGTGGGAGGTCGGCGTAGGAATGGTCGCAGGCGGTGGTCCAATGGCCCGGCTGCCCCAGCTGATCGGCCGTAATCGCGCGCTGGAGGTGCTTCTGGGTTCGGAAGACGTCGATGGCGACAAGGCCGAGGCCTATGGCTACGTGAACCGGGCTCTGCCCGATACCGAGCTCGACGCGTATGTGGACGCGCTCGCGACCCGAATCTCCGCGTTCGACAAGTGGGCGATCGCTACCACCAAGCGCCTCGTCAACACCAGTTTGCCCCCGGACGTCGAACTCGGGGCGGGATGGGATGCGTGTATCGCGTCTCTCGGGCGGCCCGCGGCGCAGCAGGGCATCGAGGCGCTGCTCGCCCGAGGATTTCACAAGCCGGGCGATGTTGAAGAGCGACTGGGGTACTACCTTGGCCGGCTCGCGAATTGAACCGGCGCGCGACGTGGTTCGCAAGCGATCGTCTTTACGCGATGCTCGCAGTATTCAGATTGTCAAATGACCATGAGCTAGAACCGTCGTCCGATATGTACCGAACTGCCCGCGCACGCGTTGGATACGCGTTTCGAGCGCGTGTTTTTTTCGGAGGACGATGAATCAGGACTCTTACAAAGTCCGTTCGGCTTGCTACCGGTTCACATCAACCGCGAGTGTCGATCCAGTGGCATGCCCAGCTTCGCGCGTAATCGACCGCGTCGGCCTCGTCGACGAAATAGTCGAGCGAAAAGAATTCGTATTGATTCGGTGCGCGTCGCGCGCCATCGCGCTCGAGCAGCAGATTTGCGGAAAACAGACCATCGGGCAGGCAATGGGCAGACGGACGTACGGTATAACCCCCGTATTGCTGGGTTGTTGAATTTTGCATTTGTCTTTGATGTTTTGAATTGTATTAGTCACGCCTGGAAAGCATGTGCCGCTGAGACGGCAACCAGCATGACAGAGGCGGCTTCGCGCCGTTTAAGATGCGACTGGCAAGCGCCAGTGCGGGAGACGTGGAGCGTGGACTTCGGGGAGAAAACGAATCGGGGCCGCGATCGGGCCCCGCACTGCTACGCCTTAAACCGGCGTGATGTTTGCAGCTTGCACGCCCTTCGGGCCGCGCTTCGTTTCGAAGCTGACCTTCTGGCCTTCAGCGAGGCTCTTGAAGCCATCGCCGCGAATTTCGGAGAAGTGCGCGAACAGGTCGTCACCGCCGTTATCCGGGGAGATGAAGCCGAAGCCCTTTGCGTCGTTAAACCATTTGACAGTACCGGTATCCATACGAATCCTTGAAACAGAAAAAGTGAAGAGATTATCGCTCCAGAGTTTGGAGCCAAAGGATCAAGGAGGGAGAGGACAACGAATACCGCCGAGGGGCAACGGAACTATTGATGAACAGCAATCGAACTTCTTGAACTTCGGGGCACATTAACACCTGTGCGCCACATTTGCAAGGTTTCAGTGAACTGGCCCGGGTATTTCACGACCCGGCGCCAGTCAACGTCATCGAAACGAGCCGCTCCGCTGAGCCGCCACTCGCCGGACAAGCGCCTCAGAAGCCACACGAAGATTGACGACGCGGGGTCAATACATCTTCCTTGGCGGCAGCGCGCGGCGAATCTGTTTGCGCAACCGGGCCACGGCGGCCGCTTTCTTGCGTTTACGCTCCGTGGTGGGCTTTTCATACGCCGTGCGCGCACGCAACTCCGCGATCAGTCCATTATTCTGGATTGCACGACGGAAACGTCGAAGCGCAACTTCGACGGGCTCATTGGGTTTGGGGATGACGGTAGTCAGATCGTTCCTTGAAGTCTTGATTCGATTGATAAAAAGCCGCGCATAGCGAGCGCGTCGTCCGATGCAGACGGCAAAAGACACTTCACTGTACACGCGAAATCTCGAGACCGTCTGGTAATTTGCACAGTCGTCGCAGAGAGCGAGGCAACAGGAGCCCCGCCGCATGGACCCGGCGCAGTGAATTCTTGCGACAAAGTTTGTCGTTGCAGCCAGCCTCGTCAGAACGAATGCCGGACACCGACAATCGCGCCGAGCTGGCCGATGCCCGCTGCGGGCGTCGTGCCGCCGCCGCCCGCGCTGACGGAATAGCGCGCGTGCGCGCTATTCCACAGGTACGCGACGTTGCCGTAAACCGCCGTTCGCTTCGACAGGAAGTAAGTGGCGCGCAGGCTCGCCAACGTTGCGCGTGCATCCTGCTGCTGGACGACGACGCGGTAGGCTTCTCCATCGACAGCGAACACGGGCGTCACATAGTATTGCGCGCCGAGGTAGAACAGATTCGAGCGCACGTCGCCGCCCGGTCCGTTCGATTCGACGCGGCGGCCGATCCATCCGCCGCCCAGCTTCACGCCCGCAACATTCACATAGCCGTTCGCCTGCAGACGCGCATCCTTGTCGCCGCTGCCGTGAATCGCAAACGGCGCGACGCCATCGAAGAAGTTTGCCGCTGCATTCGTGCCGCCACGTTGTTCGTCGTACGCTGTGGCCACACCGAAGTACGTGCCGTCGTACTTCAGCATCGCACTCCATTCGCGGCATTGATTCACATCGCCGGGCACCTGTCCTGCGCAGGTCCCCTGCCCCGGAGAATTGCCCGTCCCCGCGCCGTCCCGTCCAAACGACCAGGATGCGCCGAATGTGAATCCATAGAACTTGCCTTTATAGACGGCCGTGTTGTCGCTTCTCGCGTTCGGCAAGAACGCATCCAGCGCGCCGATGCCGTAAATGTCCGGCCCGAGAATATCGGCATCCGACATCGCCCAATACGACATCGTGTATTGACGGCCAAACGTGAGCGAACCCCACGGCCCTTCGAGTCCAACGAGCGCCTGTCGTCCGAACAGCCGTCCGCCCTGCCCCGAATCGCCTCCGCGCAGGTTGAATCCGCTTTCGAGAATGAATACGGCCTTGAGTCCGCCGCCAAGATCTTCGGCGCCGCGTATCCCCCAGCGTGAAGGCAATTCGCCCGTGATGCCCGGCATACGGACGACATGATCACCTGCGGCATTTGCATGGGAAACATACTCGATGCCCGTGTCCAGCACGCCGTACAGCGTGACGCTGCTTTGCGCAAATGCGGACGCGCTGAAAAGCCCCGCTGCCAATGCCACAACCCTGCCGTATTTCATGAAGTCTCCTTGACCGTCAATCATTATTTCGGATGACGAACTTAACCGTCTCCGTATAAGTGCATGCCAGGCGAGCTTAGGGTTGGACAATAAAAGCAACAACGGGGAAAACCTCAACGCCTCCATGCAGATCGAAGCGACGAGGAAAAAGCGGCAGGATTTTACTACTCGAATTCGATTCGAGCGGTTGGCAATTCTTCTATCGACAGCGCGATACGCGGGACAAATCTACTGATACGGATATGAAGCGCACACGTAGCGCGATGAAAAATTCGAACGTGAAATGTATTCAATCCAATCTTGAACGCGCCGAATCGACGAGCGCGATTCGGCGAAGCTATCGCATGTCAAATCCAGCGTCTGACTCGCGAACAGTAGTCGGCGTACCGTTGCGCGTGCAACCGGAACATGTGCTCTTCTTCGAACCTGACCTGAATCTGGACGAGCAACTCGGACATGGCCCAGATCACCATCACAGGCCACGTTCCCACCACTAGCAATTGGCTCAGTATCGTTGCGCGGATGCCGAGGTAAATGGGATTGCGCGACAGCGCGAACGGGCCTGTCGTAATTAGTTCAGTTCGCGTGCGAGTATCGACGCCCATTCGCCACGCGGTTCCCATCGTGGCCTGAGCACAAATCACCCATATCAGCGCTACAACCATGCACGCGACGCCAATCCACCGCGTCCATTCCTGATCGAACCATGGCGCGACGAGTTGTCCGCGTTCGCCAGTGATGCCGTAAAACAACAGAAGCAAACCGTCGACGACGGGCAGCCAGAAATAGAAGCATCGCGCGACAAAGTCGTGCGCCGAATCGCCGCGCGAGAACGACACGGCGTCGTGTCGGTTCGTTCGCGCAATCAACATGCGCCCGACAACAGCCGTTGCGCCAAACACACCTGCGTGAACGAGAGGAAGGAATCGCCAGAAATCGGAACCGGTGAAGTGCATAGCGCGGAAATGCAGTGACCATTGTGGACCGGCATGTTCTCACAACGCGCAATGCAACACCGGCAACCTAGGCATGCACGCGATAACGCATGGTCCATCTCGCGCCGTTCAAGACGAACGACCGCATTATGAATAACGTGCATTGTGGACTTGCAATAGTTTCGCTTCTTCGAGCGGTATGGCTATGGCATCTTGAAACCGCCATCACGCACATCGGAAGGCGCGCATCGCCGCGGCGGAGAAGACGTGCAAGGCACTCAATCCACGGAGGAAACGCAATGTCTCAAACCCCCACTACAAGCACCAAAGACCAGCTCGTAGCACGTTGTCTGCCATTTCTCGAAGAAGTGAGAGACATGACCACAGGCGTCGAGGTCGAGCAATGGCTCAACACGAAATACGGCGTCGATAGCGATCTGTACAAGGATCTCGCCCGCCTCATCACGCTCGGCGTAAAAGAAGGCTGGGCGGCCGACGTCGAGATTTCCGGCCCGAAGTACCGGCGTGCGCGACTCGTCGCGCCTTCTGCGGAAACGTTCTATTTCAGCATCACGGCGGTGCTGATGGACAGTACCGACAATGCGCAGAACAACCCTGAAGGCGCGTTTCGCGGCGACTACCACTCGCATCCTTATGGCGAGTTCAATCTCGTCGTGCCGCTCAACGAAGGCGCCGCGCTCGCCGGCCCGAGCGGATGGTGCTACGGCGGCTGGACCGCGCCCGCGCCAGGCAGCCATCACTTTCCCGAGGCAAAAGGCGGTGCGGTGATCGCGCTGTTCTTCTTGCCTTCGGGCCGCATTGCATACGACATCAGCCCGCCCGCACACTGAACTGCACAAGCACTGCGAGCCTCAACAGAGGCTCGCAGCAATCGCATCGCGTTTCAATCGTTCGCCGCTAGTGTGCGAGCGATTCGCCCTCCGCGACATCCTGCACACCTGCGCTCGAACACGTCGCCTGCTTGATCAGCAGGGCCACGCACGCGACCGCGCCCGATACCGCAACGACCGTGAAAATGCCCGGCAGACTGACCTGCTGCCGCGACAATTCCGCGACGAGAAACGATCCCGCGATGCCGCCAAAGCGCCCTACGCCCAACATCCACGCGACACCCGTGCCGCGTCCCGCCGTTGGATAGAATGCAGCCGCGAGAGCGGGCATCGACGCCTGCGCGGTGTTCACCAGCACACCGGCGATAAACACTGCGCACATCAGCAGGCCGATATCGCCGACTGCCTGGCCAATGGCATACACGCTGATCGCACCGAATGCATAAGCGGCAGCGACAACGCGATTAGGATTGAAGCGGTCCATCAGCATGCCGCACAGCACCGTGCCCACGCCGCCCAGCGGAAACAGCGCGGATACGAGCGCCGCGCGCTGCGGACTCAGTCCCGCATCCTTGAGAAGGACGGGCATCCAGTTGACCAGTCCATAGAAGATGACGAGGCCCATGAAGTAGCACAGCCACAGCATCACGGAGCCGAGAATGAATGAACGCGACAACACGATACGAATGCCGCCACTCCCCGGTGCATGCCTGACGGATTCCCGCATGACGAAAGCATGCGCAGAACGCGCGTCCGCGCTGATGCGAACCATCACGTTGCGAATCTTCTCGACCGGCTGCTGTCGCGCCACCATGTAACGGATCGACTCCGGCAACCTGAATGCGAGCACGATGGCAAGCAGCAACGGCACTGCGCCGCCAAGCAGCAGAACGCTGCGCCAACCGAACTGCGGAATCATCCATGCAGCGAGAAATCCACCCAGGGCGGCACCCAAAGGGAATCCGCAGAACATCAGATTGACGATCGTGGCACGCCGGCCGTCGGGGCAGTACTCGCTCATCAGCGTGACGGCATTCGGCATCGCGGCACCGAGTCCGACGCCCGTGACGAAACGCAGCGTCGTCAACGCGGCCAGATCCTGCGCGTAAGCCGATGCGAAACACGCCACGCCAAACAGCAGCACGGACAAGGTGAGCACGAGGCGTCGACCGCACCTGTCAGACAGAGGTCCAGAAAGCAAGGCGCCGCAAGCGAGCCCAAAGAGCGCGGCACTCAGCACAGGCGCAAGCGCCGCCCTGCCGATATGCCACTCCGACAGCAGCGAAGGCGCGATAAAACCGATCGCAGCCGTATCGAAACCATCCATCAGCACGATGACGAAGCACATCGCAAATACGAGCCACTGAAAGCGGGAGAAAGGGTGCTCGTTGATGAGCGCTTGTATATCGACAGTCCGGGTCTCTTCCATTGCATCCTCACTGATGGGATTGAATTGCCGGCGTCGCCACGTCAGCGCTTGCCGCGTGCCTCGCCGATCTATCGGGGGCCAAGATTAAGAGCGCCAGATATGGTCAACAACCCGGCGAAGCACGCACGTGGCGCGCACATGCCCCTCGCGCGGCGTGGCAAGCGTCGCGCGATGCGCCCGGGTTGAATCGAGAAGACCTATGTTTTCAGGCCGTTTCGACGACGTTGACGAGATTGCGCGCCATGGCGCACGCGCAGTGAATTGTTTGCATACCGATCTTGCACGGCCCGGATCAACAGCTGCGAACCTGCCGAGCGACATCGGCAAGCTGGTGCCGCAACCATTGCAGCGCGGGGTCCGTGTCGTTGCGTTCGTGCCAGACGGCGCGCACGGCGGCGTTGTGGCACTCGTAAGGCGTCGCGTGCATTTTCAGTTCGCCGTAGCGCTCCAGTTCACGGCCAAGCGATGACGGCACGAGCGCGAGCATGTCGCTGTGACGAAGCAGCGCGGGAATGGCAAGCGAATGCGCGACCGACATGCGCATGCGTGGCACGTCGGCACCATCGGCGAATGCGCGGTTGAGCGCGTCGCGGTTGAACATCTCCGATTGCCGCGCGAGCCCGCGCTCGATGATGAAGCCGCTCACTGCGCCCTCTTCCTCGCCGCCTTGCGAAATGGCGACAAGCGGATAAGCAAGCAGATCGTCACGCGTAACGGCGCGCTCGGCGATGGGGTGGTCTCGATGAAGCAGCACCACATCCGTCTGCTCCCACAACTGCGCCGACCGCAAGCGCGTCGGCACATCCGCGAATATGCCGATCGCCACATCGATCCGGCCGACGTCGATCTGGCCTGCGAGATCGAGCCGCGTCGATGGACGGATCACCAGGTCCACGAGCGGCGCTTCCGCGCGCAGCCGTTGGCTCAAACGCCCGAGCACCAACGACGTGATGTAGTCGTTCGCCGCGACGACGAACTTGCGTTGCGCGACGCGCGGATCGAATGCATCCACGCCCAGCGCCGCCCTGATCTGCGCCAGCGCGCCGCGCACCTGCGCAGCCATGCCGACGGCGCGCACCGTTGGCTCCATGCCCTTGCCCGTGCGCACGAACAGGTCATCGCCGAGCACCTGGCGCATGCGTCCAAGCGCGTGGCTGATCGCCGATTGACTCAGATTCAGGCGCTTGCCCGCGAGAGCAAGATTGCGGTCTTCGAATATCGCGTCGAATACGCGCAGCAGGTTCAGGTCGATGCGATCCGCTGACATGGTCCTAACCCTCATGATGATCGGTGGCGGGCTGCGCCGCATGACGATAGCGGCGACAACTCGCGCCGAATGCTTCGAAGATCGAACGCGACAATGCGTCGTGTTGCGTCATGACTTCCGGATGCCACTGCACGCCGAGCGCGAAGTCGTGTCCGTTCAGCCGATACGCTTCGATCAGGCCGTCGGGCGCGCGAGCTTCGACGACAAGGCCCGGCGCGAGCGCGGCAACGCCCTGCCGATGCAGCGAATTCACGCGCACGCGTTGCGCATTGGCGAGCGTCGACAGCATGCCTGCTGGCGCGAGTTCGACTTCGTGGCGGTATCGATAGCGGGTAGGCAGATCTTCTGCGAGGTCTTCGAGATGGTCTTCCGAATGACCGGACGCGTAGATGTCCGTATGGAGCGTGCCGCCAAAGGCGACATTCATTTCCTGGAAGCCACGACAGATCGCGAGAATGGGCATACCGCGCGCCGCAGCGCCGCGCATCAGTTCGAGCGCGACGTGGTCGCGATCGGGATCGGTGAGCACGTCGCGACTTGTTTCGCCGCCATATCTACGCGCCTCCACGTTCGATGCGCCACCTGGAAACAGCAACCCGCTCACGCCGTCGAGATAAGCATCTACCGATTCGATCTCTCGCGATGCTGGAATCAGCACGGGACTGACATTCGCACCCGACATCAGCGCGCGAACATAGCTGTGCTTCGCGCCATGCTGGTCGTGTTCACCGACGAAGAAGCGGTCGCATACCAGTCCGACGAGAGGACGGTCGTGTTTTTCAGCGCTCATTCCACGACTCCCCGTGGCGCATGCGCATCGCCGCTCGCGAGCGCTTTCAGATCGAATGCGGGATCGCGCACCGCCTCCGCCGAAACTCGTGCGCCGTTCGAGAGCAGCTTGCGCGCGAACATGTGATCCTGCGGCCGGTTGATGCTATCGACAGCGATCAGCTTGTCGTCGCGAAAGTAGAACAGCGAGAAACGCTTGTCTTCGACGGAACCGCGCATCGCGTAGTCGGTAAAGCCCGCGTTCACGCCGGCCATCTGCAGCTTCAGGTCGTATTGATCGGACCAGAACCAGGGCAGCGCGCGATACGGCTCCGACCGCCCGACAACTGTTGCCGCTGCCGTCTTTGCCATATCGTTTGCGTTCTGCACGGATTCGATGCGGCATGCGCGCGCACCCGGCGGCGCCCAGTGGGGGACGAACGAAGCGCAATCGCCGGCGGCGACGATCGACGGGTCGCTGGTGCGCGCGCAGGCGTCCACCACGACGCCGCCCGCCACGTTCAGTCCGCAGTCGGCGGCGAGTTCGGTATTCGGAACCACGCCGATACCGACCACGACGAGCTCGCATATGAGCCGTACGCCATCATCGAGTTCAACCGATACGCTCCCATCCGCGTCGTGCAACGCGACCACCTTGCGTCCGAATTCGAACGCGACGCCATGCTCCGTGTGAGCACGCAGCATGAAGCCGGACAACCACGGCGACGCGACGCGTGCAAGCAGACGCGGCTCCGTCTCCACCACCGTCACTTCGAGTCCCTGCTGACGCAGCGACGCCGCCGCTTCGAGACCGATATAGCCGCCGCCGATCACAACCGCTCGTCGCGCCGTGCGCGTTGTCTGCGCAAGACGCCTTGCGTCGCGCAGATCGCGTAGATAGTGAACGGCATCGAGAGTGGCACCGGGACAGTCGAGCTTGCGCACGCGCGCCCCCGTCGTCAGCGCAACGTGGTGATACGCGATGCGCGAGCCGTCGTGCAGTTCGATCTCGCGACGCTCGCGGTCGATGTGCGTGGCGCGCGTCGACGGCATCCATTCGATCTTCTCTTCGTCGAAAAACGCCTGCGAACGCAGCGGTAAACGCTGCTCCGCAAAGCTACCCGTCAAAAAGCCCTTCGACAGCGGCGGACGTTGGTAAGGCGCATCGGGCTCGTCGCCGAGCAAGACGATACGGCCGTCAAAGCCGAGTTCGCGCGCGGACGCCGCAAGCTGGACACCCGCATACGACGCGCCGACAACCACAAGCGTGCTATTCATGATGTCACCCTTGCGTGGGCGGAATGCGGACAACGAGCCCCTCCATCGCAGCCATCATGACGAGCTGGCAGCTCAGTCGGCTTTCGGGCCGCCGCTCGGCGGCAACGCCGTCGAGCAGTTCCAGTTCGGAGTCGTCGGGCAACGGCAGGTCCGCTGTCGACGATGCATCGATATAAACATGGCACGTCGCGCACGAAAGGCAGCCGCCGCATTCGGCATCGATGCCGCGTACGTTGCCGTGAATCGCGGCCTCCATCACGCTGGTGCCGGCGGGTACTTCGATTTCGCGGCGATCGCCGTCGCGCAGAATGTAGGTGACGATAGGCATGACTTCTCTCCTTGATGGGAACGCCATCAGAACGTTTCGAAATACTCGCGGTGTTCCCACTCGGTGACTTCCAGATTGAAGCGATTGATCTCCGCTTCCTTCAGCTTGCAGAAGTAGTCGATGAAGGCGCTGCCGAATCCTTCGCGCAGTGATTCGTCGGCATGCAGCGCGGCGATCGCATCGCTCAATGTGCGAGGCAATGCATCGGCCTGCGTTTCGTAGGGCGTATCCGCAGAGGCGGGCAGTTCGAGTTTGCGTCTGAGTCCGTCCAGCCCTGAGAGCACCTGCGAGCCGAAGTACAGATACGGATTCGCGGCCGGCTCGCCGACACGGTTTTCGATGCGCGTCGCGGGATCGTTTTGTCCTCCCAGCACGCGCAGCATCACGCCGCGGTTGTCGCATCCCCAGTTCGCGCGATCGGGCGCATTCGAGTACGGCCGATAGCGGCGATATCCGTTGATGGTCGGCGTCGACAGTGCGGCTGCGCCCTGCGCGTGCGCGAGCAAGCCTGCGAGATAACGCTGACCGACGGTCGAGAGCGGCGCGTCCGTATTCGTCGGCATGAACGCGTTGCTGCCGTCCGCGCTATGCACGAGCGACTGATGCAGATGCCATCCACTCGACACGACATTCGGAATGCGCGGGCGGCACATGAAGGTCGCGTGATAACCGTTGCGCTGACAGATCTGCTTGACCGCGCTGCGGAACAGAATCATGTCGTCGGCACTCTTGATGCCTCGGGTCGGCGCGAACGTGAACTCGAACTGGCTCGGGCCGTATTCGACTTCGAGCGAGCGCACGGGCAACGCGAGCCCGTCGATGCCGCGCCTGAGCATTTCCATCACGTTATCGACGGCGTCGTAGCGCAGTTCCGTCAGATACTGATAACCGTGCGAAAGGAGCTCGACATCGGGCGGAATGCCCGGCTGTCCCGAATGTTCGGGCTTCATGTTCGGATCGGTGACCTTGAAGACATGAAACTCGACTTCGAGACCGGACACGAATTCGAACCCATGATTGCCGAGTTGCTCCAGCGCACGGCGAAACAGATGACGCGTGCCGAACGGCACGGGCCTGCCGTTCGGAAAATAGACGTCGCACAGCACCCAGCCCGTATGCGGCGCCCACGGCAGAATGCGGAAGGTCTCGGGATCGGCGACCATCAAGGTATCGCAGGCGCCCTGCATTTCAGGCATGTCGAAGCCGCCGCCTGCCGTAAACACGGGGAACACCGTGCGGTGCGAAGTATCTTTGGCGAGCAGCGTGCTCGTCAGCGTGACGCCGGACTTGAATGCGCTGATCGCCTCGTCGACGACGAGCGTCTTGCCGCGCAGCAGTCCGTGCTGATCGGGAAACGAAAAGCGGACCACTTGAACGTCGCTCTTTTTGAGCCGATCGAGTAGCTCGGCGTACGCAGCATGCTGGGCGTCCGTCCACAAACCATGGTTTTCAACAAAAGACATCGTGCTTCACGCGGCAGTTGAACGGCCGCGCGCTCCATTGTGATTGCGGGATACGTCCTCAAGCCTTCGGCGCGGGCCACGGCGCGGCAGCGCGGCGTTGGACGTCGGATGCCTTCCAGTAGTCGTCCCAGCCATCGGCGGGCCCAATGCCGTCGATCGATGCCGGTCCCGTCAGATGAGCCGCCTGCTGTTCGTCGATCATCATCAGCGTCTTCTCGCCGGCGCGCGTCTTCTCGATCGCCTCGACGAGCAGACGACGGTACGCGATGATCCCCTTGTCGGTCGTGCCCAGATGCTCGCGCGTGCGGTCCTGGATCGCGCCCTGCGATTCGACGGCCCACTGGTCATGGACGTTGATGTCGAAGCCCATGCCCGTGTAGGTCTGGGTCTGTTGCTCGTCGATATCGAAGCCGTAGTGATTGCGTTTGTTCTTGCGCGATGTGTAGTCGGGCAGCTCATACAGTTCGAGCCGTTGCGCGCGCATCTGCGCCTTGTCGGTCGGCGCGCCGAAGCTCGTGAAGATCGCGTACCAGTAACAGTTCTCGTCGTCGACGGGCACGTGCCATTGCGTAATCGTCATCTCCGAGCTCATCGGAATCACGAACGCCTGCGGAAACACGACGTTGGTCACGCGCACGTGCGTCTGCTGGTCGTCGAGCGGGCGCTTTGCGATCAGCCGAAGGCCATAGTCGGCCGGACTGACGAGAATCTCGGGCGACTCGTACTCGCGCAGCACCTTCGTGATCGGCATATCCGAATCCGCTGACGCGCCGCGAAACTGCTTGCCGTAGCTGTCGCTCACGTCCTCGTCTTCGAAGAAGCGATGCAGGAACGATGCGTGGGCGGGATCGATGCCGACTTCGAGCGCCTGCAGCCAGTTGCATTCGAACAGCCCCTTGAAGGCGAACGTGTATTCACCCGGCGCGGCAAAGCAGTCGAAGTTCGGGAAGGCTGGCGGCTCGCCGCCGCCGATGTAGGCGAACAGGATGCCGCTGCGCTCGACCACGGGATACGCGCTTTGGCGGACCTTCTTGCAGAGCGTGCTGCCGATGGGTTCGCCGGGCGTCGACAGACAGCTTCCGTTGACGTCGAAGAGCCAGCCGTGAAACGCGCAGCGCAGGCCGCCCGCCTCAAGGCGGCCCGCCGCCAGATCCGCGCCGCGATGCGGGCAGTCGCGATCGAGCATGCCGTAGCGGCCCTGCTCGTCCTTGAATACGACGAAATCCTGCCCCATCAGCCGCACCGCGCGGACGGGCCGCTGCGCGGGCAACTCCTCCACCAGAGCCACGGGCTGCCAGTAGTTGCGCAGTAGCTGGCCGGCGGGCGTGCCTTCGCCGACGCGCGTGATCGTGTCGTTTTGCTGGGAACTCATCATGGCCTGTCTCCGGTTGACCTGAATGCATGAGGCGGGTTGCTGTATGCAATATCGCCTCCGGTGAGCACGAAGAATAGAGTCAAGAATTCATAAACTCAATCATTGCATACACGATCTGTCGGCCAGAATCTCATATTCACCATCAAAAGCACGATCTTTATGCGCATATGCCGTTGATATATATAGCTATTTTTGAACTTACCAGGATTTTCCCTGGCAAGCGCATTCGAGGCTCGAAATTCACGGATCAGCCAACGTTGCATACATTTCAGAACAACATGTCGCCAAGCCTCGCATTTTTCGACCCCACCCCACCTCGCATGCCCTACAATCAGACGCACGAAGTCCGCCGCGCCTAACCCGGCAAAGAGCACCGGAGAATGAAATGGAATCCCAGCAAGAACGTGTATTGGTGTATCTGCGCGACCTGATCCTCAAAGGCGAATTCGCCCCAGGCGAGCGCCTCGGCGAAGTTGCGCTCGCCGAGCGGTTGCAGGCATCGCGCACGCCCGTTCGGCTCGCGCTCACCACGCTCGAACAGGAAGGCCTTGTCGAGCCATCCCCGGCGGGCGGCTATGTGATGCGGCGCATCACCGCCGCGGAAATCGCGGATGCCATCGCGGTGCGCGGGCATCTCGAAGGCATGGCTGCGCGTCTCGTGGCCGAACATGGCGTGCCGCGCCAGTTGTCGAACGCGCTGAACGAATGTCTGCGCGGCGGCGACCGGTTGCTCGCGAAGTCCGAACTCGACCTCGACGACTACGCTGCATACACGGACATGAATAGCCGGTTTCACAAGCTGATCGTCGAAGGCTCGGGCAACGCGGCGCTGATCCGCGCGATCGAAATGAACAACCGTCTGCCGTTCGCCGCCGCAAGCGCGATGCTGCCGATGCAATCCGCCATCGACGAAGGCCGTCAATGGCTTTTCATGGCACATCAGCAGCATCACAGCCTCGTGCAGGCGATGGAACGCGGCGAAGGCACACGCGCGCAGTCGCTGGCGACGGAGCACGTGCAGATCGCGCAACGAAATCTGACCTATGCGCTCGAACGTCCAGAGGTTTATCTGAAACTCGCGCCTGCGTTGCAGCTTGTCGCGGAGGCGGTTTTATAAGCGCCGAGTCTCTACACGTACCGACTGTATTGCGTCGCAACCCTCTTTAGACGCTGGCTGGCAAATCCCATCTGCTGCAAGTTGAACTTGCAGCTTTTTCACCGCAGTCCGCGCCTCGCCTGTGTCATCATCGGCTCAACATTTTCAAAGCCGTGGAGACCGGTCGCAAATGAATTCGGATGCCTATATTGTCGACTCCATTATCCGATCGCGGAAAGCTGTTCGGGTCTTTCGTCCAGACGCTGTTTCGAAAGAGGACGTCATCGCCATTCTCGACGTCGCACGCACCGCGCCCAGCAATTCGAACACGCAACCATGGCGCGTTCACGTTCTGGGCGGCCAGATCAAACAGCAATTCAGCGACGCGCTAGCGCGTGCTCATGCGGATGAAACGCATCCGCCGCTGCAACACATGCCGGACCCTTTACCTGACTCATTCCGCGCGCGGCAGGAGGATTTCGGTGCGCGCTACTACGGCGCACTGGGCATCGACAAATCGGACGTTGGTGGACGTTCCCGGGCAACAGGCAGAAACTTCGATTTTTTCGATGCCCCCATCGGCATGATTTTCACGATCGATGCCCGCCTGAAGAAGCACAGTTGGCTCGACTATGGGCTGTTCCTTCAAACAGTCATGATTGCGGCTCGCTCTCGCGGACTCCATACGTGCCCGCAGGTCTCGTTCGCGCGTTACCAGTCGGTCATCGCCAGGCAACTTGCGCTTGAACCAGGCCACGAGGTGGTCTGCGGGATGTCTCTCGGCTATGCGAATGAGGATTCCATCGTGAACCAACTCCAGATCCCGCGTGAGTCGGTCGACGGGTTCGCAAGGTTCGCCGGGCTCGACGAATAGAACTGACGTACGTCTTGCAAACACGCCCGCCAACGCGGTGCGTGCGCGTGATCGCATTGACGCATTGAGCCCGTGGGACCATTGGCCGCGTCACGCAACCGACATTCTTTCCCTCGCTGTTCTCAACATCTTCTCATCAGAATCATGACCATCAAAGTTCTTGCCCTATGCGGAAGCGGCCGCCGCGATTCGTTGAATCGCAAACTTCTGGACGTAGCAGCGCGCGGCGCGCATGAGGCCGGCGGCGAGATTACATTTATCTCGTCGGCGGACTACCGGTTGCCACTGTATGAAGGCGACTTCGAACACGAACACGGCGTGCCTGACAGCGTGAGGAATCTGCAGCGACTGTTTGCGGAACACACCGCGCTTCTGGTTGCATCGCCGGAGCACAACGGCGGTTACACGGCGTCACTCAAGAACACGATCGACTGGATCAGTCGCCCTCTTGCGAGCGGTGAGCCCGGGATTCGGCTAATCGCAACGAAAGTGGCCGCCGTGGTATCCGCATCGCCAGGACCGATGGGCGGTGTTCGTTCGATGCTCGGCATGCGAGGCGTGCTTGAAAAGCTGGGCGCCATCGTTATTCCGCAAGGATTTTCACTTGGCGCCGCGCATCTGGCATTCACCGAAGCGGGTCGCCTCTCCGACGAAAAGGCGGACGCCGAGGTCCGACTGGTTGGCGCCCGCTTGGTTGAAACGACACGGCAACTCTCCCGACAATAAGCAGAAAGGGGGTGCGCAACCCATACGCCAAGTCGGCCGATCGAATCTGATGCGTAACTGACACCCCCTACTCGTTGCTTTTAACCAGGTTGGGTATCTAAAATATTTATCGGTAAGAAAATTTCGATGGTCGGCAGAGGGCTTTGCCGACCGTGCTTCGCGCCTGCTGCCCCGCCTGAAGACATCATAACTAGCCGTAGAACCGTGGTTGACACACCCGAGACCGCTGTTATCTCATGCGTTTATTCAATGCGGGATTTGCTTCGTGGACAGACCGTCTTGCGAAGCGACGCGTGTCACGGGACTTACGGCTATGGCAAAAATCATCGGCGGGCTTGCCGCATCACATACTCCGACGATCGGCTTCGCGTTCGACAAGAACAAGCGGGACGACCCGGTCTGGGCGCCAATCTTCGAGAATTTCGCGCCGCTGGCAGACTGGCTCGCGGAGAAGCGCCCCGACGTGCTGGTCACGATCTATAACGACCACGTCACGTCGTTCTTCTTCGATCACTATTCGGCGTTCTCGCTAGGCGTCGGCGAACAGTGGCAGGTCGCCGACGAAGGCGGCGGCGCACGCGATTTGCCCGCCATCAAGGGCCATCCGCAATTCGCCGCGCACATCGGCAAGTCGCTGATGACGGACGAGTTCGACATGTCCTTCTTTCAGAACAAGGCGCTCGATCACGGCTGCTTCTCGCCCCTGTCGATGCTGTGCCCGCACAAGCCGGAATGGCCCGTCAAACTCGTGCCTCTGCAGATGGGCGTTCTGCAACTTCCCGTGCCCAGCGCGCGGCGCTTCTACAAGCTCGGTCAGGCGCTGCGCCGTGCGATCGAAAGCTATCCGGAAGACCTGAAAGTCGCGATTCTCGCGACGGGCGGCCTCTCCCACCAGGTGCATGGCGAACGCGCCGGCTTCAATAACACCGAATGGGATCAGCGCTTCCTGGACCTGTTCGAGCGCGACCCCGAGCAGCTCGCGAACATGACGATCGCTGAATATGCGGAACTCGGCGGCTATGAAGGCGCGGAAGTCGTCATGTGGCTCACGATGCGCGGCGCGCTGTCGTCGAACGTGGTCTGCAAGCACCGCAGCTACTATCTGCCGTCGATGGCGGGCATCGCGACGGCGATTTATGAAGGCGAAGACAGCGAGCCTAATCCGGCCATCGTCGAACGGCATCGCCAGAAGATGGCGGTTGAACTCACCAATGTCGAGAAGCTCGACGGCACGTATCCGTTCTCGATCGAGATGGCCGTGCGCGCGTATCGGATCAACGATTACCTGCATCGCATGGTCGAACCGGAGCATCGCGAAGCGTTCAAGCGTGACGAAGAAGCGAGCTTTGAGGTGGCAGGCCTGACCGAGCAGGAGCGCGACCTGATCCGCCGGCGCGACTGGCGCGGACTGCTCCACTATGGCGTGATCTTCTTCATGCTGGAGAAGCTCGGCGCCGTGACAGGCGTGTCGAATCTGCACATCTACGCCGCGATGCGTGGCGAAACACTCGAAGAATTCCAGAAGACCCGCAACGCGCCCGGTGCGCTTTATTCGGTAGCCGGCAAGGGTAGTCAAAGCCTTTCATGGGACAAGTCCGGGTCGCCCAAGCAGTAGACCGCACGGACGCCTAGCCATTGCACTGACAGAGACAGAGACAGCAACGATGATCATCGACATTCACGGCCACTACACCACTGCACCGAAAGCGCTGGAAGCCTGGCGCAACCGCCAGATCGCGGGCATCAAGAATCCGGCTGAGATGCCGCACGCGTCCGAACTGCGCATTAGCGACGACGAGTTGCGCGAATCTATCGAGAGCAACCAGCTTCGGCTGATGCGTGAGCGTGGCCTCGATCTGACCATTTTCAGTCCGCGTGCGAGCTTCATGGCGCATCACATCGGGGACTTCGAGGTCTCGAGCACGTGGGCGGCCATCTGCAATGAACTGTGCTTTCGCGTGAGCGAGCTGTTCCCGGACAACTTCATTCCGGCCGCGATGCTGCCGCAGAGTCCCGGCGTCGATGTCAAGACCTGTATCCCCGAACTGGTGAAGTGCGTCGAACAGTATGGCAATGTCGCGATCAACCTGAACCCGGACCCGTCGGGTGGTCACTGGACCAGCCCGCCGCTGTCGGACCGGTACTGGTATCCCATCTACGAGAAGATGGTCGAATACGATATCCCGGCGATGATTCACGTCAGCACGAGTTGCAACGCGTGTTTTCACACTACCGGTGCGCATTATCTGAACGCGGATACGACCGCGTTCATGCAATGCCTCACTTCGGATCTGTTCCAGGATTTCCCGACGCTGCGCTTTGTCATCCCGCACGGCGGCGGTGCTGCGCCCTATCACTGGGGACGCTTCCGTGGGCTTGCGCAGGAGTTGAAGAAGCCGCTGCTCAAGGACCATCTGCTGAACAACGTGTTCTTCGATACCTGCGTCTATCACCAGCCGGGCATCGACCTGCTGACGCGCGTGATCCCCGTCGAGAACATTCTCTTCGCGAGCGAGATGATTGGCGCCGTGCGAGGCATCGACCCTGAAACGGGCTTCAATTACGACGACACGAAGCGTTATGTCGAGGCAGCGGCCATCGACGCAGAGGACCGTTACAAGATCTACGAGGGCAACGCGCGACGTGTCTATCCGCGTCTGGACGCAGCCCTCAAGGCAAAGGGAGTTTGACTATGTATGAAATGGGCGTTGTCTACCGCAACATCAAACGCGCGGACAAGGAAGTTGCCAGCAAGCTTGGCGCCTTGGGTTCTGCCACCGTTCACGAGGCAATGGGTCGTACCGGTCTGCTCAAGCCGTACATGCGCCCTATCTACCCTCACGCCCAGGCGTGCGGTACAGCGGTCACGGTCCTGCTGCATCCCGGCGACAACTGGATGATGCACGTCGCCGCTGAACAGATTCAACCCGGCGACATCGTCGTTGCAGCCATCACAGCGGACTGCACCGATGGCTACTTTGGCGATCTGCTGGCGACCAGCTTCAAGGCGCGTGGCGCCACAGGTCTCATCATCGATGCCGGTGTGCGCGACGTAAAAGTTCTTGAGGAGATGGGTTTCCCCGTCTGGAGCAAGGCGATTTCTTCGAAGGGCACGATCAAGGCAACGGTGGGCTCGGTCAATATCCCCGTGGTTTGCGCTGGCGCACTCGTTTCACCTGGCGATGTGATCGTCGCGGACTTCGACGGCGTGGTCGCCGTTCCTGCGTCTGCCGCCGCCGCGGTACTCGACAAGGCGAGCGCGCGGGAGGCACTGGAAGCAGAAAAACGCGCGAAGCTCGCTTCCGGTGTTCTGGGACTCGACATGTACAACATGCGAGAACCGCTGAAGCAGGCCGGCCTGCGTTATATCGACTGATTGAGACAGGTATGTCGACTGATTCATTGACCGTCATTTCGTCGATGGCGACGCGTCATGTTTTGACGCAACTCGCGCAGGCGTACGAGGCTGTGTCCGGGCAGCGCGTTTCGATTGTGTCGGTAGGCGGCGTTGAAGCGGCCCGGCGCATTCAGGAAGGCGAGCGTTTCGATGTTGTCGTTCTTGCGTCCGATGCGCTCGATCGGCTGGAGCGCAATGGTCACGTCATCTCTGGAAGCCACGTCGGTGTTGCGCGCTCGGAGGTGGCGGTCGCCATCAAGCACGGAGAGCCGCGTCGGGACGTCAGTTCAGAATCCGCTGTACGCGATGCCGTGTTGCGCGCCCGGACGATCGGGTATTCGACGGGACCGAGCGGGACGCATATCATCAATCTGCTTCGGCAATGGGGCATTGCTGACGTCATCGCGGATCGGATCGTCGAGGCGCGGCCCGGTGTACCCGTTGGCAGTCTCGTCGCTGAGGGAAAGGTCGAACTCGGCTTCCAGCAGCTGAGCGAACTTGTCCACGAACCTGGCATCGATATAGTCGGCATGCTTCCAGCAGCGATCCAGGCTGTAACGGTCTTTTCAGCGGCTATCTGCGCAACGTCGGAGCAACAGGAAGTCGCCAAAGCTTTCCTGAACCATCTCGCTTCCGCGGACGGCGATCAAGTGAAAATCACGCACGGAATGGCGCCTGTCTGACTTTTGTGTCAATCAGCGAAAAGCCAGGAGATTGCCAGAGTCTGCGGTGACGGCCGTGCCTTCACCGCAGTCTGTCAAATCTCGCGTCCGAATCGCATTAAACGAAACTAACCCATTCACCCTTCGCTCGGATCATACGGCGAAACGCAGTTCTCAAGCTTCCATTTCTTCTCTGCGTCCGTATCAGGCCGAGGCGGTCGAATACCATCGATCAACCACAGTTCTCGCGGCGTTTCGCCGACGTGCAACTCGTAGTGGTAGCCCCGCTCCTGGACGAATGGCGCTATCGCTGCATTCGCCTTGCGCAGCCAGGACTCCGTCCACACGACGTCCTTGGCGATGTGTCTGGCGAACTGGTCCAGTCTGATTCTCACAAAGTCGTCTCGTGACACGCCTCCCATGTAGAAGGAGTCCTTCGGCTGTTCATGAAACAGGACGCCTACGTAGAAGCGAGGAATGATGTAAATGTCGGCGATACGGTTGGCCATCTCCAGCTTGTCATCTGCCGTGTAGGCGCCGACGGGATGATAGATATTCCACAAAGGCATTTTTGTCTCCATGCATCAATAGATGCCGCGTTTCTTATGTCAGAACATCTGGGTCTCTTGCGAGAAAGGATGACGTTGACATGAGTGAGGCGGCGGTATCGGTAGTCCAAGGATAGGCTACCGGTGAAAACCAGTGCGCTCTATTGGCGACGCGCAAGGCCGAGTATGCTGCGAGCCTCGTCAGGCGTTGCCACGTCTCCTCCGATGCTTTTGATGATATTCACCGCACGCTTAACCAGCGCCGCGTTGCCTGGCGCCAGTTCCCCTTTGGCAAGATACAGATTGTCTTCGAGGCCTACGCGGACATGGCCGCCAAGAATCACGCTCTGCGCCACGATAGGAAATTGGGCGCGCGAGATGCCGAACGCCGACCAATGCGCGCCCTCGGGCAGATACCGCTTCATCTCAAGCAGGCTCTCGGTGTCGGCGGACGCGCCCCATGGCACGCCCAGGCACAACTGGAACAGCGGAGCCTTCAGAACCCCTTGCGTTTCGATCAGGTGGCGCGCGAGGCGCACGTGCCCGAGATCGAATACCTCGATCTCCGGCTTCACGCCTGCTTCCTCGATCAAGGTTGCCATCTTGATCAGATGGTCGGGCACGTTCACGAATGCGCGAGTGCCGAAGTTCATCGTGGCTACGTCGAGCGTGCAGATTTCCGGACGCAATTCGAGCACATGCTGCACGCGTGCCTCAGGCGTCATCATCGTACTCAGTTCACTGCCCCGGTTCGGGTCTTCGTCGCTGGGAACGAAACGCGCGCCCGGGCCCGTCGTCAGGTTGATCAGAATCGGGCACCCGCTATCGCGGATACGCGAAACCACTTCTCTGTAGTGCGACAGCTCCGTGCTTGGAACGCCAGTCCTGGGGTCGCGAACGTGAATGTGAGCGATGCTCGCACCGGCTTCACATGCAGCAATGGCCTCATCGGCAATTTGCTTGGGCGTAACGGGCACGGCAGGGTTGAGCCGCGGCGTATCGTCACTTCCAGTGAGTGCGCAACTGATAATCGTCTTGCTTGTCATAGTGTTCGTTCAAAGAGAATATGAATGAAGCGCCACAATCGCGCGCTTCGCCATGGGCGCCGCGTCAGGCGGCCCGCGCGGGGCCGAACGGTGCCACCCCGACGGGCGCAACCTTGATCAGCTTCTTGTTGACGAACTCGTCGAAGCCAAGCTGGGAAAGCTCCCGACCAAACCCTGAACGCTTGACGCCACCGAACGGTAATTCCGCCGACGTGCCGAAAGGCTGATTGACGAACACCATGCCGCTGTCGATCTGCGCCGCGACCCGCTCGCCGCGTTCGGTATCCGCGGTGAACACCGAGGCCCCGAGACCGAACGGCGTGCCATTGGCGAGCGCAATAGCGGCGGCTTCGTCCTCGACCACGTGGAAAGCGGCGACCGGGCCGAACAGTTCTTCGGCGAAGACGGGATTTTGCGGCGTGATGTCGGTGAGCACTGTCGGTTGCAAGTAGAAGCCAGGGCGCTCGACGCGCTTGCCGCCACACACGATACGCGCACCCTGCGAAGTCGCGCGCTCGATCTGCTCGAGCAGCAGGTTGAGTGCGCGCTCGGACGAAACGGGGGCGACGGCGGTCGCTGAATCGGCTGGATCGCCGGTCTCGAGCGCGGCCATACGCGTCGCGAAGCCATCGAGGAATGCGTCGCCGCGTGCCTTGCCAACCACGATGATGCGCTTCGAACTGACGCACAGTTGGCCTGAATTGAACATGCGGCCCGCGACGGCGCTTTGGATTGCCCAGTCGAGCGGCGCATCCTCCAGTACGATGAACGGATCACTGCCGCCCAGTTCGAGCACGACCTTCTTCAGATTGCGGCCGGCACGCTCGGCAACTGCGGCACCTGCACGCTCGCTGCCCGTCAGCGTCACACCCTGGACGCGCGGATCGTCGATGACGCGCCCGGCCTGTTCAATCGAGATGAACAGATTCGTATATACGCCATCGGGCGCACCCGCTTCCTCGAACAGCCGCGCGAATGCCAACGCCGATTGCGGCACGTTTTCCGCGTGCTTGAGCAGCAGGACGTTGCCCACCATCAGTTGCGGTCCGGCTACCCGCGCAATCTGGTAGTACGGCAAATTCCACGGCTCGATGCCGAGCAGCACGCCGACCGGCTCGATATGCACCGCCGCGCCGGGCGCTTCCGCGAGCGGACGGGGCTGCAGATAGGCTTGTGCGTGCTTCGCGTAGTAGTCGAGGATGCTGGCCGCCGATTCCACTTCCCTTAGCGCTTCCCCGCTGCGCTTGCCCATTTCCAGCGTCAGATAGCCAGCGTATTCGACAGCCTTTTCCCGCAGCAGCGCCGCCGCGCGCGACACGATGCGTGCCCGATCGCTGACCGGACGGCGGCGCCAGTCGGTTTCAAAAGCGCGATGCGCCGCAGCAAGCTTCGTTTCGAGCAACGCGTCGGATATGTCGTCGTAGGTGGCGAGCAGTTCGCCAGTGGCAGGGTTGATGGTCGTGTACGGCATGAGGTTCTCCGTGAAAAGGATAGCGTCGAGTCATCGCGTGACTTTATGCTAACACCGTTAACACCATTTTTGCACACGCTTTTGACGCCAGGAATAACCCTCATGGAACTTCATGTTAACGGTGTTACTATAGTCGGGTGTTCTTTCAACTGAGGAAGCGAAATGGCAAAGGGATATTGGGTGGCGGCGTATCGAGCGGTTCATGACGCAAGCAAGCTCGCGGCATACGGCGTCCTGGCGACAGAGGTGGTCAAAGCGGCGGGCGGAAAGTTCCTGGTGCGAGGCGGAGAGGTCGTTGCGTTTCAAGCGGGTCTGAAGGAACGGACGGTCGTGGTCGAATTCCCGAGCTTCGAACAGGCTCTTGCCACGTTTCAGAGTGAGGCTTATCAGAAAGCGTTGGCCGTACTGGGGGACGGAGCCGAAAGGGACGCGCGTGTTGTCGCAGGCGTCGACTACTGACGCTCATTGAAGAGCCGCCCGCGCTTCTGACGGCACGGGCGCTGTCCATTATGGAGCAGCCAGCATTCGACCAGTGTGACGATATGACTGTCGACTCATGCGACGCCGGCATCAAGTTCAATCCCAATACGCGGATTTCCCTGCCGCACTGTTCCAATCGAGGATTTCCGGAGAAAGTTTTGGCTGATGGACAAACGTCGTTACGCGCCCTGGTCGAGCATTGGCTTGCACCCGGTAAGACGCAGCGGGTCAGAGTCGTCGAGTTTCGGAATAACAGAGTCAGACAGCAATGCTATGTACGTGTCGAGGTGTTGAAGACAGGCGAGCGCATGGCGATGTTCTTCTTCCGGCACCAGGATGGCATATGGCGCGTATTTCCCCCTGCTCGCGTCCGGCCCGCGATGGGCTTCAGTCTTAGTTTTACTCGCTAACGGAATCAACGTGATGTCTTGACGAACAAACGTGCGTCGAGCGGATCATGATGTTCTGCTATCTATTTCGTTATGCGATCAATTTCGAATTACGGCTGCACTGCAACGTTCGAATGATCGCACCCAAGGCTGTCTTTCCAACGACAGAGAAACGAACCTCTCCACGCGTTACTTATTGAGTGCCCCGGTCTGCGTAGTGGCCAGGGAAAACGCGACTATCAACACATCACCCCAATGTTATGCTTGTTAACATGAAAACCAGAAGCACCTGAACCAGACAAAATGGAGCAACAATGGACGAAGCAATTGTTCTGAAAGAAGTCAAAGGTAACGTGACGGTCCTTACGATGAACCGCCGCCCACATAACCTGATGGGCCCGACGCTGTATCGCGCGCTACTCGATGAGTTCGACGCGGCGGTGAAACGCGGCTCGCGCGCAATCCTGCTGCGCAGCGGTCTGCGGCACTTCTCGGCCGGCGCCGAAGTGTCCCTCTTCCCGGATCGCATCGCCAGGCAAGGCCAGGGGCTGATGGACCCGCTCGACGTGCTGCGCGGCTTCGAGACACTGCCGATCCCCATCGTTGTCGCGGTGAACGGCACCTGCCTTGGCGGCGGCTTCGAAGTGGCGCTCGCTTGCGATTTCAGCGTAGTCGCCGAGTCGGCCAGGATCGGATCAGTCGAGGTCGCGCTGGGCCTGCATCCGCTGCTCGGCGGTATCCAGCGTCAGGTGATGCGTGCCGGCCCGGCACGCGCAAAAGAACTTGCGATGCTCGGCCGCCGATACGACGCGGCGACGCTCGAACGCTGGGGCTTGATCAATCTCGTCGTGCCCGACGACAAGCTCGATGAAGTCGCGCTGTCCGTTGCGCAGGAACTCGCGGCCGGTCCGACCGTCGCGCATGCCGCCACCAAGCAGCTCGTGCGGGTCGCGGTCAACGAAGGTGTCGCTGCCGCCGACGAAGCAATGTTTGAACTGCAAAAGCCGGTCTGGGCGTCGCACGATCTCAAACGTGGACTGGAGGCCTTCAATACCGCCGGCCCGGGTACCGCCATTTTCGAGGGGAATTGACATGGCCGGACCACTCGAAGGACTCAAGGTTGTCGACTTTTCGCGGGTGCTGGCCGGGCCGCTGTGCGCCCGGACGCTAGCCGATCTCGGTGCCGACGTGATCAAGATCGAGCCGCCACGGCCCGATGTGTCGCGTGCTGCGTTCCCGAATCGCGACGGCATGTCGGGCTACTACGCGCAGCAGAATAGCGGCAAGCGCAACGTCAGCATCGATCTGAACGCGCCGCACGCGCGCGAGCTCGTGCTGCGACTGTGCGACGAGGCGGACATCATCGTCGAGAATTTTCGGGCCGGCACGCTCAAGGGCTTTGGACTCGACTATGACACGCTCGCGAGGCGCAATCCAAAGGTCGTCTACGTATCCATCACCGGCTACGGCCAGCGTGGCCCCTGGGCGTCGCGCATGGCCTACGCGCCGACCGTGCAGGCCGAAACGGGCTTCACGCACAACACGCTGCGCCACTTCAACAGCGCGGGCGACGGCCGCAAGTGGACCGATCCGCTGTCCCATGCGGACGTCTACGCGGGCCTGCAGGCGACCATCGCCGTGCTTGCAGCGGTGCGCAAGCGCGAGGTAACGGGACGCGGCCAATACATCGACGTCGCGATGGCCGCCGTGATGCTGTCGATCAACGAACGCGCTCACCTCGATCTCGCGGGTGTCGATACGGGAGCCGAGCCGGGCATCCTCGGCGCCTCCGACGGCCCGCATTTCGTTGGCCCCGGTGGCGAGGAGTTCGTGGCGGCGCAAAGCATCGTCGGCAGCAACACGTTTCCGAATTACTTGCGCGCCATGCGCCGTATGGACCTTGCGCGGGATCCGCGCTTCAGCACCGCTGAGCGCCGCCTGCAGAACTACAACGCACTGCATGCAGTGATCCAGACGTGGATGCTCTCATTCCGCGATCTCAGGACGCTCGATGCGCAACTGGACGAGGCCAAGATCGCGATAGGCCAGATTCGCACGCTAAAAGAACTGGCCGAGACCGATTGGGCGAAGCAGTGGGGAGCGGTACACGAGGTTCCGGACCGTCGCGGCGGCTCGTATCTGATCCACGGCTATCCATGGCGCTTTTCCGATGACGAGCTTGGAATGCGAAGCGCGCCCGCGTTTCGCGGCGAGCACAACGAACAGGTGTTCCGCGAAGCGGGCCTGGCGGATGTCGAAATCCGCAATGCGGTCGACACCGGCATTCTGGTCGGCGGGCCGCCACCGTCCGCGAAGCAGATAGACGCGGCTGTTCTTGCGGAAGCGCAGTCCAGCTAAACGCAACCACATGTCGCGGCGCGTCAACGGCGCTGCAGCCCGTGCGCCTTCTCCCGTCGATGCAGGCGTGCGGGTGGTGACCTCTGATAGCTGCAGTCCACCTTGTACTACCCGCATCAACACAACACATCGGAGGACCGAATGGAAGTGGCGAAGCAAGCCTGTGTAGACGAATCATCGTCAGATGACAACACCCTCCTGCGGAAGGCCTACGCGTCGGCGCAATGGAGGATACTGCCGATACTGTTCGGCTTATGGATGCTGGCGTGGGTCGGCCGCTCGAACGTTGCTTTTGCGAAGTTGCAGATGGTCGTGGATCTGCGATTCAGCGAAACAGTATATGGATTGGGCGCCGGGCTCTTCTTTGTCGGCTACGTGCTGTTCGGCGTGCCCACCACGATATTGCAAAAGAAGTTCGGTGCGCGCGCCGTGCTTGCCGGTATCGCCGGCGCGTGGGGCGTGACTAGTGTCGCGATGACGTTCGTCAATAGCGCGCCGACGTTCTACGCGTTGAGGTTCCTGCTCGGTGTGTTCGAGGCTGGCTTCTACCCGGGCGTCGTGTTGTACTTCAATGCATGGTTCCCGGGCAAAAGGCGCACTCGCAATTTCAGCATGTTCCACTCAGGGTCGCTCTTCTCGACGGTCGCAATCGGATTGACGGGGGGATTCGTGCTTGAGTACATGAATGGACTGGCTGGCTTTCAGGGCTGGCGGTGGATGTTCTTCACTCAGGCTATTCCTACCGTCGTGTTGGCGTGCATCGCGTTCGCGATACTTCCGGATCTGCCCGGCAGCGCAAAGTGGCTTTCGGCGCGACAGCGCAAGCTCGTCGAGGACGATCTCAGGAAGAATGCCGAAACGATGGACGACTCCGGCGCAGACGAGCGTTCCCTGCTACTCAACCCGACTGTCTGGATCCTGAGCGCGGCCTACTTCAGCCTCCTTGCCGCCACGGCGGCACTGTTTTTCTTCTCCCCGACGATACTTCGTGAGGCGGGCTTTGGCGGGTACAAAGAGATTGGCCGGGCGGTTGCGGGTGCCTGCGTTCTGGGCGCACTCGGTAACGTGCTTATCTGCAGCATCGGGGGCGCCCCGCATCGCCGCCGGCTCTTCTGTGCGCTGGCGGCGGTCTTCACTGCGGCAAGCCTCTCGACGCTCGTCTTTGTCTGGCACAGTAGTACCACCGCGACTTTCTTCCTGCTTGTTCTTGGCTTCGCGGGAACGGGGGCTGGTATAACGCTCTTCTGGCAGATGTCTGTCGGCCTGCTCAGCGGCAAGTCGCTGGTGGTCGGCGTGCCGCTCATCAGTTCCATCGCCAACGTCGCCGGTTTCGTTACGCCTTTTCTGATCGGATATGTCCGCGACGCAACGGGAACTTACGCGAGTGGGTTCATCATGATTGCCTGTGTCCAGGCACTTGGCGTCGTCGTTCTTCTGTTCGGCGTGCAGCGGATTGTCAGGAGGCGGTCGCGCGTCGTCGATATATCGGTTCAAAGCACAACGTGACTAGTCGATGCCGACACCCAGCCGCGCACCTGAACCGCTAGAATGCGTGTAGCGACACACGCTCGTTGAACGCGTGATTCGCGATATTGCGTGCCTCTCTGCGCGGAATTTATAATCAATCCCTTGCCTTGCTCCCCGAACAAAGGTCACGTGAGTCCCAAGCCATCTATCGCGAAGAATGCGGATTACCACCACGGCAATCTGCGCAATGCGCTCATCGAAGCTGGGCGCAGTGCGCTCATGGAGGTATCGGCGCAAGACCTGAGCCTTCGTTATCTCGCGCGCATGGTGGGCGTATCGGAAGCCGCGCCCTCGCGGCACTTTGCCGGCATCGACGAATTGCTGGCCACGATCGCGGCAAGCGGTTATCGCGACCTCGCTGCGCTGCGCGTTGCGATCCGTGACAGCGAGGATACGGCGCTTGCCAAAGCGTACCGGATGATGCGGGTGTACATCGAGTTTGCGCAGCACCACAATGGGCTGTTCAGTCTGATGATCGGGCCTCGCATCGCGGCGCATCAAGCGTATCCGGAACTCACCGAGGAAAGTAACCGGTCCTTTGGGTTGTTTTCCGAGACGATCGAGGCGCTGGCTATCGAAAGTGGTTGGGCTCAGTCCGATCTCAAGCTCGTGACCCATGCCGCGTGGAGTATGGAGCATGGTCTCGCCACGCTGATCCTGTCGAACCGCGCACCGCGCGCGGACACCAAAGTGGCGATACCCAAGCTGATCGACTTCGTGGTGACGACACTGCTTAGTGCCATCACGGCGGGCCCGGATCATCTCCAGAGCGTGATAGAGCAATGTGAGCTGGTTCAGAAGCCTGTGGCTACGCGAACAGCGCGAAAGCGGGCTAAAGCGTAGCCGTCGTCGCGGTCGAAAGCACCAGGCCGATCAGGGCCGGCTCGTGTCGCATCATCATGTGAAAGCCCGTCGTCATCACATTAGGCGTGCGGCGCCCATCGCTGGGCGCCGCACGGTTTTGCAGTTACTCGTCAAAGTCCGTTGCTTCGGATGAGCCTTTCCACGCATCAAGGTCGCGTTGGACCGCCGCGGCTTTCTGCGCTGCCAGTTCGTTGGCGATCTTGCCGGCGAACAGGTGCAACGGTGGTTCGGCAACATCCACGGCCTGCATGATCAACATGGCCAGTTTTTCCGGGTCGCCGGCCTGATGACCGTGCAGCGTGCCCAGGTGCAGATCGAGCGACGCCTTGGCTTGCGTGTATTCATCAATCTGGCGCTCGGCCACCGCCAGCGCGCCGCTCGACAAAAACTCCGTACGCACGGGCCCGGGATACACCACCGTCGCCTTGATGCCGAACTCGGCCACCTCGGCCGCCAGCGATTCGGTCAGGCCGGCGAGCGCGAACTTGCTCGCCACGTAGCTGCCCCAGCCAGCGTAACCGCCCTGATAACCGACGATCGACGCAATGTTGACGATATGCCCGCCACGCTGCTTGCGCAGATGCGGGAGCGCGTGTCGCAGTACAGTCAGCGGCGCGAACAGGTTGACTTCGAAGTTTTGTCGAAGCTCCTCATCCGAGAGCGCTTCGACGGTTCCCTGTTGGGCGTATCCGGCGTTATTGACGATCACATCGATCTTGCCGAAGGTCCCGATGGTTTGCGCGATGGCCGAGCGCACGCTCTCGTCATCGGTCAGATCCACTTGCAGCGGAAGAAACTGACCGGAGGCCGGCCCGATTGCTTCTGTCAGCGACGCCACGGTTCGCGAGGTCGCGGCGACGCGATCGCCACGCGCGATGAGTTGCCGCACGAGTCGTTGTCCGACACCTTTCGATGCACCCGTAACGAACCAGATTTTCGCGGAATTGCTCATGATAGTTTCCTTGATAAATATGTACTACGAATTTAAATGAAGTCGACGATTCGAAAAATTCGACCGAATCCTTACTTGAGTGCCACGCTCATGCCGCCATCCGCCATCACAACCGCGCCGACCATATAGCTGGCCTTCTCGGACGCCAGAAAGGCGATCACTTCGGCAATTTCGCGCGGATCGGCTGCACGTTTGATGGGCGCATTCTTGCCGTGTTCGGCAAGGAAGGCACGGCCATCCTCGTGGATGTGGTTCGTGATGTTCGTTACGGCATCGCCGGACCCCACCGCATTGACACGAATGCCATGATCGATCGCCTCGAGCGACATGGCGCGCGTCAACTGGGCGAGCGCACCTTTGGACGCCGCATAGGCCGCGATAAGCGGAAACGCCTGATAGCACGCATAGGAACCCACGTTGACGATGGAACCCTTCTTCGCCGGCATCATCGCGCGCATTGCCTCGCGCGAGAACAGAAACGCACCCGTGGAATTGACCGCCTGAATGCCGTTCCAGTCGTCGAGCGTCATCTCGATGACCGGCTTGTTGATGATGATCGCGGCGTTGTTGACCAGGATGTCGAGCTTGCCGAAGCGTTCCATCGCAGTGGCGACAGCGCGCACCGCGCTTGCCTCATGCGCGACGTCCGCGATGAGCGGGACGATCCCCGGACGCGCCAACGCTTCGACGTTGGCGCCGCGCCCGACAGCAATCACGCTGGCGCCTTGCGCGTGCAGCAGCTCGGTGGTGGCCAGTCCGATGCCGCTTGCTGCGCCGGTGACGATAGCGACCTTGCCGGCGAACGGCTGGTCGGCGGAAGCATGTGAAGTCATGGTGATTTTTCCTGGAGATGAAGACGGTTAGAAAGGGCTCGCCGTCGGACGCACGACGATTTCGCTGACATCGACATCGGCCGGCTGTTCGATCGCATAGGCGATCGATCGCGCGATCGCGTCCGACGTCAGTGCGATGCGGCGGAAGTCGCGCATGGCTGCCCGCGCGGTATCGTCGGAAATCGAGTCGGCCAGCTCGGACTCCACGACGCCTGGGCAGATCACGGTCACGCGCACCTTGTCGGTTTCCTGCCGCAGGCCGTCCGAGATGGCGCGTACGGCGAACTTGGTTGCGCAGTACACGGCCGCCGTCGGCGAGACGGACAGGCCGCCGATCGACGAAATATTGATGATCTGGCCAAACCCCTGGCGCTCCATGGCCGGCAGCACGGCAGCAATGCCGTGCAGCACGCCGCGGATGTTCACATCGATCATGCGATCCCATTCGTCCACTTTTGTCGCGCTCAAGGGCGACAACGGCATCACGCCGGCGTTGTTGACGATCACGTCGATGCGGCCGAAGGTGTCCAGCGCGAACTGGGCGAAAGCGCTCACGCTGGCGGCGGAAGTGACGTCGAGCGCCTGATAGCGAACCGAGCCGCCGCTCGCCTCAACTTCTTCGGCCAGCGCCGCGAGTCGTTCCGTGCGCCGCGCGCCGATCACGAGGTGGTGCCCCTGGGCGGCAAGCAGCCGGACGGCCGCTTCGCCGATACCGCTGCTTGCTCCAGTGATGAGGATGACTTTGGATGGGTTGGATTGCGTCGTCATGTTGCGTTCTCCGTTCCGACAATCTGTGCAGGTTTGTCCGAGAGAGAGGCTGCGAAGTCCGCGCACAGAGCGGCAGGGCAATCGCGGCGGCGTCTCCGGGTCGCTTCGGCCGCACCGTCCAGCCGATGACCCATCTTATGAGCCGGGCACCTGCGCGCGAATACACGCGACAATTGCGGTATTGCCTATTCCTATCGAAGTGAGTGCGGGCAGTCGATCGTATCCAGTAGAATTCCTGCACCCGATCCGGTGAAGGAGGAGTCCTCGTGACGGCTGCCCGCAACGCTGTTTCCGCAAAAATGGTGAGCCTGCTTCAGCGTCTGGCGCCGAACGAGGGGTACACCCAGTCCGCGCTCGAAGGGGTGCGGTTCATGCGGTCCAACCGGCCGCTGGGGCGTACGCCCGTGCTGTACGAGCCCAGCATCGTGATCGTGTGTCAGGGGCGCAAGTTGGGCTTTCTGGGCGAAGAGGTGTACGTGTACGACGCCCAGCACTATCTGATCCTGTCCGTGCCGCTGCCGTTTTCGACTGAAACGGAAGCGAGCGAGGCCGAGCCGATGCTGGCCGTGACGTTGCGTCTCGATCTGATCGAACTGACCGACCTGATTCTGATGATCGATCGTTCCGGACGTCATCAGCAAGGCACACCGCTTGGGATCGTATCGACGCCGCTAGAGGGAGACCTGGCCGAAGCGACCTTGCGCCTGCTTCAGGCCGTAAGCTCGCCGCTGGACGCCGAGGTGCTGGGGCCGGCCATCGTGCGGGAAATCTGTTACCGGGTATTGATCGGGGAACGAGGCGCAGCGATGAGAGCTGCGCTCGCGCATCAGGGCCGTTTCGGCAGAGTGGCGAAAGCGCTGCGGCGAATTCACACCGACTATGCGCAGTCACTCGATGTGAGTAGTCTCGCGGAAGAAGCGGGGATGAGCGTTCCCGCGTTTCATGTCAATTTCAGAACCGTCACCCTGACCTCTCCGATTCAATACATCAAGTCGACACGTCTGCATCAGGCGCGCCTGCTGATGATTCGCGACGGCTTGACGGCCGCCTCCGCGTCGGCGCGGGTCGGTTACGAAAGTCCTTCGCAGTTCAGCCGCGAATTCAAGCGGTTTTTTGGCCGCTCGCCGGCAGATGAGGCGCGAGATATGCGGGCATCGTTCGCGCTATCTCCCGCTGCAACGATCGACGATTTCGCCGCGTCTCATTGAATGATGACTTCGTGCGCTGCTGGTGGAAGACAACGTCTGAGGCGCGAACAGGCTGGGCCTTCAGCGCGCTGGCAATTCGAGAGAGACCGGCAACCCCCAACGCAAACCAATCAGGATTATAATAATCCTCTTGATCCGTGGGAGCCGAAGACGTGGGACATTCGCAAGCTGACAAGATCGCCACCCATCAACGCATCGTCGATGCCGCTGCCAAACGCTTCCGCGAGCAAGGGCTGGACGGCATCAGCATCGCTGACCTGATGAAAGATGCGGGCCTGACCGTAGGGGGTTTTTACCGGCATTTCGCTTCCCGTGACGAACTCATCGCCGAGGCTTTCGAGCATGCGCTGCGCGACGTCGAGCCTTGGGAAGCGGCGATGGTCACGTCACCCCGGCAAGCGATGCGCATGTACCTCTCTGATACGCATCGTGACGAGGTGTCGAATAGTTGTCCCGTTTCAACGCTCGTGAATGATATGAGCCGTAGCACGGACGACGCGCGCGAGGCCTATACGGCCCGAGTCAAACGCATGGCCGAGTTGATCGCAAAAGCCATACCGACTGAAGACAGCGCGGACAAGCGTGCCGAAGCACATCTCATCATGAGCGCGTGTGTCGGCGCGGTTGCACTGTCGCGCGCCGTGACGGACCCCAAGCTATCGAAGCAGATTCTCGATGGCGCGTTGAGCCAGATACTCGAACTACTGTCGCCGAAACGCGCCGCAAAATAACGGAAAGCGGAAGAAGCGGCGAGCATCACCCAAGGTGTGCTCGCCGCTTTTTTCATCCAGACCGCCCGCGCTTCACTGTCGACTGATCGTCCGACAGATTCAGCAAGCGGCTGCCTGACCGGGCGTTACTCCGCCCGTCCGGTATCAGTGGAACCAACGGTAACGTCACCACCCCACCCACCACCCAGCGCGCGAACGAGATTGACGGTCGCCGTCGCCTGAAGACCGGTCAGCTGCACGGCCGTCGTTTGCGACTGAAGCACTGTGCGTTCGGCGTCGATCACATCGAGATAGTTGACGGCGCCTTCCCGGTACTGCGTGCGCGAGATCGTCGCCGCCCGCGTCGACGCCTGCACAGCCTCATCCTGCGTCTGGACCTGCTGTTCGAGAATCCGTAAGTCCGACAGGTTGTCTTCGACCTCCTCGAAGGCCTGTAACACCTGCTGACGATACTTCGCCACGTCTTCGTCGAACACGGCCCGCGCGTTCGCGAGATTCCCTGCGCGACGGCCTCCATCGAAGATCGGCACGGTCAGCGCGGTGCCCGCCAGCGGTCCGAGAATGAACGCCCGGCTGGACCATTTGAACAGGTCTGCCAGCGTCGCGGACTCGAATCCTGCTGCACCCGTGATGTTCAGCGCAGGGAAATACGCCGCTTTCGCCACGCCAACGCGTGCATTTGCCGCCGCCATCGCCCGCTCGGCGGCCGCAATATCGGGCCGCCGCTCGAGCAGCGCGGAAGGCAAGCCTGGCGGAATGCGAATCTGCACGGGCCGCAGCGGGTTCGACGCCATCGAGAACTCGGACGGCGCCTTGCCCAGAAGAACAGCGAGACTGTGTTCAGCCGTCGCCCGTTGTCTCTCTGCCGTCATCGCATCGGAACGTGCCGTTGCCAGTTCGGCTTTGGCGCGGGCGACATCGAGTTCAGCGATGTCACCCGCACCGAACTTCGACTGCACCAGTTTCAGCGCCTGCTCGCGAAGCGACACGTTCTGCGCGTAGACCTGCAGTTCCGCGTCCAGTTCGCGGACCTTGAAGTAGTTCGCGGCTACATCCGCCTGCAACGAAAGCTGAACCGAGCGCAACAGCGCCTCCGATTGCTCGCTCTCTGCGCGACTCGCCCGCACCGCGTCGGAGACGCGTCCGAACAGGTCCACTTCATAACTCGCGGTCGCCTGAGCGCGCCACAAGGTCTGTGCCGGAATATTCCCACCGTCCGGCTGCAACTGCGAAGCGGGCGAGACCTTTTCCCGGGTGGGTCCAAAGCCTGCGTCGATAGTCGGAAACAGGCCGGCGCGGGTGGCCTGCTGGAGCGCGCGCGCTTCCTTGAGCCGCGCCGCTGCCGCAGCGAGGTTCTGGTTGGCAGCGAGCGCCTGTTCTTCGAGATCGTTGAGCGCTGGATCATCGAAGATCACCCACCACTTCCCGCGCGGAATCTGGTCGGACGGTTGCGCGATTTTCCACGTGCCCGCCTGCCCTTCCGCTGCCGCCGTAGCCGTCGTGACGGGCGCTTCCTTGAAAGCCGCGGAGGCCGCGGAAGCAGGCACCTTGTACTCGGGCGCCAGCGAGCAACCCGCCGTCAGAAGGGCCGCGCTCAACAGCGTCAACGAGCTCCAGAGCGCAACCTTCACTCTATTGTTCGACATGATGATCCTCACGCTTCGACGGAAGCATCGACACCGCGAACGTGCGGGTGATGTCCGTGTTTGTCCACGATGTGCTCTTTCCTGTCGAGCTTTCGCAGAACGACATAAAAGACGGGTGTCAGCAGCAAGCCGAACAGCGTGACGCCCAGCATCCCAAAGAACACAGCGATACCGATCGCGTGACGCATCTCCGAACCCGCGCCGCTCGACACGACCAGCGGCACCACACCCATGATGAACGCGAAGGACGTCATCAGGATCGGGCGCAAACGCAGCCGGCTTGCTTCGATCGCAGCCTGCACGATCGAGCGCCCTTCCATTTCCAGTTCCCGGGCGAATTCGACAATCAGAATCGCATTCTTCGCGGACAACCCGACCAGCACCATGAGGCCGATCTGCGTGAAGATGTTGTTGTCGCCGTGAGTCAACCAGACGCCGAGCAGCGCGGACAGCACGCTCATCGGTACTATCATCAGAATGGCGAGTGGCAACGTGAGGCTTTCATACATCGCGGCCAACACCATGTAGACGAGCAGAACGCTGATCGGAAACACCCAGAGCGCCGCATTGCCCGCAAGAATCTGCTGATACGTCAGATCGGTCCACTCGAACTTCATCCCTCGCGGCAAGGTTTTGGCGGCGACTTTTTCGATGGCGGCCTGAGCCTGCCCCGACGAATAGCCCGGTGCGGGACCACCGTTGATATCCGCAGCCGTATAGCCGTTGTAGCGGACCACCGAGTCAGGACCGTAGGTTGGCGTGACTTTCACGAGGGTCGACAGCGGCACCATCTCCCCCTTGTCGTTACGCGTCTTCAGCAATCCGATGTCGTCCATGTGCGCGCGGAATGGCGCATCCGCCTGCACGCGCACCTGATAGACACGGCCGAAACGGTTGAAGTCATTCACATAGAACGAACCGAGATACACCTGCATCGTGGTGAAAATGTCGTTCACGGAGATACCCAATTGCTTGGCCTTCACGCGGTCAACGGCGACATTCACTTGCGGCACGTTGATCTGGTACGTCGAGAACGCCGGGCCGAGTTCAGGTGTCTTCGCTGCCTCTTTCAGAAACGACTGGGTCGCGTTGTTGAGCGCGGTATAGCCCTGGGCCTGCTGGTCTTCGATCTGAAGCTTGAAGCCACCCAGCGTGCCCAGACCGAGAACGGGCGGCGGCGGAAACACCGCGACGAATGCCCCCTTGATGCCGGACAGCCGCTTGTTCAGTTCGGCGGCAATGCTCAGCCCGTTCATCGACTTGCCCTCACGCTCTTCGAAGGGCGTTTCACCAAAGAAGATGACGGCCGAACTCGACGAGTTGGTAAAGCCGTTGATCGACAAGCCGGGAAACTGCACGGCCGATTCGACGCCGGGCGTCTTCAGCGCGATCTCCCCGACTTCGCGCACCACATCTTCCGTGCGGTCGAGCGACGCGCCGTTGGGCAACTGCACGATGGCGACCAGGTACTGCTTGTCCTGAACGGGAACGAATCCACCCGGCACGACCTTGCTCATGAGCACGGTCAGCCCCAGCAACACGGCATAGATCGCGAGAATAACCACCTTGCGGTTGACGACCTTCGATACGCCGCGGCTATACGATTCGGAGCCGCGATGAAAGACCTTGTTGAACGCGTTGAAGAACGGACCGAACACCCGATCCATTGCACGCGTGAGCCAATCCTTCGGGTCGTGATGTCCTTTGAGCAACAGCGCGGCAAGAGCGGGCGAAAGCGTCAGCGAGTTGAACGCGGAAATGACCGTCGAAATGGCAATGGTCATCGCGAACTGCTTGTAGAACTGGCCCGTCAAGCCGTTCATGAAGGCGAGCGGCACGAACACGGCAATCAGCGTCAGGGCAATGGCGATAATCGGCCCGCTGACCTCCTGCATCGCCTGATGGGTCGCCTCCTTCGGAGTCAGGCCTGTAGAGATGTTGCGTTCGACGTTCTCGACCACCACGATCGCGTCGTCGACCACGATGCCGATTGCCAGTACCATGCCGAACAGCGACAGCGCATTGATCGAGAAACCGAACGCAAGCAACAGCGAGAACGTGCCGACAATCGAGACGGGTACGGCGAGCAGCGGGATGATCGACGCGCGCCACGTTTGCAGGAACACGATGACCACCAGCACGACCAGCGCGATGGCTTCCAGCAAGGTGTGAATCACGGCATGAATACTCGAACGCACGAACTGCGTCGGGTCATAGACGATGTCGTACTTCACGCCTTCCGGCATGTCGGCCTGGAGTTGCTTCATCGCCTCGCGAACGTGTTCCGAAATGTCCAGCGAGTTCGCTCCCGGCAACTCGAAAATCGCCATCGCAACCGCTGATTTGTTATTCAGCAGCGAACGGCGTGCGTATTCGGATGCCCCCATTTCAACGCGCGCGACGTCCTTGAGCCGCGTCACCGCGCCATCGGGCGATGTCTTCAGGACGATGTCACGGAATTCGTCTTCGGTTTCGAGTCTGCCCTGTGCATTCACGTTGAGTTGCAGCGGCGCATCGGGAGTCGACGGAGACGCACCCACCTGGCCGGCCGCCACCTGAAGGTTCTGGTCGCGGATTGCCGTTACGACATCGTTGGCCGTCATGTTGTGCTCGGCCACCTTCTGCGGATCGAGCCACACGCGCATCGAATAGTCGCCGGAGCCCCACAGCGTGACCTGGCCAACACCGGGAATACGCTCGAGCCGGTCGCGAACGTTGATCAGTGCATAGTTGCGCAGATACGTGCTGTTGTATTTCTCGCTCGGGGAAACAAGGTGGACAACCATCGTGAGCGTCGGCGACGACTTGATCGTCGTGACGCCGAGGCGTTGCACGTCCTCGGGCAAGCGCGGCAGCGCCTGGTTCACACGCGTCTCCACCTGCTGCTGCGCGAGGTCGGGATTCGTGCCGAGCTTGAACGTGATCGTCGTTGTGAGCGTGCCGTCGCTATTCGCTTGCGACTGCATGTACAGCATGTTTTCAACACCGTTGATCTGTTCTTCGAGCGGCGAAGCCACCGTTTCGGCAATCACCTTCGGATTGGCGCCGGGGTATTGCGCCGTCACCACGACGGACGGAGGGACCACGCCGGGATATTCGGAGATGGGCAGATTGACCATCGAGATCAGCCCCGCCAGCAGGATCATTGCTGACAGGACAGCCGCAAATATCGGGCGTTCGATAAAAAACTTGGAGAGGTTCATGACATTCTCTGGCTAGGCGTGAAGGGCAAGGCGCGATGCGCGCACTCAGGACGCCCTTGTCGTAGAGGCGGTGCCGCCCGACATCTGCACCGGGTTGGGCTTGACGGGATCGCCCGGACGAACGCGCTGAATGCCGTTCACGACGACGCGGTCTCCCGGCTGCAGACCACCCGTGATGACACGCAAACCCTGATGCTGGTCGCCCAGCTTCACTTCGCGGTATCGGACCTTGTTCTCCGTATCCACCAGCAGCACGAACTTCTTGTCCTGATCGGTCTGAATGGCTGCGTCGTTGACCAGCACGGCCTGATGCGGCACACCGCCGCCCACGCGAGCCCGGACGTAAAGACCCGGGACCAGCACGCCGTCCTCATTGTCGAAACGCGCGCGCACGCGAATCGTCCCGGAACTGGTGTCGAGCCGGTTGTCCACGGAATCGATCACGCCCTGACGCGAATAGCCCGTCTCGTTGGCGAGTCCGACGGAGACGGGTACCGTCACTTTTGAGTCGCGACTGAGAAAGCGCAGGTACGTCTGCTCGTCGACGTCGAACGATGCATAGATGGGCGACGTCGACACCAGCGTTGTCAGCACAGGCGCAGTGGCTCCCGGCGAAACGATGTTGCCAACCGTCAGTTCCGCGCGGGATACGCGTCCCGACACGGGCGCCGTGATGGCGGTGTAGCCCAGATTGATCTGCGCCGCTTCAAGCGCGGCTTTCGCCGCCTTCACGGCTGCCACTGCTTCGCGATTGGCGTTCTGCGCCTGGTCGTAGTCGCGTTTGGCGATGGCGTTGTCCGTCAGCAGCCTTTGCGCGCGAGCCCAGTCCGCCGTCGCATAACCGTTGCGGGACTCCGCCGAAGCCAGTTGCGCGGCTGCCCGGTCGACCTCCGCCTGATACGGACGCGGGTCGATCGTGACGAGCAGGTCGCCCTTTCTGACCATCGCTCCGTCGTGGAAGTGGACGGCGACGATCGTTCCGGAGACGAGCGGCCGGATCTCCACGTTGTTGATGGCCTCGATACGGCCCGAGTAGGCCTGATAGTCGGTGATGGTCTGCGAGACCACGGGCGCGACATCCACGTCCGCAGCCGGCGGCGCTGCAGCAGCAGCAGCCTCGCTCAGGGGCGCGCTGCCGCGCACGTGATAGGTCGCGGCAGTACCCGCGACAACGACCAGGAAGACCGCGCTGGCGGCAACCAGCCTACGCTTTGACGGCATTTTTAAACTCCCATTTACTGGTTACATGAATCAGGAACGCTTCGGCGCGGAGCCAAGTTCTTTGCTGAAGAAGGCGGCCACGTCAGCGGTGACGTCCTGTCGTGACGCCAGTTCGTAGTGCGCGACGCCGCGGTAGCGTGTGACAGTCGTGGGCACGCCCGCTGCAATCAGCCCGGCTGCGTACCGCTCTGCCTCCACGTGCATCAGGTCGTTTTCCGCGCTTGCGATGAATGCGGCAGGCAGCCCCGCCAGACGTAGGGACTCGATCGGCGCGGCATAGGGATGAAGCCTCAGCGACGCCAACGGCAGATAGGCCCGATAGCCCGAAGCGCACTCCTCGGCGCACATATCTAGCGTTACCTCATCATCCAGATCAGGGAAGCGCGTCATACTTGGATCGAGCAGCGGCGCAAGCAGCGCCTGGGCGCGAAAACGAAAAGAAGCCCGGTCACGGACCATCGCCGCGAGACCTGTCGCCAGATTGCCGCCTGCGTCGTGCCCGGCAACAGCCATTCGCTTCGCGTCAGCATGAAGCGCGCGCGCATGGGTGACGACCCACTGCGCAGCGAGGAATCCGTCATGGAGCGCGGTAGGGAACGGAAATGCCGGCGCCAGCGAGTAACCCACCGAGACCACCAGCGCATGCACCTGAAGCGCGATCTGCGAGCACATTGGATCCGACTGCTCGGGCGTTCCTTTAACGAATCCGCCGCCGTGAAAGAAAAATATGACAGGCAACACGTCGCGCCTGCCTGGAGGACGATAGGTACGCAAGCGGATGGCCTGTGCGTGGCCGTCCAGATCCACGTTCTGAATTTCGATCGCCTGTTCGACATTGATTGACATAGCCTGCAGGCCTGCGCCTTCCCGGATGTTTCGATGCGAGCAATTCTGTCCGAAGACGAAAAACAGATAAATGGTTATAATCCAGAACACTATTCACGGCAGCCGAAGAATCACCGGTCTCTCCCGCCCTGCCGCGTCCGAAAGCGAGTTGCAGCTGATTTGTGTGAGGTAAGGGAATATGGACAAGCTCCTGGCGATGAAGGTCTTCACCAAGGTCGTCGAGATGAACAGCTTCGCTCGCGCGGCGGACGCTCTGGACATTCCGCGTGCGTCGGCCACCACCATCATCAAGAATCTGGAAGCGAATCTGCACACGCGCCTGATGCAGCGAACCACGCGCCGCCTGAATCTGACGCCCGAAGGCGCGGGATATTACGAACGCTGCGTGCGGGTGCTGGCCGACATCGACGAGATCGAGGACAGCCTCGCCAATGTCGTCAAAGGCCCTCGGGGCAAACTCCGAGTGGACATGCCCGGTTCGCTGGGGCGCCTGATCGTGATGCCGCGCCTCGAGGAATTTCGCGAGCGGCACCCGCACGTCGAACTCATGCTGGGATTCGGAGACAGGCAAGTGGACCTGATTCAGGAAGGGGTCGACTGCGCGCTCCGGGTTGGCAATCTGGACGATTCCACGCTGGTCGCACGGCGGCTCGGCGCCCTGTCGACGATCACTGCCGCCAGTCCCGCCTACCTTGCTCGCTACGGCGAACCTCGCTCACTCGAAGAACTCGAGCAACACGTCGCAGTACACTATTTTTCGAGCCGTACCGGTCGAACCCTGGGCTTGAACTTCGACGTGAATGGCGAAAGCAGGGACATGAAAATGAATGGCGGCCTGGCCGTCAACGATGCGGACGCTTATGTCATGTGCGGCGTCAACGGTGCCGGCATCATTCAGGCGCCGTTGTTCATGCTTGCATCGCATATCGAAGCGGGCGATCTCAAGGAAATACTCGCGCCGTGGAAAGTCCGCTCCATGCCGCTGTCTGCCGTCTATCCTCACAACCGGCATCTCGCGCCAAAGGTCCGCGTATTTGTCGAATGGGTGGCGGAAATTTGCGCACAGTCGCCGCTTGCATTCGCGCGTAACCGTCCGCCGATTGGCAGGACCCTTGACGACCGTGTGGTCGCAACCCAATCACCGCTCCCCGCTGACGAGGTCTATTCCGATGAGATGGACATGGCAGTCAGCACCTGATCGCCGGAATCGATGAAATCAATCGCGACGATTTTTCACTTCATCCGAACACTGATGTCGGCACGTGCATCTTTATCGCTCGCGTGTCGCTTCATACACTTGCGCTCACGCTGTGGGCAATCGTGTCCGTCTATCACCAACGTCACTACCCAACGATGAAATCGACCGTTCAAGCATTCGCCATTGCGGCGATCTTCGCCACTCCGCTGTCTAGCTACGCGCAGGCGAGTCAACCGGTGACTCAATCGCCGGTAAGCACGGCGCCCGTAGCCACCGATCAGGGCAGCCCCTCGCCACAGAGCCTTCGCACACCGGGTCATTCAGCCGCCACGGACGAAGCGGGCTTTGGTGGCGACACGAAAGGTACGTCGCAAACGGGTGGGAGTGGCGATACGACGGTTAGCGCTTATTCGCCGCCCATTCGTATCGCGCGTTAAGCAGAGCAGGCGCCCGTTCGCGAGCCGCGCCAAAGCAAAAAGAGGCGTCTCTGCGAAGCCCCTTCTCGTTGCCGTGCGACACCCCCAGCGTCATGCGCTCGACGTTTCCCTGCCCCACAAACTTGCCGCATACAGAGACTCGTCGAACTCGGGAGGTACGTCAGCGGCGAGCCGTTGCGCGTGCGAATCGATATCGCCGAGAAACAGGTCACGGCTGATGCGGCGAACCACGGCGGGAATATCGCGCTTCATGCTCGGCACATCGCCGACTGGCACGCCCGCGCTGACGAATCCCGCAGGGTTGTACACATGAATGTCCTTCAGATACGGCGCATCGCCCGGGACCTTCTCCTTGTATTCGAGCGCGTGGCCGAGATACGGATGCGCGCCGAGCCCGTCGTCCGCCTCGTTGCTGGACGGTATGAACTGGTCGCGCCACAACAGGATGTGCGACGCGAAGCTGGCCAGCTCGGGACGCGCGGCAGGATCGATGAAATAGCCGGTTCCCGCAATGGCGAAGTCGAAGCGAAACGTCTCGCCGGACACGGCAGCCGCAATCTGCCCCGCCGCTTCACGCGCGGTTTCCCACTGCGCGCCGAGATGCAGATGGAAGTTCTCGAAGCGCGTCACGCGTTCGATCGAATCCGGCGGCGCCGTCGAACCCGAGCGTTTGAAGCGCAGCGCCTGCGCCCAACGCAACGCATCGGGCAGATCGAAGTAGTTGTCGTATGCGCCCGGATAGGCGCGCGCACGTGATACCGGCGTGGCCGCCAACGTCGTACGGCGCGCGAACAGATGCACGTCCGCTGCGCCCGCTTCGAGCGCAGTCGCGGCGGCATCGAACGCAGAGGCCGCGCTGCCCAGCACGGCAACCGACTTGCCGCGCAACGCCGCGAAATCGATGGCGTCGGACGTATGCGCGACAAGCTGCGCCGGCAAGCTCTTGAGCACCCCCGGCACGAACGCGCCGCCATTGCCCGCGACGCCATTGCACAGCAGCACCTTGCGCGCCGTTTCGACACGCGCGACGCCGTCCACTTCGAGATGGAGCGCGAAATGCGTGCCCTTCGGTTCGATCCGCACGAGACGCGTGCCGTAGCGAACCGGAATCTCAAGAAACTCGCGATACCACGCGAGGTATTCGGCCCAGCGCTCTCGCGGAATGCGGTCGATGTCCTGATACGACGCCACGCCGAAACGCGCTTCGTACCACGCGCGAAAACTCAAACCCGGCAAGCCGCCTTCAGGGCCGACAAGCGTTTTCGGCGTACGCAGCTTGTTCATGCGCGCACGGTTGAGCCATACGCCCGCCTTCGCTGCATCCGCCGCCGCATCGATCACGCTGACGCGGCCAATGCCCGCGCGCCGCAGCGCAAACGCGAACGCACAGCCCGTCTGCCCCGCGCCGACGATAAACACGTTGTGATCGACGCCTGGCCGGTCCGGCACCCAGTTGTCGGGCGCGGGTCCGAGCAGATCGAGCGTACGGCGTGCATCGCGGTCCAGATCGGCAGTCTGTGTCATGGGTCAGTTTTCCTTGTTGGCGGCGTATTGCCGGTGCCATTCCTGCAACCGTTGCGACGGCGGCATATGCCACTTGTTGCCTTCGTCGATCAGAAAGCCGCTGCGATGCCAGTCCTTCACGATCTTGTCGAAGGCGGCAACGGTATCGGTCTGTCCTTTGCGCACCCAGATCACGGAAGGCGACGGAATCAGCTGCGTCGGCATCGGTGATTCATAGTCCTTCCATTCACCCGATGGGTTCGCAAGACGCGCCTCGATGCCTGGCGTCACGTGAACCGATGCGACGCACGTTCCGCCGCGCAGCGCGAGCAGCGCTTCGGGCATGCCCTTGAATGCCTTGACCTGCGCACCGTATTGCTCGATCAGCGGCTTCGTGTAGTTGCTGCCTTGCGAGACGCAGACGGGTTTGTCGCGCAGATCCTTCCAGTCGTGGATGCCCGCGTCCTTATGCACCATCGCGCTGCCGCCAATCTCTTCGAAAGGGGTCGGCACGTAGCTGAGTATTTCGTCGCGCTCCTTCGTGTACTGCATGCTGGCGATCAGCGCATCCACCTTGCCTTGCTGCAGGAACTGCACGCGGTTCGGCGGCGTCACTTCAATCGCTTCGAACTTCACGCCGAGATGGCTCGCGAGACTTTCGCCCAGCTCGACGTTGTAGCCGATGGGCTTGCGCGTCGCGGGATCGAGCGTGCCGTAGGTGCCGTCGAGCACGACGCCGACGATCAGCGTGCCGCGCGCCTTGATGCGCTCCAGCGTGGCGTCCGCATGCGCGGTGCCTGGCGATGCGACGCATGCGACGACGGCGGACAAACACGTGGTTGCGCGCAACACACGCTTCGAAAGACGGTCGATCATGAACGAGTCAGTTCGCGATGAAGATCCGCACCCGACGATGACGCATCGATGCGGAAGTGTTGGAGTTCGTCCGGCGCGCACTGCGCGATGAGGCCGGTTTCCCATGCCAGATAGGCGCGCGCGGCATCGAGATTGCCTTCGTGCCGGTCGTGGACGAAGAACAGATAGTCGATGCGTTCGCTGTCCGGCGGCGACGCCTGCGAGGCTTCGAGTGGATAGCCTGCCTGTTTGAAGGTGTCGAGGCCTGCCTCCGCGATCGATACGCTTGTGAAACCGGCTTCGCGCAGATCGAGCGCCGCGAGCGCGGCCAGTTCATTCGAATCCGCGAATAGCACGATGCGATCGGATCGCGCCGCACTCTCCAGCGTGTCGGGCAACCTCGGACGAATCGACCAGCGCGCGCCTTCTGGATGGCCGCCGCGATGCGCCGCGCTGGAGCGCAGATCGATCAGATGCAAGCCGCGGGTGCCTCGCAGCGTGCGCAGTTCGTTCGCATCGATCAGGCCTTCTGCTATGCCTTGTGTTTCAACAACGGCGCGATGCAATGCATTCGCCTCTTGCGCTGGAACGAGCGCCGTTTCGATGCCGAGTTGCACAAGCCATGTGGCGATGACAGGCGCGCGCACGCCGTCGTGATCGACCAGCAGCACACGCGCATTGCGCACGCCGATCGTCTGATCGGTCGCCTGAAGGAGCTGGCCGCCCGGCGCGTGTACGGCAGCTCGCACGCCGTCACGCGCGAACTCGTCGGCGCTGCGTATATCGAGAAGATAGGTTGTGCGATCCGTCGCATCGAGCCATGCCTGCGCGCGCTTTGCGTCGAGCGTTTTCAGCGAGAAGCGCTCCGCCAGTCTGGAAGCACGATCACGCGCGGCGGCCAATGCGCGTTCATCGACCGTATCGGGATAACGTCGCACGCTGCCATGCTCGAGCGTGAGGCCCGCAAGCGCCCAGCCTTGCGTGCCGTTTTCCAGCGCGACAACGCGATTCGGCAAACCGAAGCTGCGCAGCAACTGCGCACCGATAATGCTGCGCGTCCGACCCGCGCAATGAATGACGACGGGGATATCGGGATCGCCCGCAAGTGCGCCGATACGGTACGCCAGTTCACCGTTTGGACAACTCACCGCGCCCGGTATCGTCATCTTCCTGTGTTCTTCGACCGTGCGGCCGTCGAGCAGCACGAGCGGCTTGCCTTCGGCCTGCAAACGCGCGAGTTCCGCCGCCGAAACACGCGGCGTCTCGTACGCATGCTCGACCAGCTCGCCAAAGGTTTTCGACGGCAGATTCACGCCTTTGAAAAGCGTGTAACCCGCGGCGGACCATCCGGGGGCGCCACCTTGCAACACAAAAACCCGCGTATAGCCCAACGCATGCAGTCGCCGCGCTGCGCGCCGCGCAATCGCTTCGTCGTTCACGCCATCGTCGAGCAAAACGACGCGTACATTGCGGCGCGGCGCGAGCCGGCTGACGTCGAGTTCCAGCCTGCTATACGGCAGCGGAATCGCGAAGAACGGATGACCTTCGCCGAACTCGCCGGCTTCGCGCACATCGAAAAGCGCGAGCTCATCGCCGTCGTTCAGCCATTCGCGCACGGTGGTCGCAGGTATCAGCGAAAAACTGTCTGTCATTCGGAGTAGAGGCAATGAAGTGAGAGTGAGCGCGTCTATTGCACGACGCGGCGAAACGCCTGCTTCAGATCATCAATCAGATCCGCAGGATCTTCGAGGCCGACATGCAGGCGCACGACGGGCTCGCTGCCACGCCAGTAGCTGTGTTCACGCACACGCGACGGTGGTGCGATCAATGCAAGGCTTTCGTAGCCGCCCCACGACGCGCCAATGCCGAACAAACGCAGCGCATCGATGAACGCACGCGCCTTGTCGTGATCCGCGTGGTGCAACGCAAACGAAACCAGCCCATTGGCACCCGCAAAATCGCGACGCCAGAGTGCGTGACCGCGATCGTCAGGCAACGCGGGATGAAACACGCGCGTAACCGCATGGCGCTCCGTCTGCAAATACTGCGCGACTTCGAGCGCATTGCGGCCATGCTGCGCGAGGCGCACCGCGAGCGTGCGGATGCCGCGCAGCGCGAGATAGGCATCGTCCGCGCCGACGCTCAGGCCGAGTGCGTCGTGTGTATCGCGCAGCTTACGGGCGAGCGCCGCATTGGCCGTCGATACCGTGCCCTGCATCAGATCAGAATGCCCGCCGAGGTATTTCGTCGTGGCCTGCACCGAGATATCCGCGCCGAGCGCAAGCGGCCGATACAGCAGCCCCGCGCCCCACGTATTGTCAGCCGCGAGCAGGATGCCGCGCTCGCGCGCAAACGCGGCAAGCGCGGGCAGATCGACCACTTCATAAAAGAACGACGATGGCGACTCCGCGTAGATCAGCCGCGTGTTCGGTCTGACGTGCGCTGCGGGCACGCCTTCGCTCGCGCTGAAATAGCTGAACGACACGCCGAGCCGTGTAAGCAGCGGCTCGGCGCGCTCGCGCACTGGTCCATAGACACTGTCCTGCACCACTACATGATCGCCCGGCGACAACAGCGCGATAAACACCAGCGTAATCGCCGACAAACCGGAAGGCGCGAGCAGCACTTCACTTGCGCCTTCCAGTTCGCCTATTGCGGCTTCGAGCGCGCGATGCGTCGCCATGCCGTGCCGTCCATACGTGCCGACAGATTCGCCCGCTTCGCGCCGATGCTGCAGCTCGACGCGAGCCGCGTCGCTCTCGAAACGCACCGTACTCGTGCGCACGACGGGCACGTTGACGGGCGCCGCGCCGCCTTCGAACGCTGGCGCGCCGGCGCGCAGAACGCGGGTCAGCAAATGGTCGTCCGTTGCCGCCATCAGCCGACCGCCTGCGTCGCGCGTTGCATGTGCGTCGCGTTGTAACGCACGACGGCGCCCGTGCCGGGTTCGAAACCGAGCCGGCCCGTCAACGTGTCGAGCGGACGGCCATATAGATGGAAATGCAGCGTCGGTTCCGCACCGCCGACGTGAATGCTGTGGATATCGTCCGGCAGAAACGCGATCGGAACGCCGGGCCGCACGACCACTTCATGCGACAGTTCGAGTTGCGCGCGCTCAGGGTCGCGGCCATCGTCCGTGCGCCGGTAGATACGGTTTAGCTCCGCGCCATCGATGGCGGCGATCACGGCCCACGTGTCGTGGTTGTGCGGAATCGTTGTCTTGCCCGGCAGCAGTGAATTCAGATACAGCGCAAAGCCGTCTTCGCCGGGATTGAGCCGGTAGCGCGTCGACGTGTCACCGCTGTCGCGCTGCGGCGGCGGGAAATCGGTGGCATCGAACAGCGTGCGCTGCGTCGCGAGTTCCAGCAGCCGCGTGCTAATCGCGGCGAGCGCATCGCGCGTGACGCCCTTCTCTTCAATGATCTTGCGCGCATCGGCAAGCAGTGTCTGCACCGCTTCGCGGCGTTGCGAGGCGACGGCACCGATCGTTTCGTTCGTGATTGTGCTCATGGTCGTGAGGATGATTGATCGTTAAAAATTCACGCGTCGTCTTGCACGCGCCGCCGCGCGCGGCCTGTGCGGTCCTCGCCGCGGGCGCGCTGCAGAAAGAGTCTGGTTCGCTCGTGGATGGGATCGTGAAAGAGCTGTCGTGCGCTGCCGTGCTCGACGATTACGCCGCCTTCCGTGAAGAACACTTCGTCGCTGATGTCTTCAGCAAAGCGCATTTCGTGCGTGACAAGCACACAGGTCTGCCCTTCGTCGGCCAGTTCACCGATCACGTTCAGCACTTCGCCGACCGTTTCGGGATCGAGCGCCGACGTCACTTCGTCGAACAGGATCAGGTCGGGCCGCATCGCCAGCGTTCGCGCAATCGCGACACGCTGCTGCTGTCCGCCCGACAGCGCGCCCGGATAGGCCTTCGCCTTATCGGCGAGACGTACCTTCGCGAGCAGCGCGTGCGCGTCGCTCTCGGCTTCCACGCGGCTGCGCCCGAGCACGCGCATCGGCGCGATGATCAGGTTCTCCACCACGTTTAGATGCGGAAACAGGTTGTATTGCTGGAACACAAAACCGATTCGCTTGCGCAGCGCGATGCGTTGCGCGTCTGTTCTCTGCGCGCGCACGTCGATGCCATCGACGTGAATCTCACCGCTTTGAGGCGCAACCAGTCCGTTGACACAGCGCAAGATCGTCGACTTGCCCGAACCTGATGGGCCGATGATCGACACGGCCTGCCCGCGTCGGACGGACAGATCGATGCCATTGAGCACGGCCGTGTTGCCGTAGGCGAGGCGCACGTCGCGCAGCGCGAGCAGCGCGTATTCCGCGCCGCGTAACTTGGCGAGCGCTGCCTGTTCGTCGATGGCAATGCGGTTCATACGGCCTCCGTAGCGAGTGTGCGCGATGCGTCTTTGTCGAAGCTGTCATGCATGTGCTCCGCGACAACCGCCGCGTTGAGCGCGAGGCCGATACGCGCTGCACGCGCCGAAACAATGAGTGGTGTCATCGCCGTCCTGTCGTCAATGCTGATTGGCCGAACCAACGCATCGACGTCGAACGCCCACTCAGCAGCCGATCATTCTAGAAACGCCAACGTCATTCGCTAACCAACGAATAGGCGAAACCATATGCAGCGATCTGCTATGTGTACGAAAACCACGCCTCGGCATTCGGCGCCGCGCTTTAACGTCTGTGTACTTTGCTTAGCAGATTCATTTCGTTTGCTGCGCATCGGGATTGGCATAGCGTATGCCGTCGCAGTGGCGCATTCACTGCCACGACGCATGCGCCCATTCCTTTCATTTATCCGATCGCTCATGACATCCAGCAAAGCGGCATATAACAAACGATTCGCGGCTCTCTCCCTGGTTACGGCCCTTTCCGCTACGGCAGTCAGTACACCCGTTCACGCGGACCAGACGCTCGACAAGATCAATTCGCGCCATGAAATCGCGGTCGGCGTGCTGATTGGCGGCAGCCCATTCGGCTCGCTCGATCCGCAAACCCAGCAGCCGCGCGGCATGAACGTCGATCTCGCCAACGATATCGGCAAGCGCCTCGGCGTGAAGGTACAACTGGTGTCCGTGCAACCATCGACACGCGTTCAGTTCCTGCAGCAGGGCAAGGTCGATATCCTGATTGCGAACATGGAATTCAACGCGCAGCGCGGCGAGATTCTCGATCACGTACCAACGCCGTATTACCGCGTCGGCGGCACGGCCATTACGCCGAAATCGAGCGGCATTACGAAGTGGGAAGACCTGCGCGGCAAGCCCGTGTGCATTTCACAGGGCAGTAGTTATATCCGGCCTGTGGTCGAAAAATACGGTGCTGTGCCGCGTGCGTTCCCCGGCTCGTCCCAATCGCTGCTCGCGCTGCGCGGCGGCAGCTGCGTCGCGGCCGTGCATGACGCCGCACCGCTGCTTTATCCGCTACAGCAGCGTGATCCCGAATGGCGTGACTACCGCACGCTGCAACCGGAACTCGAGCCCGCGCCGTCGGTGATCTGGGTACGGCAAGGCGAAAAGGACACGGCAGCGAAGCTCGACGCGATCGTGCGCGACTGGCATCGCACGGGCTGGTTGATCGACGATGAAGCGAAAAACGGCCTGACGCCGCCTTCGCCGGCGCTGGCCGAGTGGCATCACCAATTGCCTGCTGAGCAGTGAGCATGGCCGTCTCGCTTCATGCTTTCATCGACGCTGCCGCGCGTGCCGGCCTCGACTATCGCTTTCTGCTGGACGCCTACGAGCGCGTGCCGTTTCTGCAGGGGATCGTGGTGAGCATCGAACTGGTCATCGCGACGATGTTCGGGAGCGCGCTCGCGGGCTTGCTGCTGCTCATCGCGCTGCGTCATCGCCATGCATGGATCGCGGCGCCGGCGCGCGCCTTCGTCGAGCTCACGCGCAATACACCGACGCTCGTTCAGATGTACTGTGCGTTTCTCGTGCTGAACATGCTGATCACGCAATGGCTGCGCGAAAGCCACATCGACAACCCGTTCAAGCCGTTCTTCTGGGTCGTGCTGGTGTTGTCGCTGCACAAGGGCGCGTTTCATGCGGAAGCGTTGCGCGCGGGCTTCGACGCGCTGCCCGTGCAAACGCTCGAAGGTGCGGCCTCGCTCGGCTTCGATCGCAGGGCGCGCTTCTGGCGCATCGAATTGCCGCTGGCGCTTCGCACGGCATTGCCGGCGCTCGTGAACAACTTCGTCGAACTGGTCAAGGCGACGGCGCTTGCATCGGCGATTGCCGTAGGCGACGTCACTTATCAGTCGATCATGATCTGGACGCAGCGCGACAACGTGCTCGCGTTGATGATCGTCATTCTGCTGTTCTTTGGTTTGCTGACATGGCTGGTCAGCCTTGCGGGGCGCTGGCTCGAACGACGTTTATGGATTCCCGGTTATGGCGCCTAGATCGGCTGCATCGCCCTTTTCCGATATCGAATCGCGGCACGACGGGCATGCACGCCGCATCACGGGTGTACGCGGACCTGCCCCTGGCATCGCCGCCGCGCTCGGCGTGCTGATCGTCGGCGCGCTGCTATGGACCTTCGCACCAGACTCGAGCTCGCGAGGCGAAACGCTCGCGCGCTTCGTCGAGTGGACACCCGCGCTCGTGCATGGCTTCGCGTTGAACGTACTGATCAGCGTCGGCGCGGTTGCGATCGGCTCGGTCCTCGGTCTTGCGATTGGCGCGCTCGGACTCGCGCCCTCGCTGCCGGGACGCATCGCACGATTCTGGGTTCAGGCTTTTCGCAATGCGCCGTGGCTGGTGCTCGTCTATTTCACGACTTATGTCTTTCCGTTCGAGTTCACCTTATTCGGCAAGACGCTGCCGTTTCCGGACTGGCTGAAGGTGACGCTCGCGCTCGCGCTGCCCGCAAGCGCCAACATCGCCGAGGTATTTCGCGGCGCGGTTGCATCGATACCGACCACGCAATGGGAAGCCGCCGGGTCACTGGCATTCTCGCGCGCGCAGATTCTGCGGCATATCGTGCTGCCACAATGCGTGCGCCGCATGTTGCCGCCATGGATGAACGTCTATGCCATCATCACGATGGGCACCGCCTTGTCATCGCTGGTCGGCATCCACGATCTGATCGACACCGCGCAGGTAGCAAGCAGCACAGTAGCGAGGTCGAGCTTCACCGTCCTCACCTATCTGGCGACGCTGGTTATTTTCTTCACCTACTGCTATCCAATCTCGCTCTTCACCCGATGGCTCGAGAAGCGCATTGCCAATCCTTAGAGATCGTTGCTCGCAGGGCAGATGCAATGCGATGCCAGGCCACCTCTAACGAACTCCACGAAAATCCGACACGACGGCAGGACCGCACGGCACAATCCTGTTGACCCTGCCCTTGGGGTCACCCTCATGCTAACTGGCACTCGTCAACTAACAGAGAGGTGACTGATGACTTCTTCCACCCGCTGTCTGACCGCGTCAGAGGCAGCCAGAAGACTCGGCGTATCCGTCAAGGCGTTACGGCTTTACGAACAGCAAGGGTTGCTGCGTCCGGTCCGAACGGCAGCGGGATATCGGTCGTACCGTGACAGCGATATGGCCCGTGCCACCGAAGTCGTCGGCCTGCGCGCGCTCGGTCTCAGCCTTGCCGAAGTGGCCCGCGTTCTGGATGGCGATCCTCGAGGTTTGGGCGCCGCATTGGCGGCGCACGAAACCGCACTGGGAAATCAGGTTCGCGAACTGGTTGCGAGGATCGACAAGGTGCGAAGACTCCAGTCCGATCTCGCGCAAGGCCAGTTACCGGGCGGCGGAGAACTGGCCGGGCTGCTCGATCGGACCGGCCCGAGTGTCGGTTTCGAACTGCCGTGGCCTTGGGGCGCGGAATGGTTCGAGTTGCGGGACATTCGCCCCGTGAACTACATCATCGGATCGCTGGGAAGCGGGAAGACACGGCTCGCGCGGCGTCTCGCGCAAACGCTGGAAGGCGCGGTGTTCCTCGGTCTCGACCGGCTCGACGATGAAGGCGCCTCGGCGGTTGCGTTGCTGAACGCCGATCCCGACCTCAAGTCGCGCGTCGATCAGGCGTTGGCGTGGCTCGTCGATGAAGGCGCAAGCGTGGGCGCTTCCAACGCGCTGATCGCTTTGCTCGTCACGCTGGAAGGTGAAGCGCTTCATCCGCTGATCGTCGATATGATCGAACAGGATCTCGATCAATCCACCCAGGAAGCGCTGATCACCTATCTGCGCCATCGCGCGAAAACATCGCGACGCCCCGTCTTCCTGCTGACCCGCTCGTCGGCGATCCTGGATCTCGCGTTAGTCGGACCCGACGAAGCCATCATTCTTTGCCCCGCTAATCACAGTCCGCCCACGCGCGTGGCACCTTACCCGGGTGCGCCGGGCTACGAAGCTGTCGCCACTTGCCTGGCATCGCCTGAGGTGCGTGCGAGAGTCGCGCGCAGTCCGGAAACAGCGTGACCTTCGCCCGTAGCTTATCCCGCAAGCGGTTCGACCTCACGCGTGTACCCGGCGGCGCCCTCCTCCTTCGCGCGCCGCAACGACGGAGCGGACGACATCAGCAAGCGCGTGTAAGCGTGACGTGGCGCGACGAAGAGACGCTGCGCGTCACCCGCTTCGACAACGCGTCCGTCCTTGAACACGAGCACGCGATCGCTGACATGCCGGATCACGTCGAGATCGTGCGAAATGAACAGCAGCGACAAACCCAGCTCAGCCTGCAACGTGCCGAGCAGATCGAGCACCTGCGCCTGCACGTACACATCGAGCGCCGACACGGGCTCGTCGCAGACGATCAGCGCCGGCTGCGGTGCAATCGCGCGAGCAATCGCCACACGCTGCCGCTGCCCGCCCGACAGCGATAGCGGCCGCCGTTCGAGATAACGCGCATCGAGCCCGACCTGTTCGAGCAGTTCGACGCTACGGTCCCGCACCTGCTGCGTGCCCAGGCCCGACGCCGACAACGCTTCGTCGAGCAATTGCCGCACGCAGTATCGTGGATCGAACGAACTGAGCGGGTCTTGCGGAATGTACTGCAGCTTCGAGCGCAGCGCGCGGCGCGCCGGTTCGCGCACACCCTCGCCGTTCCACTGCGTGCCGAGAAAGCGCACATGGCCCGCCGACGGCGTCGCGAGTCCCAACACGAGCTTCGCGCAGGTGCTCTTGCCCGAACCCGATTCGCCGACGATGCCGACCACTTCGCCGCGCTGCACGTCGAACGACACGTCGTCGAGCGCAACGAAATCGCCCGTGTCGGCTCCGCCGCCCGCTGTCTCTTTGCGCGCGCCTCGCCGCCCATAGCGCTTGCCAAGCGCCACAACCTGCAACAGCGTCTCGCGCGCAGCGCCTTGCCGTGGCGGCAACGGGTCGCGCACGATCAGCGACGCGACATCGGCACGCCCCTGCGGCGCACTGTGCGCGCCCGCATCGAGACGCGCCGACGTCAGCCGCTGCCCGCGCGAATGCGCGGACGGCTGAGCGGCGATCAGCCGGCGCGTGTAGGCATGTGCCGGATTCGTCAGCACGTCGAGCGTCGCGCCGCTTTCGACGACCTCGCCGCGATGCATGACCAGCACGCGGTCCGCCACCTCCGCCACGACGGCCAGATCGTGAGAGACCAGCAGCATGCCGACGCCCTCGCGCAGGCGCGCGGCGAGCACGTCGAGGATCTGGGCCTGCACGGTCACGTCGAGCGCGGTGGTCGGCTCGTCGGCGATCACGAGCGCCGGGCCCGCGACGATCGCCGACGCGATCAACGCCCGCTGCCGCAAGCCACCTGACAACTCATGCGCATACTGCTGCGCGCGGCGCTCCGGCTCCGGCATGCCGACGTCGCGCATCGTGTCGTAGACGCGCGCCCGGCGTGCCTTGCGCGAGCCCGACGGCGTGTGCAGCGCAAGCGTCTCTTCGATCTCGGCGCCGACCGTGCGCAACGGATCGAGCGACACCAGCGCGTCCTGCATCACGAGGCCAGCGAACCCGCCGCGTACGCTGCGCCAGTCGCGTTCGCGGAACTGCAATGCGTGTCGTCCGTCGATCACGAACTGCCGCGCCGCGATTCGCGCGCCGTGGCCGGCAAGGCCGATCAGGCTGCGCGCCGTCAGACTCTTCCCCGAGCCCGACTCGCCGACCAGCGCCACGCATTCGCCCGCGCGAATCGTCAGATCGACGCCTCGCACCAAGGGCTGGCCGTCGTTCGCATCCGCAAAACCGATCTCGAGTCCGCGCACGTCGACGAGCGTGCGCGCGGTGGAGAAATCGTTCTTCATCGCGCTTTGACTCCATAGACGCGGGACAGATGTTTGCCGATCACGGAAAACGCGACCACCGTCAGCGTGATCGCCATGCCGGGAAACACACTCGGCCACCACGCGACGCGCAGCACGTCGCGGCCTTCGGCGAGCATCACGCCCCATTCGGGCGTCGGCGGCTGCGGGCCGAGACCGAGAAAGCTGAGACCGGAGACGGCGATGATCGCGCTGCCGATATCGATGGTCGCGATGACGGGCACGGCCGCCAGCACGTTCGGCAGGATGTGGCGCAGAAAAACCTGGCGGCGCGACAGGCCCCAGACGACGGCATGCGTCACGTAATCGGCGCGGCGCACCACCAGCGTCTGCGCGCGCAGCACGCGCCCGAACTTCGGAATGCCCGCAATGCCGACGGCCACCGCGATGTTGACGATGCCCTGGCCGAGAAAGGTCACGACGAACAGCGACAGCAGAACAGGGGGAAACGCCGACAGCACGTCGAATACGCGCGACGCGCTCTCGTCGACGGCACGCCGCCCGAGCCCCGCCGTCATGCCGACCACGAGACCGATCAGCAGACTGACGATCATGCTGGCAAGGCCGATCAGCAGCGAATAGCGCGCGCCATAGACGACGCGCGCAAACACGTCGCGGCCGATGCGATCCGTCCCGAACCAGTGCCCGGCGCCGGGCGCCTGCATCGCGTGCGCGACATCGCTGACGAGCGGATCGTAAGGCGTGACGACACGCGGAAAGGCCATCGCGAAAGCGAGCGCGACGAGAAACGCAGCCGACACCAGCACGGCTGCGGGCAGCCGCTTCGCAAGCAGTGACCAACGCTGCTGTCCAACGGCAAGAGATGAGAGTTCGCTCATGATGCACGCAGCCTGGGATCGATGAACAGATACAGCACGTCGAGCAGCGTCGAGATCGCGACATGTACGAAGGCGGCCAGCAGCACGACGGCGAGCACGACGGGCACGTCCTGCGACGTCACCGCCGTCAGCGTCACGCTGCCGATGCCGGGACGGCCGAACATCTTCTCGGTGATCACCGCGCCGCCCAGCAGACCGCCGATCAGCCAGCCGCCCAGCGTGACGACGGGCAATAACGCATGGCGCAACACATGCCGCGTGCGCAGCGCGAGTTCGGAGACGCCGCGCGCCCTCACCGTCGTCACGAAGGGCCGCTCGAACACGGACTCCAGCGCGTCGCGCATGACCTGCGACAGCACGCCCGCCGTCGGCAGTGCGAGCGTGATGGCAGGCAGCACTAGCGAGCGCCAGCCGGCCGCGCCCGACACCGGAAACAGCCGCCAGTGAAACGAGAACACGATCAGCAGCAACAGCCCGAGCCAGAACACGGGCGACGACGTGAACAGCAATTCCAGCGCCGACGCGACGCGGCTCGCCCAGGCGCCGCGCCCCGCAACGACACCCGCCGTCGAGGTCGCGACGAGCAACGCGAGAACGATGGCGAGCAAGCCCGCTGCGCACGCGAGCTGGATGGTCGGCCACAACTGGCTGCCGAGCACGGCGAGCACCGGCTGCTGCATGACGAACGACGTGCCGAGATCGCCGCGCGCGAGGCGCAGCAGAAACTCTCCGTATTGCCACGGCAGACTATGATCGAGGCCCCACTGCGCGGCGATCGCCTCGCGCAGGCCCGGATACGCGAGGTCGCCCGCCAGCACGTCTTCGATCCGGCCCGGCAGCGCGTGGATCGCGAGAAACGCCGTGGTCGCCGCGAGCCACATCACCAGTACGCCCGTCAAGACGCGTGTGACGATCTGCTTCAGCACGTCAGCCTCCCTGCCTGTCGACCCAGATGTCGTACGCACTCGCCGGGCCGTCGAGTTGCGGCTCGAAGCCCACGCCATGAACCGTCGACTTCGCGGCGAGGTGATAGGCGGGTGCGAAGAGCGGCACGATGAACGCTTCGTCGACCGCGCGCTTCTGCACGAACGCGAGCAGTTTGCGGCGCTCGTCGCCGATGGGAAGCAGCCGCGCCCGGTTGATCGTATCGACGATGCTCTGGTCGGGCGTTTTGATCGCGTTGTAGAGGAAGCCCTGGTCGCCCAGCATGTCCCACAGCTCCATCGCGACATCCGACGGATTGTCGGTGTTCGGGTAGATGGTCCAGTTGCCCGTCGCCTTCTGGTTCGCGAAGTCACCCGCCGTGGTGATGCGCAGCCCGAGATCGAGGCCGATGTTTTGCCGCAGCGCCGACTGGATAGCACGGATCAGCACGTCGCGGCTGTCGCGCACATAGGGTTGCGGGTAGCCGACTTCGATCGACAGCCGCTTGCCGTCCTTCGTGCGAAAGCCCTCGCTGTCGCGCTTCGTCCACCCTGCTTCGTCCAGCAGACGGTTGGCCTGCTTGACGTCGTTGCCCCACGAATGCTTGAGGTCAGCGTTGTAGTCGGGGTTGTCGGGCCCGATGTTCGACCATGCGCGCTGCACCGTGCCGAGATAGACGCTCTTGACGATCGCATCGAGATCGAAGCCATCGCGCAGCGCACGACGCACGTTGACGTCGCTGGCGGGCGGCACCGTGTAGTTGATGTTCAGCGTGAACGAAGTCGTCGCGGACGGTCCCGTCAGATACTGGAAGCCGTCAACCTTGTCGAACACGGCGGCGTCCGTCGGCTGCACGCCTTCGATCAGGTCGACCTGTCCCGAACTGAGCGCGCCCGTGCGCACGGCAGCCTCGGGAAGAAAGCGATAGGTCACTTGCTCCAGCCATGCCGCGCCCTGATGCTGCGCATTTCCCGGCGCCCACTTGTAGTCGGCGTTGCGGGTGAAGGTCGCCGATTGTCCGCGCTGGTAAGCACCGAACACGAACGGCCCCGTGCCGACGATGCCGGGGCCGCCGCCGCACAGATCCTTGTTTTCGGCGAGCGACTTGGGCGAGATGAAGCCGAGCTTCACGCTCGACAGCGATTCCAGTGTCGTGGAATCCGGCTGTTTCATCACGAGACGCGCGACATACGGCGACACCACCTCGACGTGATCAAAATGCACCAGCAATGAAGCCGATGCCGACGTCGTACTGACGTTCTTCAGGATGTAATCGAAGTTGGCTTTCACGGCGTTCGCATCGAAGGGCGTGCCATCGGTGAAATGCACGTCGTCGCGCAAGTTGAACGTGTAGCTCTTGCCGTCGTCGGCCACGGTCCACGATTTCGCGAGCCATGGCGCGTAGGTGCCGTCCGTCTTTTTGCTGATCAGCGAATCGATGTAGTTGCGGATGACCCAGAAGGCGTTCTGCTGTGAAGCGCGGTGTGGATCGAAACACGCCGGCTCGGTCGTCACGCCCCATG